>JANQIP010000041.1 GCA_028282095.1 Xanthobacteraceae bacterium | reverse complement strand
GCATGATCCCGAAAAGTTGGCAGACTTTTCGGACAAGATCATGCGACCGAGCAAAGAGAAGCATGATCCCGAAAAGTTGGCAGACTTTTCGGACGAGATCATGCGACAAAACAATGAGAAATAGAGCGCGATTGAATCGACCTGAAGCAATCGCGCTCTAGACACACCAGCATCGAATCCCAAGGTCGTGGTGCGCCGCTATGTTCGGTTCTTTTCTCAGGTTTCGCCGAAACTCCGTTCTCACTTTGCTCATGGCGGCGGTGTTCGCGCTCACCGCGTCGGCATACCGGCCGGCGGTGGCGGAAGATCGCAGCGGTGACGCAGTGACGCCGGTCGAAGACTTCTCGCGGCAGGTTGAGGAGTTCAAGAAGAGCTACCCTGAGCTCAACAAAAAAATCGAGGAGAGCGCCAAGGCGATCGATGGGATCTCCGACATCGGCAAAGCGCGCCAAGAGGTCGAGGAACTGCGCGGTGCCGTCTCCGGAATGCTTGGTGCGGTGTCCGATAATGGCGCGGTGGCGCAGCTCGGCGCCAAGGCGCTCGCGCATGCCCGCAAGAAGGTCCGGGAAATCGAGCAGGGCTCGCGTTTCAAGCCGGAGGAACGGGATTTTCTCGCCGACCAGTGGCGCAGGCTCATCGTCGAGACCGAGCGGGCGACCACCGATCTCGACAATGCGCGCAGAGAGTTTGCCGAGTTGTTGCGTGTCCTGCAGACGCGCGAGGACTTCATCGATGAATTGATGCAGATCCGCCGCGCCAACGAGGCGCTCAACGTGATCCGCCAACTGACTGAGGACATCCGCAACGCATCCGGCAAGCTCAAGAACATCATCGGGGGAATCAAGCCGCCGGGAGTTTAAGATGCGGGCTTTTTTCGGCGCGCTGCTTGCTGCAGTGGCGCTGGCAGGCTGCGATCTCAACGGGGACATGGGCTATGTCGAGATCAAGACGGTTCCCGTCGCCCCGGTAACGGAAGCGAACCTTTTCCTCGATTCGACCAAGGTCGCGCCGGTCAAGAACGGCCAGGCACTGTTGCGCATGCCGGTCGGCTCCCACCAGCTGAGGATCGCGCGCGGGGACGGCAAGACGGCGCTCTTGTGCGACCTCGTGGTCAAGAAGGATCGAATCACCACGGTCACGGTGTCGGTCATGGAGCGTCCGCCGCGTTGCGTGTGTCGCCACGGCGCCGGCGTCGACCCGCCTTTCAACCGGACCTGCGTGAGCTAGGCGCTAGGGGATCAACGCCGGAAATCGTCTCATCGGACTCGGTGGATGGGTCGTGGCCACGTGAGCGGCAACGACCCGGTCTTCTCGGCCGCTCCGCGTGAGCGACGGCGATCCAAGATGCAAGATACTCTTGGCCGTGCCGTGTAAGCGGCGGCGTTCAATACGCGGTCTGCCGCGACACCGCGCCGGCGATCTACCGCAAGCCTCTGAACAAAAGACAGAAACACAGCCGCTCCAGGTTCGGCAGAGATATTCCATAATATCCCTTATGCGAATCGCAGATCCAGAATCCTGATCCGAGCGGGCCCCCGCCGGCGTGGTCCCTGCAGCGCGGTCTCTGTTTTGGCTCTCCGGGGTGCCGGCGCATCCGTGCGGGTCGCCTGGAGCACGCCGCCGTGCTTAATGCCGTGCTTAATCTCTCGGGGCTTCTCGTCCGCCGAGACGGCCGACATGTGAGGAGAAATCGCGGACATGAACGATTCGAGTTTTCCAGCGCCGAACGAGGACCGTTATTTCGAAGATTACGTTCCCGGCATCGAGCTTGTTTTCGGGCCCACGACGGTCACGGAGGCGGAGGTTCTGGAGTTCGGCCGCAGGTTCGATCCGCAGGAGATGCATACCGATCCGGAAGCGGCCGCGCGCGGCCAGTTCGGTGGCGTGATCGCAAGCGGCTGGCACACCGCGGCAATGTTCATGCGCCTTTATGCCGATCACTATCTGTCGAACGCGTCGAGCATCGCCAGTCCGGGCCTCGACGAGCTGCGCTGGTACCAGCCGGTGCGTCCGGGCGATGAGTTGCGCATTCGCTTGCGCGTTGTGGAGGCGCGCCGCTCGCGCGCCAAGCCGGACCGCGGGATGATCCGCACGCTGATCGAGGTGCTCAACCAGCACGGGGAGGTGGTGATGAGCATGAAGGCGATGAATATCACGCGCTGCCGGAACGCGGCATGACCCCTGCCCGCGACATTGGCCGGCTGATCGCGATCATGGCGGCGCTGCGCACGCCCGGCAGCGGCTGCCCGTGGGATCTCGAGCAGGATTTCGCGAGCATTGCCCCTTACACGATCGAGGAAGCCTACGAGGTCGCCGATGCGGTCGCGCGTGGCGATCTCGTCGACCTCAAGGACGAGCTCGGCGACCTGCTCCTGCAGGTCGTCTTCCATGCCCGCATGGCCGAGGAGCAAAGCGCGTTCGATTTCGGCGCCGTGGTCGAGGCGATTACGACAAAGCTGGTGCGCCGGCATCCGCATGTGTTCGGCGAGGCGCGCGGACTTCCCCGCGAGGCGGTCGAGGGCCTGTGGCATCGTATCAAGGAAGAGGAAAAGGCCGAGCGCGCGGCCGCGCACGGGAATACCCCGCCCGAGCACAAAGGTGCGCTTGCGGGCGTGCCGGCCGCCCTGCCCGCTCTCACCCGTGCGCTTAAGCTGCAGCAGAAGGCAAGCCGCGTCGGCTTCGACTGGAACGATCCGGCCGCCGTGCTCGCCAAAATCCACGAGGAGACCGGCGAAGTGGCGCAAGCGATCGCCGCGGGCAATACCGATGAAGCGGCGAGCGAAGTCGGCGACCTGTTGTTCGTCGTCGTCAACCTCGCCCGCCATCTCGACGCCGATCCCGAGCGGGCGCTGCGCGAGACCAACCTGAAATTCGAACGCCGTTTTTCGTTCATCGAGCGTGCGCTCGCAGACCAAGGCAAGACACCGGAGCAGGTGAGCCTTGCCGAGATGGACGCGCTGTGGAACGCGGCGAAAGCGGCGGAACGAGGCTGAACTCGCATCCCGGATCCTGCGATTTCTTCAAGACCGCGACGCCGATGGATGACCCGTTCGTCCCCACGCAAGCGCGCAGGATTTCTTCACAGAGTACAGAGTAGGGCGTCGATGACCCGTTCGTCCCCGCGAAAGCGGGGACCCAGTCAACAAAAGAACTGGATTCCCGCTTGCGCGGGAATGAACGGAGTTTTGGTTCGCGGGAACGAACGGAAGGTGGTCAACCGGAGCGAGCTTGTAGGGTGGGTTAGGCGCGCAGCGCCGTAACCCACCATAGAAGCAGCCAGCGATAAGAGGCAATGTTAGCGGTGGGTTACGGCGCTGCGCGCCTAACCCACCCTACGCATTCTCTGCTTGTCACATGATCTTGTCCGGAAAGTCTGCCAACTCTTCGGGATCATGCGCTCGGCGGATATGCGGGCCGAACTTCGAACGCACCAGGCCTTCCTTGGTCGGATCGATGCGGATGCGCAGCGTGGTCCGGCCTTCGCCATTCGTCGTTTGGTCGAGAACCTCGGTGTTGCGGTAGAGCCAGCTCAGCGCAGCGCCGTCGGCGGCCGCAAGGTCGACCGTGAGCGTCGCGCGCGAGCGCGCGATATAAGTTTCGATCGTCGCCATGAGGGCGTCGGTCCCCTCTCCGCTCACCGCCGAAGCCAGCATCGGCCGTTGCTCGGCGCCCTGCCGCAAAGCGAGATTCGCCAGTCGCTCACGCTCGCCGGCGTCGAGCAGGTCGATCTTGTTCCACACTTCGATGATTCGTCCGTCCTCCGGTTCGACGCCGAGCTCGCTCAGCACCGCCTCGACATCGCGCGATTGCGCCTGCGTATCGCCATGCGAGACGTCGCGCACATGCAGGATCAGGTCGGCCTCGATCACCTCTTCGAGCGTCGCGCGGAAGGCGGCGACCAGCATGGTCGGAAGGTCTGAGATGAAACCGACGGTGTCGGACAGGATCACCCGTGCGCCGTGCGGCAGATCGACCGCGCGCAGCGTCGGATCGAGGGTCGCAAACAGCATGTCGGTCGACAAGACGCCGGCCCGGGTCAGGCGGTTGAACAGCGTCGACTTGCCGGCATTGGTGTAGCCGACCAGCGCGACGATCGGATAGGGCATGCGCTTGCGGCTCTTGCGGTGGAGGCCGCGGGTGCGTCTGACCCCTTCGAGCTCGCGCTCGATCTTGGCAATGCGCTCGGCGATCATCCGGCGATCGGCCTCGAGCTGGGTCTCGCCCGGCCCGCCGAGAAAGCCGAAGCCGCCGCGCTGGCGCTCGAGATGGGTCCAGGAGCGCACCAGCCGGCTGCGCTGATAGGTCAGGTGCGCAAGCTCGACCTGCAGCGTGCCCTCGCGCGTCGCCGCGCGCCGGCCGAAGATCTCGAGAATCAGCCCGGTGCGGTCGACCACCTTGGCGTTCCACGCCTGTTCGAGATTGCGCTGCTGAACCGGCGAAAGCGCGCAATCCATCACGACGAGGCCCGCCTCCAGGCTCTTCACCAGACCTGCAATCTCGTCGACCTTGCCCTTGCCGAGAAACGTCGCAGGACGAATCGCCGTGAGCGTCACGACGCCGGCATGAACGACATCGAGGCCGATCGCACGCGCAAGCCCGGCCGCCTCATCGAGGCGGGCCTGCGGCGCGCGAGACGGCTCCTCCCCCCGCCGCGCCGTCGAGGCGGGCGGAGCGCGCAGGTAAGGTCCGACGACCAGCGCACGGCAAATGCCTGCGCCCGCCGCCGGGCTCAGCGGTCCAGCTTGAGCGGTGCGACTACGCGGCTCCAATCAGACCTTTTCCGCTGCTTCTTCCGCGCCTTCGAACAACTGGATCGGGTGACCCGGCATGATGGTCGAGATCGCATGCTTGTAGACGAGCTGGGAGTGCCCGTCCCGCCGCAGCAGCACGCAGAAATTATCGAACCAGGTCACCACGCCCTGCAACTTGACGCCGTTCACGAGAAAGATCGTGAGCGGCGTTTTGTTCTTACGGACATAGTTGAGGAAGGTGTCTTGTAGGTTTTGTGACCGATCGGCCGCCATTCGTGTTGTTCCGTTTTGCTCGCGGGCCCTTTCGCGAGAGTGTTTCTTTTGGTGCCGGTCGGCGGCGTCTCCCGGTGACGGCGCCGACCAGCCTGGGCTGTAGCATTAGATGGCACCGTTACAGTGAGCGCAAGCCCCCGCCAAACACGGCCACAGGGCGCGGCGATCACTTTTCGGTATTAGGAGAACTCGGCATGGCGGTGAAATCTCTGTCGCAATGCGATAGCGACCGGTCCGGGCTTGCCCGCGCCGATTGGATGCCCGTCAATGCGCACGACCGGCATCACCAGGAGGCTTGCTGCGGTTGCGAAGGCCTCGCGCGCGGCGAGCGCCTCGGCCACCGTGAACGGGCGCTCGTCGAACGCAAGGTCAAGGTCTGTCAGCGTTTCTTTGACGACCTCGCGGGAAATGCCGCGCAGAATCTCATCTCCGACCGGTCGGGTCACCACCCTGCCCTCGGCGGTAACGATCCAGGCGTTCGAGGCGGCCCCTTCGGTGACGAAACCGTCGCGATCGACGAACCAGGCTTCGCGCGCGCCCTGCTCGCGGGCGGCCTGCCGGGCAAGCACATTGGGCAACAGGGAGACCGACTTGATGTCGACCCGCGCCCACCGCATTTCCGGCATAGTGATGATGGCAATGCCGGCCTGCGCCGTCCGCTCGCTCTGCGCGCGGTCGATTCGGCGGGCCGATACGACGATAGCGGGAATGGTATCGGGCGGTGGAAAAGCGTGCTCGCGCTTGGCGACCCCGCGCGTGACCTGGACATAGGCGAGGCCGTCACGGACACGGTTTCGCCGTACGATCTCATGCAGGACGACGCTCAGGGCGGACAGCGGCATCGGCAGGGCAATGCGCAGCTCGCCGAGCGAGCGCTGCAGCCGGGCCATGTGGCGCCGCTCGTCAACGAGCCGGCCGCCGAACACTTCGCAGACTTCATAGGCGCCGTCGCTGAACTGGTAGCCGCGGTCCTCCACATTGACCATGGCTTGACGGCACGGCCGGTAGCGGCCGTTGACATAGACGACGCGCGACATCGGAGCGGCTCAGTCCATGCCCAGCGCTTTGAGCTTGCGGTGCAGCGCCGAGCGTTCCATGCCGACAAATTCGGCCGTCCGCGAGATGTTCCCGCCGAACCGGCTGATCTGGGCGCGTAGATACTCACGCTCGAAGGCTTCACGCGCCTCGCGCAAGGGCATGCCCATCAGGTGCTCGCCGCCATTGCCGCGCGGCATGGTCGGCACCATCGAGCCGACATCGGGGGGGAGCATGTTGGCCGTGATGACCGCGTCGGGATCGCCGCCGGCGAGAATCATCAGACGTTCGACATTGTTGCGGAGCTGGCGCACATTGCCCGGCCAGTCGTGCGATTGCAGCACGGCGACCGCGTCGTCGCCGATGCGGCGCCTGGCAAGGCCGGTCGCCTGCGAAATCTGCTCCTGGAAATGCTCGATCAGCGCCGGGATGTCCTCGCGCCGTTCGGCGAGCGGCGGCACCCGGACCGGTACGACCGAGAGCCGGTGAAAAAGGTCCTCGCGGAACTTGCCGGCCGCGATCTCCTCCTCGAGATTGCGCGCCGTCGAGGACACGATACGCACGTCGACCGCGACCCTGGTATTGCCATTGACCCGCTGGAAGGTCTGCTCCACCAACACGCGCAGGATCTTGCTCTGGGTCTCGCGCGGCATGTCGCTGATCTCGTCGATGAACAGCGTCCCGGTATGCGCCTCCTCCAGCGCGCCGACCTTGGATTGTTGGCCACCATTCGATTGCTCGGTTCCGAACAACTCGGTTTCCATGCGCTCGGGCGTCATCGCGGCGGCATTGATCACGACGAACGGGCCCGCCGAGCGAGCCGAAAGCGCATGAATCGTGCGTGCGGCAAGCTCCTTGCCGGCCCCGGACGGGCCGACGATCAGGACGCGGCTGTTTGTCGGTGCGACTTTCTCGATGGTCTGGCGCAGGTGACTGAGCGCAATCGAACGTCCGATCAGGCTGTTCGGAAACGGTGCGATCTGCTTGAGCTCCTTCACCTCCCGCCGCAGGCGCGAGTTTTCGAGCGCCCGTTCCGCCACCAGCACCAGCCGATCGGCCTTGAACGGCTTCTCGATGAAGTCATAGGCGCCTTCCTTGATCGCGGCCACCGCGGTCTCGATATTGCCGTGACCGGAGATCATCACGACCGGCAGTTCGGCGTGCTCGCCTTTGACCAGGCCGAGAAGCTGGAGCCCGTCGAGCTTGCTGCCCTGCAGCCAGATGTCGAGGAAGACCAGGCTCGGACGGCGGGAGTTGATGGCGTTCAGGGCCTCATCGCTGTCGCGCGCCGTTCGCGTACCGTAACCTTCGTCCTCCAGAATTCCCGCCACCAGCTCGCGGATGTCCGCCTCATCGTCGACGATCAAAATATCAGACACCATGTGCGTTGCCTGTGCTGCTTCTTGTGCTGTTGTCTGTACGGCTCGTGATGACCGTTGAGTGGGTCATTATTGCTCTTGTGCGACGGCGGCCGCGATCGGTTCGGCTGCAAAACGCATCCTGATCCAGGCGCCGCGGGCGCCCGGGGTCCGCTCTGCGGCATCGTGGAGTTCGATCCGGCCGCCGTGCTCCTCTAGAATCTTCCCAACAATGGCAAGGCCGAGGCCGGTGCCTTTTTCCCGGGTTGTGACATAGGGTTCGAGCAACCTGCGGCGGTGTTCTCTCGGCAGGCCGATCCCGTTGTCCACAATGTCGATGATGATGTCCCTGCCGTCGCGCCCGGCGCTGACCACGATCCGGCCGCGCTCGTCCTCACCGTGAGGCACTGCGGAGATCGCTTCGGCCGCGTTCTTGATGATGTTGGTCAGCGCCTGCGCGATCAGCCGCCGATCGAAATGGGCCGACAGCGATTCTTCCGGGAGATCCGCCTCGATATCGATATCGGCATGGCCGACCCGCATCAGGAACACGACTTGGCGCACCGTGTCGACGACATCCTCGGGCGCGATCACCGGCTTGGGCATGCGGGCAAAGCGCGAGAACTCGTCCACCATGCGCCGGATATCCTCGACCTGACGGATGATCGTGTCGGTGCATTGCTCGAACACCGTGCGATCATCGGTGAGCACGCGCCCGTATTTACGGCGCAGGCGCTCGGCCGAGAGCTGGATCGGCGTTAGCGGATTCTTGATCTCGTGCGCGATCCGGCGCGCGACATCGGCCCAGGCCGAGGTGCGCTGCGCGACCACCAGTTCGGTGATGTCGTCGAGCGTGAACACATAGCCATGCTCCGGCGCGGCGGCCTGCTCGGTCGTGACGCGCACCGACACCGTGCGTTCGCGCCCGTCGCGGGTGATCGAGACCTGACCCTGGACAAGCCGCTGCGAGGAGCTGAGTGCCGCCTCGAACATGCCGGCAAGCTCCGGCACGACATCGGCCAGGGGCTGGCCGAGCAGGTCAGCCTCGCTCGATGCGATCAGGTTCTCGGCGGAGCGATTGAGGATGCTGATGCGGCCTTCGGCATCGACGCCGATGACGCCGGCGCTCGCTCCCGCCAGCACCGCCTCCATGAAGCGGCGCCGGCTGTCGATGAGGTCGCGCGCGCGCACGATATCGTCGTGCTGCGTGCGCAATTCGTGGGTCATCTTGTTGAAAGTCTCGCCGAGCTGGGCAAGGTCGCCCTCCGAGCGCAGCACCGGCACCTGCACATAGAGATTGCCGGTCGAGACGATATTGGCGGCGCCGATCAGGCGCCGGATCGGCGCCACCAGGCGATTGGAGAAATTAAATCCGATCCACACCGCCGAGAGCAGCACGGTCAGCGCGATCACGGTGTACATCAGCGCAAAGGCGATCTGCACGCCGAGGCGGCGCGCCTCCAACGCCGCATATTCATTGACGGACGTCTGCGTCTCGCGGAATTGCGAGACGACCAGCGGATTGAGCGGCCGCGCCGTATAGAGATACAGATCGCCGTAATTGCGCAGCTTGACCGTAGCGGAGACGTAGTTTTCGTCAGGATGAACCACGACCTGCGGCTTGACCTCGCCGATCTCGGCGAGCTGGGCGGCGGACGGCAACGTGAATTTGCGGTCGATCTTGATTCGCGCCTCGTCCACGACGTTTCCGTCGGCACGGATCAGCTTTGTGACCGGAAGGCCGCGCACCGAAGCCTGACCGGTCAGGAATCGCCGGAATCGGGTGCGGTCCTGCTCGAACAGAGGTTTGGCGCGGGCGACATCGAATGCCATGGCCGTTGTCTCGCCGCTCAGCAATTGCGCGTTTTCGGCGAGATAGGCCTCGGTCACGATCAGCGAATTCGCGATCACCCGGCGGGCGCGCTCGGAGAAAAACCGGTCAAGGCCGCGATCAAGCGTAACGCTTGCAACGACCGCGACGAGGACGGCCGGCACGGCGGCAATCACTGAGAATAGGCGCACGATACGCACATGCAGCCGCGCCCCGGCGCTGCCGCGCCGGCGCGCCAAAACGATCTGCCAGACTTCGCGACCGATGATCCCGAGCAGCAGAAGCACCGCCGCCGTGTTGACGAGCAGCAGACTCACCACGACGTTATGCGTGGGGACGATCGGCGTGAGCCCAGCGAGCACCAGGAAGGTGGCAAGCGCCGACAACAGAGCGATCCCGACGACGATCGGCCCGATGATGCCGGTCGCGGTGCCGGTGCCGGGCGTGGCCGCACCGGTGAACTCAGCGCCTGCCGTCTCGTCGACGGTCGCCATGAGAGTTCCTTTGTTGAACGGGCCGGAACGGAATCACCCCCACCAGCACGCACCATCACGTCCGGCCTTTGGGGCGTTTGTACAACAATGTTGCTGAATTGAGACGAATCCGCGGCGGGCGCATCCCTAAGAACAGGCTTAATCGCCGAGACCACGATTCCTTCACAATGAGTCAGCCGCGCACTATTCCTTTGTTTTCTCGCGCGATCTTGTCCAAGAATTTGCCGACTTTTCGCGATCAAGCACCCTGAGGCTCGCATATTTTGCGGCGACCGGCTCCCACTTCGCCGGAAAAACTCTAGGGCTGCGAAGCACTAAGGTTGTACCACCAACCAAACGCTTTGCCGTTGAAGCTCCGAGCTATCCCGTCGTGCGAATCACACGGATGTCGAGGTCGCGGATTTTTTTGCGCAGCGTGTTGCGGTTGACGCCGAGGAGCTCGGCAGCGCGTATCTGATTACCGCGAGTGGCGACCAGCACGGCCGAAAGCAGCGGATATTCGACCTCACGCAGAATGCGGTGATAGAGGCCACGCGGCGGCAGACCGCCATTGAACCCGGCGAAGTAGCGGGCAAGATGCCGCTCCACGGTCGACGACAGGTTCTCCTCCAGACGTGGCTCGTCGGGTCCGGCGCTCGCGGCCGGCTGGACGAACTCGCCTTCGATGACGGCGGCGGTGATCGTTTCCTGCGGGCACAATGCTGCGAGCCGGCGCGCCAGATTCTCAAGCTCGCGGACATTGCCCGGCCAGGGATAGCGCTTGAGCCGATCGAGCGCGGCCTTCTCGATCTGCTTGGTCGGCAGGCCTTCGCGTGCGGCGGTGGCAAAGAAGTGATTGACGAGGTCGGGGATGTCTTCGGTGCGCTCGCGCAACGGCGGCAGGCGTAGCGGTACGACATTGAGGCGGAAGAACAGATCCTCGCGAAACAGCCCCTGTTGAATGAGGATGCGCAAATCCTTGTTGGTTGCAGCGATGATGCGCACATCCGCCTTGATCGGGGTACGACCGCCGACCGTCGTGTACTCGCCCTGCTGCAACACCCGCAACAGCCGGGTCTGGGCTTCCATCGGCATGTCGCCGATTTCGTCGAGGAACAGCGTGCCGCCGTCGGACTGCTCGAAGCGGCCGGCGCTGCGCGAATTGGCGCCGGTGAAGGCGCCCTTCTCATGGCCGAACAGCTCCGATTCGATGAGGTCGCGCGGAATCGCCGCCATGTTGACGGCGACGAACGGACCGTTGCGGCGCTTGCCGTAATCGTGCAGGGCACGGGCGACCAGTTCCTTGCCGGTGCCCGACTCGCCGGAGATCATCACGGTGAGATCGGTCTGCATCAGCCGGGCGAGCAGACGATAGATTTCCTGCATTGCCGGCGAGCGACCGACCAGCGGAATCGCCTCGATCTCCTCCGGCTGCGGCTTGGCCACCTGTTCCTTCGGCTCGGCCAGCGCGCGGCCGACGATCGAGATCAGCTCCTTCAGATCGAACGGTTTCGGCAGATATTCGTAGGCGCCGCGTTCGGATGCCCGGATCGCCGTCATGAAGGTGTTCTGCGCACTCATCACGATCACCGGCAGATCGGGCCGCAGCTTCTTGATGCGGGGCAACAGGTCGAAAGCGTTCTCGTCCGGCATCACGACATCGGTGATGACGAGATCGCCCTCCCCCTGACTGACCCAGCGCCACAGCGTTGCGGCATTACCGGTCGAACGAACCTCGTAGCCGGCGCGCGAAAGCGCCTGGTTGAGTACGGTGCGTATGGCGGCGTCGTCATCGGCGACCAGAACCCGTCCCGTCGTCGGCATCGTCAGCCTCTCCTGCGAGCGTCGTCATTGTCCGTGTACATCGGCATCAGCACACAGAATGAAGTCTTGCGCGGCTGCGACTCGCATTCGACGATTCCCCCGTGATCGCCGATGATCTTGGCAACGAGCGCAAGGCCGAGCCCGGTTCCGGTCGGCTTGGTGGTCACGAATGGATCGAACAAATGCGGGCGCAGATCGTCGGGGACGCCCGGTCCGTTGTCCTTGACGCAGAACTCGAGCGGCAGCGATACGCGCGCCTTGCTCCCCGGCAGCGACAGCCGCACGCCGGGGCGGAACGCGGTGGTGAGATGGATTTCGCCGTCGCTCGCATTGGGGCCGATCGCCTCGGCGGCATTCTTGACGAGATTGAGAAAGACCTGGATGAGCTGGTCGCGATTGCCGAGAATCGCCGGCAGCGAGGGATCATAGTCCTCGCTGAACCGGATGTTGCGCGCAAAGCCGGACTGCGCCAGCTTCCTCACGTGATCGAGCACGACATGAATGTTGACCGGCTCGCGCTCGATCGGCCGCTTGTCGGCGAACACCTCCATGCGGTCGACGAGCTTGACGATGCGGTCGGCCTCCTCGCAGATCAGCCGCGTCAGCGAACGGTCGTCGTCGCCCACCGACTGCTCGAGGAGCTGCGCCGCGCCGCGAATGCCGGACAGCGGATTCTTGATCTCATGCGCCATCATCGCGGCGAGCGCGGTCACCGAGCGGGCGGCGCCGCGATGGGTGAGCTGGCGATCCATCTTGTCGGCGATGGTGCGCCGCTGCAGCATCACCACGACATGGCCGGGTTGCTCGGGGACCGGGGCGACATGCAGGTCGACGAGGCGCTCGCCGGTGATGCGCGGCGTGCCGAGATCGACCTTGTACTCATTGACCGCCGCGCCGCGGTTGCGGACCTGATCGATCAGCGCAAGCAGCGGGCTGCCGAACGGCACGAGGTCGCGCAGCACATGCCGGCGCAGCAGCGTCGCGGAGATGTCGAAGAAGTGCTCGGCCGCCGCATTGGCATCGGTCACCTCCCCGCTCGGTCCGACGACGATCACGGGATGCGGCAGGGAATCGAGCACGGCCTCCGCCGGCCGCGCCGAGGTCGACGGGCGCATACCGCGCGCGGGTCGGGGCGATGAGTCTTCCATGGCTTCCTGCCTCATGCCGCCACCTGCCACGCAAAAGCGTCGAACGCGTCTGCGAACCGTCGCTTCGTCTCGGCCGGCGTGTCCGCGGTGAGCACGAATCCGCGCCAGGCCTTCAACGAGCCGGCGGGCACGCCCCGCTCGCGTGCGGCGGTATCGAGCGCCCAGCCGAGATGTTTGCGCGCATGCTTGGCGCCGACCCGCACGCCGTAATGGGCGAGCATCCCGTCATAGAGCTGCAGCGCCAGCGCGAGCTGATGCTCGAGCGCCGGCGCGGTCTCGCGCCGCCCCCCTTGCAGGTAACGCGCGAGATGACCCAGGAACCAGGGTCGGCCCTGCGCGCCGCGTCCGACCATCACGGCATCGGCGCCCGACTGGGCGAGCGCATGCTCGGCGTCGGCAAAGCTCACAATATCCCCGTTGACGACGACCGGAATTGCCACCGCGTCCTTGACTGCGCGCACCGCTGCCCAATCGGCCCGTCCCTTGAAGAACTGACAGCGTGTGCGGCCATGCACGGTGACGAGCTTGATGCCGGCGGCTTGCGCGCGCTGCGCCAGCGCCGCCGCATTGATCGATTGCGCATCCCAGCCGAGCCGCATCTTCAGCGTGACCGGTATGCCTACAGCACCGACCGTCGCTTCGATCAGCCGCTCGGCATGATCGAGGTCACGCATGAGCGCCGAGCCGCTGGCGCCGCCCGTCACCTGCCGCGCGGGACATCCCATGTTGATGTCGATGATATCGGCCCCCTCGCCTGCGACGATCCGGGCGCCTTCCGCCATCCAGTGCGTTTCGCGTCCGGCGAGCTGCACCATGTGCAAGTCATTCGCCGGCTTGGCGATCCGCAGCCGCTCGATGCGCCGGCCCTTGGCAAGCTCGGCGCAGGCGGTCATTTCCGACACGACAAGCCCGGCGCCGAGCCTCGCCACGAGGCGGCGGAACGGCAAATCGGTGATGCCCGACATCGGCGCAAGGACCACGCGGTTCGGCAATGTCACGGGGCCGATCTTGAGGGCTTGACCGTTTCTAACGGGGCCTTCGCTCATGTGTGCCTATGAATTAAGCGATATTAGCTATTGCATAGATATTAGACAAGTTCCATCCGAACGCAAGCCCGTTGCATCTGCGCAAAAAGGCGAAGGAGCCCAACTCATCATGCGAAAAAGTCCTAGCCCCCGGAGCCGGAGCCTGGTGTGATGGTGCAGCGCACCGCCCGGCTTTGCGCCGTTCCCGTTCACAAACGCCCGCCCCGGCAATCCGACCGGCTGAACCGGAACATGAGTTTCTTTGTCGGTTGCCCGGCTTGCGAGAGCGCGATTTCTTCAGGTTGAATCGAACACGCTCTCTTTTGTCCATCCCAGTGATGCGGCAGCAACGCTCAAGCTCGTCTCATCGTGTGGGTGCCGCATCACAAGGCATTGGATCAGCTAGTGTTCCTTCTCTGACCGTCCGGGGCCGGACCATCAGAGAAGGAAACACCCGTCGCATGATCTTGCCCGAAAAGTCTGCCAACTTCCCGGGATCATGCTCTAGAGTGGATTACCGTTTGCACCCACCGCGCCGTTGGCATCGTTTGGGGGCTTGCATCTCGTTTCCGGACCGTGCGCCTGGACGACGGGATCAATCCGGCTCTTTGCGATGCGGCACCATTATCGAACCCATGGCTGGTGCCCATCACGAATGACAAACCGGATTCGTTCGTGCAAACCGCACGCCGGGAGTGGAAGACATGGCTGGCGCAGTGGCAGCGATCGTGGTGGCGGGGGGACGCGGCATCCGGGCGGGCGGCGAATTGCCGAAACAATACCGCACGATCGGCGGAATTCCCGTGCTCCGGCTGAGCCTTGCCGCGTTCACCTCCCACCCCGAAATCGCCATGGTTCAGCCGGTGATCCACGCCGATGATGAGCAGCTTTTTTCCGCTGCGTCCGCGGGCCTTCCGCTACGGCCGGCCGTCCGAGGCGGAGCAACCCGGCAGGCCTCGGTCTTCTCCGGCCTCGAAGCGCTCGCGCCGGACGAACCGGAGATCGTGCTCGTGCATGATGCAGCGCGGCCCTTCGCGTCCGCCGAGCTCGTCTCCCGCGCGGTCGCCGCCGGCTGCAAAGGCGCTGCCGTGCCAGGCTTGCCGGTGAGCGACACGGTCAAGGCGATCGATGCCTCCGGTCGGGTCGTGGAAACGCTCGACCGCTCGCGCTTGCGCACGGTCCAGACGCCGCAGGCTTTTGTCTTTTCGACGCTGCTCGCCGCACACCGCAAAGCGCGCGAAGCTGGCCGCGACGATTTCACCGACGACGCCGCACTCGCCGAATGGGCGGGCCTGCCGGTCGACATATTCGAAGGCGAGGCCGGCAATATGAAGCTCACGACGGCTGAGGATTTCGCCCGCGCCGAGCGGGACAGCCTTGCGGCGCTGGGGGATGTGCGCACCGGCTGTGGCTATGACGTGCATGCCTTCACCGATGGCGACCATGTCATGCTGGGCGGCGTGCGCATCCCGCATGAGCGCGGCGTATCCGGCCACTCCGATGCCGATGTCGCGCTGCATGCGCTGGTCGATGCCATTCTGGGAGCGCTGGCCGAGGGCGATATCGGCGTGCATTTCCCGCCGAGCGATCCACAATGGCGTGGCGCCGCGTCCGAGCTGTTCCTTGCCTTTGCAGTCGAGCGCGTGCGCCAGCGCGGCGGCCGGATCGCGCATCTCGATGTGACCCTCGTTTGCGAGGCCCCGCGCATCGGCCCCTATCGCGAGGCGATCTGCGCGCGGATCGCCGAGATCGCCGGCGTCCCGCTCGACCGCGTCGGCCTGAAGGCGACGACGAGCGAAAAGCTCGGCTTCACCGGCCGCCGCGAGGGCCTTGTCGCCCACGCAACCGCAACCCTACGCCTACCCTGGAGTACGACGTGACCGCCGAGGACGATCTCCATGTGACTGCAGCCCGCCTGCTCGATGCCTGCCGGGTGCGCGGGCTCCGGCTCGCGACCGCCGAATCTTGCACCGGCGGGCTGGTGGCCGCGGCCTTGGTCGATATTCCCGGCTCCTCGGACGTGTTCGAGCGCGGCTTTGTGAGCTATTCGAACCCCGCCAAAGAGACCATGCTCGGCGTGCCCGCGGCGATCCTGAATAGCCATGGCGCGGTCAGCAAGGAGACCGCAGAGGCGATGGCTGCGGGGGCACTCAAGAACTCGCTCGCCGACCTCGTGGTGGCCATCACCGGAATCGCCGGACCCACCGGAGGGTCCGCGGACAGGCCGGTCGGCCTCGTTCACTTCGCCGCTGCGGCCCGCGACGGCCGGCTGATCCATCGGGAGCAACGTTATGGGGATATCGGCCGGCTGAAGGTGCGCCTTGCCTCGGTCGCCGAGGCGCTCGATTTGCTGGACCGGCTGACGAGCGCCTCTGCCGCGAAGCTCGCCACTCCCTCCGCCCGGTAGGGCATCGTCCACCTTGCCTTCTCCCCGCTTGCGGGGAGAAGGTGGCGAGCGGCTCTTGCCGCGAGCCGGATGAGGGGCTCTTGCTTCTCCGCGATGCCCGTTCTCGCCCCTCACCCGCCGCGCTTCGCGCGTCGACCTCTCCCCGCAAGCGGGGAGAGGTGTTTTGGCAGCGTTAGAGCATGATCCGGAAGAGTTTCAGACTTTTCAGACAAGATGGTGCGAAAAAACAAAGAGAAAGGGCGCGCGATCGAAGCAACGTGGAGCAATCGCGCGCTAAAACGCCTTGAAGGTGATGATCGTGCGGGTGTCCTGAATGCCGGGGATCGTCTGCACCTTTTCGTTGACGAAATGGCCGATATCGGTGTCGCGGTCGACATAGAACTTCACCAGAAGATCGTAATCGCCTGCGGTCGAATAAATCTCCGACGCGATCTCGGCATCGGCAAGCGCGTTCGCAACCGCATAGGCTTTGCCGAGCTGGCATTTGATCTGAACAAAGAAGGGAATCATCTGCGCCTCCCGCGCTCCTTTTTGCTTTGAGAGCGTGAGTGCTTCAAGTCGAAGCGATCACGCTCTCTATCTCCTTGTTCTATCGCACGATCTTATCCGAAAAATCTGAAATTCTTCGAGATCATGTTCGAGCGTGCCGTGGGCGCCGGAATGTCGGTATAGCGGCGTCCGCTGCGATCCTTATCGACTGTTCACGCCGATGCGCTTGATTTCCCATTCGAGTTCGATGCCCGAATGCTCCTTTACCCGCGCCCGCACCGTCTCGCCCAGCCCCTCGATCTCGGATGCCGTGGCAGAGCCCAAATTTATCAGGAAGTTACAGTGCAGCTCTGAGACCTGGGCACCGCCCATTTTCAGCCCACGGCAGCCGGCCGCATCGATGAGCTGCCAGGCCTTGTGGCCCGGCGGGTTCTTGAAGGTCGAGCCACCGGTGCGGCTTTTGATCGGCTGGGTCGATTCGCGCGATTCGGTGATTTTTTCCATCGCGGCGGCAATCTCCGCCGGGTCGCCCGCCGCACCCTGGAACAGTCCTTGAGTGAAGATCACGTCGTCCGGCACCCCGCAATGGCGGTAGGTGTAATGCATGTCGGCATTGGAGAACACATGGATGCGTCCGGCCCGGTCGACGCCGCGCGCCTCGATCAGCACGTCCTTGGTCTCGCCGCCATAGGCGCCGCCATTCATGCGCAGCGCGCCGCCGATCGCGCCGGGAATGCCGCGATAGAAGGCGAGCCCCGCGATCGCCGCGTCCTGCGCCGCGCGTGCGACCTTGACGTCCGGCACTGCGGCGCCGGCGCGGATGCGATGGTCCGCCTCCACCGCAATCTCGTTGAATCCACGCCCAAGCCGGATGACGACGCCGGGCACGCCGCCGCCGCGCACGATCAGATTCGAGCCGAGGCCGATGACGGTGACGGGAATGTCGGATGGAAGGCGCGCGAGCACATAGGCAAGATCGCTCTCATCCTCCGGCATGAACAGCACCTGCGCCGGCCCGCCAACCCGGAACCAGGTCAGCTCGGCAAGCGACTGATTGGCAAGGAGCCGCCCGCGCAGTTCGGGCATTTTCTCGCGCAATTCCTGGGTGATGTCGGGGAAACCTGTCACGGCTTGAACGCCCCCTCCAGCCATGCGGAAAGCGCGGCGCGCCCCTTTTCGGCGGTGGTGCGTCCGATCGTTTCCGCCTGACGGCGCAGGTCGCGCGGGTCGATGCCGGCTTTGGCAAGCTCAATCGTATGTCCGATCAGCCATTGCTCGATGCGGGTGGGATCGACCTCGATGTGAAACTGCAGGCCGAGCACCTTGTGTCCAATGGAAAAAGCCTGATTGGGACAGGCCGCCGTGCCGGCGAGCCGTACGGCATTGGCCGGCAGCTCAAAATTATCCCCATGCCAATGCAGGACGGGCGTCACGTCGAACGCCCCGAGCCCGAAGGCGCGGCCGGCCTCGGTAAGCGCGAGGGGCGCCCAGCCGATTTCCTTCTCCGGGCCCGGCGCGACCGACGCGCCAAGCGCCTTGGCCATGAGCTGGGCACCGAGACAGATGCCGAGCGTCGGCTTTCCCGCCTCAAGGCGGGCGCCGATGGCGTCAAGCTCCGCATTCAGGAACGGATAGCGGTCCTCCTCATAGACGCTGATCGGGCCGCCGAGCACGACGACGAGGTCCGGCGTCACCAGCTCGGCGGCATCGATCGCGTCGACGCCCGCTTCGCGATAGCGGACAGAGACCCCACGCTCCGCGAGCAGCGGCGCGAGCAGGCCGAGATCTTCGAAAGCAACGTGACGGATGGCAATGCAGTCCGGCATGCGGCCTTCTAGAGTGAAACGCATTTGGGCGAAATCGGAATTCGCTCCGATTGCCGCTCATGCGTCTACTCTAAGCGGCAAAGCTGAGCGCGACAGACAATCGTACTCCCGAAATCCGGTGCCCGAATCGCATCGTCGAAAAACAAGAGTTCTTCCTTCATATGAATTAAGAAGAACCCGAAATAATCTCCATGTCTTTGGGTGAATGCTCCCGCGGATTGGGTAGCTTCTGCTCTTCTAGCACGTCGAATTGCGGCGCCGTCTGCATCGAAACGAGCGAAAACCCAAATTGGGCACCGGCAAAAACCAGCGCTGCTCCCAAGACTGCGGCCGCGATGTAGATCTTCGCCGCGAACGCAGCTTCGTGCAGTAATTCTACCCGCCATTGCCGCGCTGCCATCGTCATCTCCAAAAAGTCCGTGCCGCAAATATGATAGCGTTAGTCAAATAAGTGATCAGAACCAAGACCTCAGCACCCAATACGATCATGTGCAATTCTACGCCAACGAAAGTGGGTTCCTTCCCGCTCCAAAGAAACAAAAACAGATTCTCAGTAAGCCACACACATAATATTATTACAGCGATCACAATTGTATGTAGAACAACAATAGTAACGGCACGACCCGTCTTGCGTAGTTCTTTCGCACGCCAATCCTCTTCCGGCATTGGAAATCCGTGACAGAAATATATGCAGTGGACCTTACTATAAAAGGCAACCTCAAGTCGAGGTGGGTCACGCCGTCAGCACACGGCCACTCGCCATCGAGGGCCAAGCATTTCAAGCCGCGGCGAGCGCGGCGAGCTCGCCCGGTAAGGCATGGGCCCATTGCGTGATATTGCCGGCGCCGAGACAGATGACGAGGTCACCCGGCCGCGCGAGGTTCTTCACCAGACCCGCGAGTTCACCCTGTCCGTCCAGCGCGATCGCGCGCCGATGGCCGCGCGCGCGGATTCCGGCGATGAGTCCATCGCGGTCGGCCCCGGCGATCGGCGCCTCGCCGGCGGCATAGACCGGCGTGACGATCACGATGTCGGCATCGTTGAAGCAGGTGCAGAACTCCTCGAACAGCGCGGACAGGCGCGAGTAGCGATGCGGCTGCATCACGGCGATGACCTGGCCGCTCTGCGCCGTCTCGCGCGCGGCCTTGAGCACCGCCGCGATCTCGACCGGGTGATGACCGTAATCGTCGATCACGGTGATCCCGTTCCATGCACCGGTGCGCGTGAAGCGGCGGCCGACGCCGGAGAAATCGGCGAGCGCCGCGCGAATGCGGTCATCGGCAACGCCCAGCTCGCGCGCGACCGCGATCGCGGAGGTCGCGTTGAGCGCGTTGTGCCGCCCCGGCATCGGTAGCGTGAGATCGGACAATTCGTGCGCATCCGTGCCGGCGCGGTCGCGGAAGACAATGCTGAAGCGTGAAAGACCGTCGTGGTTTTCGCCATAGCGCAGGCGGACATCGGCCTGCGGGTTCTCGCCATAGGTGATGACGCGGCGATCCTCGATGCGGCCGACCAGCGTCTGCACCACCGGATGATCGATGCACATCACGGCCAAGCCGTAAAACGGCACGCCTTCGACGAAGGTCTGGAACGCCTCCTTGATCGCCTCGTAAGTGTGGAAATGGTCGAGATGCTCGGGATCGATATTGGTGACGACGGCGATATCGGCGGGGAGTTTCAGGAAGGTGCCGTCGGACTCGTCGGCCTCGACCACCATCCAGTTGCCCTCGCCGAGCCGCGCATTGGTGCCATAGGCGTTGATGATGCCGCCATTGATCACGGTGGGATCGAACCCGCCGGCATCGAGCAGCGCCGCCACGAGCGAGGTCGTGGTGGTCTTGCCATGGGTGCCGGCGATGGCGACACAGCTCTTGAGCCGCATCAGCTCGGCGAGCATCTCGGCGCGGCGCACGACGGGCAGGCGCTTGGCGCGCGCCGCCGCGAGCTCGGGATTGTCGCGCTTGATCGCGGAGGAGACGACCACGACATCGGCATCGTCGATATTGTCGGCGGCATGGCCGATCGCGATCGCGACATCCTTGGCACGCAGCCGTTTGACATTGGCGTTCTCGGCGACGTCGGAGCCGGTCACCTTGTAGCCGAGATTGACCAGCACCTCGGCAATCCCGCTCATGCCGATCCCGCCAATGCCGACGAAATGCACCGGGCCGATGTCGCGCGGAAGCTTCATGTCACCCCCTTTGTTCTGGCGAGTCCGACTTCCCGGATTCTGTGTCCGATGCGCGCGGCTCCTCTGATTCTTGCGGCTGCGGCTGCCCGGCCTGTGGTGCGCGGGTCTCGGCGGATTCCGCCGGTCGCGGCTGCCCGGATTCCGATGAAGGTGAATCGAATAGCACCCGCAAGGGCGACCTCTTGGTTTCGCCGGCTTGTGGTGCGCGAGCCTCGGCGGAGTTCGCCGGGCGCGGCTGCTCGGATTCCGGTGAATATGAATCGAATAGCACTCGCAAGGGCGACCTCTCGGTTTTTGTGGTCTTCATCACGAGGTCGGCGAGCCGGTCGGCGGCATCGATAATCCCGATCGTGCGCGCTGCCGCCGCCATGCTTGGCAAGGTCGCGGGCTCGGCGGTGAGGCGCACGATCTCATCGGCCAGCCGTTCCGGAGAGAATTGCGCCTGCTTGATCCTGACTGCGCCGCCGGCCTTTTCCAACATGCCGGCATTGGCCGCCTGGTCCTGGTCGAGCGCATGCGGCAGCGGCACCAGGATCGCGGGCCGGCCGATCGCCGCGAGCTCCGCCACGGTCGAAGCGCCCGAGCGCGCAATCACGAGATGGCTTGCTGCGATCCGTGCCGGCAGGTCGCGGAAGAACGGCCGCACGTCGGCCGGAATGCCGGTACGGGCATAGGCTTCGCGGACGCTGAACAGGTCCTCTTCGCGCGCCTGCTGGACGATGGACAGTTTCGCCCGCAGCGCGACCGGCAAAAGATCGATCGCCGGCGGCACGATCTCGGCCATGATCCGCGCGCCCTGGCTGCCCCCGAAGACGAGCAGTTGGAACGGCATATCACTTTCGGGATAGGCAGTTTGAGCAGCCTCCGCGACGGCCGGGCGAACCGGATTGCCGGTAACCATCGACTTGGCGGCGATCCGCCGGTCGTACCCGAACATGCCTGGGAAACCGGTCGCGATCGCGGTGGCACGCGGGGCGAGAAAACGATTGGCCCGGCCGGGCACCCCGTTCTGCTCGTGGATGATGGTCGGGATGCCGCGCAGCTTCGCGGCGACCACCGGCGGAATCGTGGGATAGCCGCCGAAGCCGACCACAGCCGCGGGCCTGATACGCGCAAACAGCCGATGCGCGGCGAGAACACCGCGACCAAGCGTATACATCACACTAACGGCCGAAAAGAGATTGCGGCTGCTCAGCGTCGAGCTCGGAACGATATGGGTCGCCTGCGCGGGAAAGGCATCGCCATAACGCGTCGCCCGCTCGTCGGTGACGAGGTCGACCCGCACATTCTGCTTTTGGAGCGCGACGGCAAGCGCCTCGGCCGGGAACAGATGACCACCGGTGCCGCCCGCGGCCACCACCACAAGGGGCAAGTGTTCCGCGCCGGCCATCAGCTCTTGCTTCCGGCAAAGGCGGGCCCGACCGGTGCTGCGATCAGCTCCGCGCGCGGCTGCTCACGTGACAGCGCCAGCATCATCCCGACACCATAGGCGAACGAGACCATGGAGGACCCGCCATAGGAGATGAACGGGAGCGTCATGCCCTTGGTCGGGACCAGCGCAAGATTGACTGCCATGTTAATCGCCGATTGCGCGCCGAACAGAAACGCGAGCCCGGCCGTCGCCAAACGCATGAACATATCGTCCTGGCGCCTGGCCCGGATGAGCGCGCGCAACACGATAAACGCAAATAAGACCACCAACATCAAGCATACCACAATGCCGAACTCCTCCGCCGCCACGGCAAAGACGAAATCGGCATGGCTGTCGGGCAGGATGCGCTTGACCGTGCCCTCCCCCGGCCCGCGCCCGAACCATCCGCCTTTCATGAAAGAGTCGAGCGCAGCGTCGACCTGGAACGTGTCGCCGGAGGCCGGATCGAGGAAGCGCTGGACGCGCCGGGCAACATGCGGAATCGTGACATAGGCGCCGATCCCGCCGGCGACGGCTAATCCCCCGAACACAATCACCCACACGAAACGCATTCCCGCCATGAAGAACAGCGCCCCGAACACGAGCGCAATCAGCAGCGTCTGCCCGAAATCGGGCTGCAAGACAAGAACGGCCGTGACCGCGCTCAACAAGGCAATCGCCAGCGAGTTGGCGGGCACGTCGGGCTTGCGGACGGATTCGGCAAACAGCCACGCGATCAGGATCACAAAGGCGGGCTTGAGAAACTCCGAGGGTTGGATGTTCTGCCCGGCGATCACGAGCCAGCGTCGCGCTCCTTTCACCTCGGCGCCGAAGAACAATGTGGCGACGGAGAGGAAGAGGCTTGCGAAGAAGACAAGGAGCGCCAGCCGTCGGATGTGCCGCGGGGTCATCAGCGACACCACGAGCATGACCCCGATCGCCAGGAAGAGGTAGAGCACGTGCCGCTTCACAAAGAAAAAGGCATCCAGCTCGAGCCGGGCGGCGACCGGCGGGCTCGCCGCCAGTGAGAGGATAATGCCGGCGAGCATGAGGGCGATGATCGCTGCCAGCATCAGCCGGTCGACCGTCCACCACCAGTTGGCGAATGGATGGTGTTCGGCGCGCGAGACCATGGAGCGTCTCCCAGGACAGGAAGGAGCCGCCCGGTCGTCCGACAGGTCGGCACGCTAGTGGTGCGCCCGAGATGGTTTCCAGTCTGTTAACAAGGGCTTCGGCCACCGGGATGCGGCGCTATACCGGGATGCCTATGGCGGTTCCGTTACCCCTCGCATCTGACCTACGGATCAGCTTCACTTAACCAAGATTGTATCGATCGTTCTCCTTTTTTGGTTGTTTTACATAATCTTATCCAAAAGTCTGCAACGAAGCTATCACGCCGCGGCCCTCATGCGCCCGCGCGATTGGGCGCCGAAGCAAGTATTACGCACATCACCTGGGATTACTGGCCATCAGCCGAGACCGCTCCAGCATGATTCCGGAGGGGGGCAGCCTTAAGCAGTTGCGCGCTGGGCGGAACCCGGTGGAGGAGAACTCACATTGGTTGGATGGTTGTTAAACGAACTGCCTGCGGTCGTCGGCGCCAGCCTTGTCGTTTTCCTCTTTCTCGTGCCGACATTGATCGGCGCGGTCTATCTGCAGCCAGTCTTCGGCCGGCTGCTGAAGGATGAAGACGATCCGAACACGCCGGTCGGGCTCCTGCTCAACGCATTTACGCTGTATTACGCGGTTCTGCTCGCCTTGCTCACGATTGCCGTGTTCGACAATTACAACAAAGCTGAGGATGCCGTCGGTAAGGAGACAACGGCGCTGGTCGCGCTTTATCGGGATCTCCGCGGCTACCCGGAGCCAGCCCGCTCCCAACTCATCGGCCTCCTCAAGCAATATCTGGACGAAGAAACCGGGACCGGGTGGAGCAGTCAGCGTTGGGGTGAGCCTGCGAGCGCGGCCGTCAAGCTGGTCGACCAGATCAACCGCCAGATCACGGCGCTTCGTCCCGACGGCGGCGGAAGTGACGACGCCTTGCATGCCAGCACATTGGAGCGCTTCAATCGGTGGGTCGAAGCACGCCGCGCCCGCATCCAGGCCGGGGAAACGAGTATTCCGCCCATTCTCTGGTATGTCGTGCTGATCGGCGCAGTGCTCAATGTGTTCGTCTTATGGTTATTCGACCTCGGCCGCCTAACGCAGCTCATCGTCAGCGGCGTGCTGATTTCTTTCATCGGGCTGGTCATCTACATGGTCGCCGCGCTCGACCGGCCGTTTCGTGGTCCGAATGGCATCGGCCCCGATTATCTTCTGTCTGTCCTCGAGCAGATAAAGAAGCCGTGATCCCTTGATTGGATGGGAAAAGGCGGCCCGGCCAGTCAGGCAGTCAACGACGCACGGAAGAAGATGCGGGCGGAACCGACCGCTCCGTGAAGCGTGATTGCTTTGGTCGGGTCAACTGCACTTTCATCCTCTTCGTTCGGTCGGGTGACCTTTTCCAAAAAGTCTGCAACTTTTCGGGATCGTGCTTTGTTTCATCGCATGATCTTGTCCGAAAATCATGCAACTTTTGCATTATATGATGCAGGTCGGACAACTTGGCGGGGATGAGTCGCATTGATCGGATGGTTGCACGAACTCCCTGCGGTCGTCGGCGCCGGCCTTGTCGTTCTGCTGTTTCTCGTGCCGACATTGATCGGCGCCACCTATTTGCAGCCGCTCATCGGCCGGCTGCTGAAGGATGAAGACGATCCGAACACGCCGGTCGGGCTCCTGCTCAACGCGTTTACGTTGTACTATGCCGTGCTGCTTGCATTGCTCTCGATTTCC
>JANQIP010000287.1 GCA_028282095.1 Xanthobacteraceae bacterium | reverse complement strand
GGTTCCGCCGACGCTGAAATGACGCTCCGGCATTGTATTCGGTCGCGGGGTCCGATCGATCGCGAACGCTTTGATAGCGTCGCTACCCCTCACCCGCCGCGCTTCGCGCGTCGACCTCTCCCCGCAAGCGGGGAGAGGTGTTAAGAGCGTGCGGCGTCAAATCGTGCCGCCTTCGAACTCGTCATATCCGTCGTGATCATCCTCGTGATCGGACTCTCCGGCCTCGGCATCTCTGCGTTCCGCGGCACGGCGGTCCGCGCCACGCGGTTGCTCGTTGCGTCCGGGCGCGCGCACGGTCCCGTCCTCCTTGGGCGCGGCGGCTTGCCGGCGCTCGTGCGGTTGCGTTGGCGTTTCGCGGCGTTCGGATTGCTCGGAAGAGGGCGCATGCATTGATTTCGACGCGGCTCGCGATGCCGGCGGCGGATGATGATGATGGCGGCGCGTGCGCATCAATCGAAACAGCAGGAGCGACCGCCCGGTCACGCCATAGACGTGTCCGAATCTCAGGCGGGCTGCGTCCGCTTCGTCCTCGACATGATCGAGATTGGTGTCGATCAGCCGCAGCCATGCCCGGCCGCCGGTCACGCGCGGCAGGGTGAACTGCACGAACTCGTGGCCGGCATTGACGATGAGGAGCATGGTCGCGTCGCTGCCGCGCTTGCGGATGCCGGTGGCTTGCGCGCGGCCGTCGAACACGACGCCCAGGCATTTTGCCTGCGGGTCGTCCCATTGCTCCGGCCCCATCGCTTCGCCATGCGGATCGAGCCAGGTGGCGTCGCACACGCCGATCGCCTCGTTCCATTCCCCGGTGAAGAAGCGCGAGCGGCGAAGCACAGCATAGTTGCGGCGCAGCTCGGTCAGCCGCTGCACGAAGTGGTATAGCTCCTCGCCTTCCGCGTCCCAGTCCCAGTCGACCCAACTGATCTCATTGTCCTGGCAATAGGCGTTGTTGTTGCCTTGCTGGGTTCGGCCGAACTCGTCGCCGGCGGTGAGCATCGGCGTGCCTTGCGACAAGAGAAGCGTCGCCAGCAGGTTCTTCTTCTGGCGCCGGCGCAATGCGCGAATCCCGGGATCGTCGGTCGGTCCTTCGACGCCGTGATTCCAATTATAGTTGGCGTCGTGCCCGTCGCGATTGTCCTCGCCATTGGCCTCGTTGTGCTTGTCGTTGTAGCTCACGAGATCGTTCAGGGTGAAGCCGTCATGGGCCGTGATAAAATTCACGCTCGCCCATGGCTTGCGTCCGCGCCGGTTGAAGATGTCGCCGGAGGCGGTCAGCCGGCTGCCGAACGAGGCAAGCAGACCGTCGTCGCCTTTCCAGAACCGCCGCATCACATCGCGATACTGGTCGTTCCACTCCGCCCAACCCGGCGGAAAGCGACCGAGCTGATAACCGCCGGGCCCGCAGTCCCACGGCTCGGCAATGAGCTTGACGGAGGACAGGACCGGGTCCTGGCGGCAGGAATCGAGGAAACCGCTGTTCTCGTCGAAGCCGTAGGGCTCACGGCCGAGAATGGTGGCGAGATCGAACCGAAAACCGTCGACCCGCATCTCCTCCACCCAATAGCGCAGGCTGTCGGTGACCATCTGCAGCACGCGCTGATGCGACAGGTTCAGCGTGTTGCCGGTGCCGGTATCGTTGATGTAGTAGCGCGGCTGGTCGGGCAGCAGCCGGTAATAGGACGCATTGTCGATGCCCTTGAAGGATAAAGTGGGTCCGCGTTCATTGCCTTCGGCGGTGTGGTTGTAGACCACGTCGAGAATGACCTCGATGCCGGCATCATGCAGGCGCGTCACCATCTCCTTGAACTCGGAAAAGGCGTAATCCGGCACGCTGGCATAGCGCCGCCGCGGGGCGAAGAAGCAGATGGTGTTGTAGCCCCAATAGTTCACCAGCCCCTTGTCGAGCAGAAAAGCGTCGTCGACATAAACATGGATCGGCAGGAGTTCGACCGCGGTGACGCCGAGCCCGCGCAGATAGTCGACGACGCTCGGATGGCCGAGCCCGCGAAACGTGCCGCGTAGCGGTTCGGGCACATCGGGATTGAGCTTGGTGAAGCCGCGCACATGCAGCTCGTAGATGATCGTCCGATCCCAGGGCACACGCGGCGTGCGTTCTTCGCCCCAGGTGAAGGCAAGGTCCGCCACCCGGCCTTTCAGCATCAAGGATGCGCTGTCACGCTCGTCGTAAGTGAGATCGTCGCCGCTCTCGAGGTGATAGCCGAACAGTTCCGGGCCCCAGCCGAGCCGGCCGACCACGGCCTTGGCATAGGGATCGAGCACCAGCTTGTTGGGATTGAAACGATGGCCGTTGTCCGGCTCGTAGGGCCCGTGCACGCGATAGCCGTAAACGGTCCCCGGCCGCGCATCGGGAAGAAAGCCATGCCAGACCTCGTCGGTGAACTCGGGCAGCTCGATGCGCTCGATCTCCTTCTCGCCCGTCTCGTCGAACAGGCACAGTTCGACCTTGGTGGCGTGAGCGGAGAACAGCGCGAAATTGACCCCGAGCCCGGTCCAGGTGGCGCCAAGCGGAAACGGCGATCCTTCTCGCAGGCGAGATCGTTGCGACACAGCTTCGCGCCGTCTGGCGGGGCGTCCCGTCAGCGGCGCGCTTTTCTGTTCCAGCATTCGGATGATGCCCTCGGGGTGTTGCCGGCCGACAACTTAGGTTAACGACCGATCAGGGGCAAGTTCCGGCCGGCTCGCAAGGATTGGAACGCTTCGCGTCTGCAACGGTTCATGTCGGCCGATTTGGATGATCCGACGTGCCAGAGCATGATCCCGAGATGTTGCAGATTGAGAACACGATTGATTCAAAGTGAAGCAACCGGGCTTTCGGTATCACTCGTCGCGAAAGAGCGCGCCATACTCTTCGGCCGCCTGCCGCAGCAAGTCCCGGATCTGGTCGGTGCCGACCGCGTCCGTCTTGCCGAGCGAGCGTCCGTCCGCGCCTGGCTTGTAGAGCATGATGTCCGAGCCGATCACGTTGAACGAGTATTTCGGCCCGTCATAGCTCTGGCCCGACTGCGTCTGGGTCTGGACCAGCCAAACATCGGCATGCGCGTGGTTGGTGGAACTGCGGTCGAGATTGACGTCGAACCGCACGCCGACGCCGTGGGGCTGCAGCACCTCGTCGGCCTGCCAGACCATCGGTTCGAGCACGTGCCGGATCCAATCGACGCCGATCTGGAACTCGTCGGGCTTGTTCTGGTCAAATCGCCGCGCGCCGCCGGCACGCCTGCGCCCTGCCATGAATGCGTCACTGATGTCTGACATGCAAACCTCCCGTCAACACAAGTATACATGGGCACGACGGTCCGGCCATGGATTGCGGTGCAAGCGGCCGATCCTTATTTCTTCTCCGCGCCGAGCCTGCCGGATCGGATGCCGTGCTCGCGACGACATGAAATACATTACCGCGCCGCCACCGAAAAAGAGCACGTCATTTCCTTGACAAGGCAGGCCTTTACACCGAAACCCGCAGGATGATCAATCGGACAAGCGTCCCCGCCGCGGCAGTTGTCCGATCGTGCGCCAAGGAAACGGCAAGGCAAACGTTACGGCAAGGAACGACCATCATGAGCCATGCAAGCTCCGCAAGCGCCGCTGTCGTAGCGATCCCGTCCGCAACGTCCGATCCCATCTGGGACCGGCTGCGTGAGGAGGCGGAGACACTGCTGCGCGACACCCCCGAGTTTGGCGGTCTCATCATGCCGACCATTCTCGCCGCCCCCTCATTCGAAAGCGCTGTGGCGCGGCGCGTCGCGTCGCGGCTCGCGAGCGCGCAGTTCTCCGCGCACCTGCTTGCCGATACGTTCGAGAAGGCATTCGTTGCCGATCCGACGATCGGGCAGGCGATGCGCGCCGACGTGCTGGCGGTGCTCGATCGCGATCCTGCCGCCACGCGCCTGATCGAGCCGGTCCTGTACTTCAAGGGTTTCCACGCGATCCAGGCGCATCGCCTGGCGAACTGGCTGTGGAAGAACGATCGGCGCGACTTTGCGCTCTATCTCCAGAGCCGGTCCTCCGAAGTGTTCCAGACCGATATCCATCCCGCCGTGCCGTTCGGCGAGGGCATATTCCTCGACCATGCGACCGGCCTCGTGGTCGGCGCGACCGCGGTCATCGATAGCAATGTCTCCATCCTGCAGCATGTGACGCTTGGCGGCACCGGCAAGGAGACCGGCGACCGGCATCCCAAGATCCGCCGCGGTGTCCTGATCGGTGCGGGGGCCAAGATCCTCGGCAATATCGAGGTTGGCCCCTGCGCGCGGATTGCGGCGGGCTCGGTCGTGCTGCAGCCGGTCCCGTGCAAGACGACCGTCGCGGGCGTGCCGGCACGCGCCGTCGGTCCGGCCGGCTGCCCGGAACCGGCGCGCTCGATGGATCAGACCCTCAACCAAGAATCCTACGACTCCTTCGTCTATGTGATTTAGAGAGCGTTTTCAGGCGAAGTGGAATTCGGTTCCCCGCAGAAAACGCGACCAGAAAAAATCATGATCCCGGAAAGTTGGCAGACTTTTCGGACAAGATCGTTCCGAACTCGGCGCCTCGCGCCATTACACCTCTCCCCGCAAGCGGGGAGAGGTAACAATGGAGCCTTGAGCTACGGCATCGTTCGTCGTCGCTCTAGGGTCGCGGCGGGAGCGGCGCACGGCGCGATTTGCGCCACGAATGCCTTGGCGGTTCGATCGCGATTGTCCATTCACGCCGGCGCGGATACGATGAGGGGCGAGGCTCGATTCGTCCCATGCCGATCCGCCAGCTCGACCCTGCCGTCGTCAATCGCATCGCCGCCGGCGAGGTGGTCGAGCGGCCGGCGAGCGTCGTCAAGGAGCTGGTGGAGAACGCCCTCGATGCCGGCGCCCGGCGCATCGACGTTTTCACCGAAGGCGGAGGACGGCGGCGGATCGCCGTAACCGACGACGGCAGCGGCATGTCGCGCGCCGACCTTGCGCTTGCGGTCGAGCGCCACGCCACCTCGAAGCTGGACGGCGACGATCTTCTGTCCATCCGCACGCTCGGCTTCCGCGGCGAGGCCCTGCCCTCGATCGGGGCGGTGGCGCGGCTTGCGGTAACGACGCGGCAGACCGGCGAGCCGCATGCCTGGACGATCACCGTTCAGGGCGGCGTCAAGTCGGAGATCGAGCCGGCAGCGCTGGCGCAGGGCACGCGTGTCGAGGTCCGCGACCTTTTCTTTGCAACGCCCGCCCGGCTCAAGTTCCTCAAGACCGAGCGCACCGAGGCCGAGGCGATCCGCGACGTGGTGCGCCGGCTTGCGATGAGCCGCCCGGAGGTTGCCTTCACGCTCGCCGGCGAAGGGCGCACGCCGGTGAACTATGCCGCCGCCTTGCCGGGAGCGGGCCGGCTCGCGCGCCTTGCCGACGTGCTCGGCCCCGATTTTGCGGCGAATGCGGTCGAGCTTGCCGGCGGGCGCGAAGGGCTTGCGATCGAAGGCTATGCCGGCCTGCCGACCCTGAGCCGCGCCAATGCGCTCGGCCAGTATCTGTTCGTCAATGGCCGGGCGGTGCGCGACAAGCTCATGGTAGGCGCGGTGCGCGCCGCCTATTCCGACTACCTGCCGCGCGATCGCCATCCCGTGGTCGCGCTGTTCATTGCGATCGAAATGCGCGAGGTCGATGTCAATGTGCATCCGGCCAAGGCCGAGGTGCGCTTCCGCGACGCCGGCCTCATGCGCGCGACCATCGTGCGCGCGCTCGACGAGGCGCTTGCCCGCGGGTCGGGACGCGCCGCCTCGACCGGTGGAGCTGCGACGATAATGGCGCTGCGCCGGACGAACGAGGTGCGTCCGCGGGGGTGGGACTGGCGCCATTCGCCGGCACGCCCGGGCGGATCGGCCGCGTCCGAGGCGTTCGCGGCCGCCGGCGCGAGCGCACTGGCACAGCCGGCGCGGCATTTGGACGATCATCCGCAGACCGCTTTCGACGTCGGCGCGCCCGCCGCCGATCTGCGCATCCCATCGGATGAACCGGCGCCCGACGCGCCCGCGACACTCGGTGCGGCCGACGCGATCGACCAGCCGCTCGGTGCGGCGCGCGCGCAACTGCACGAGACCTATATTGTTGCCCAGACCCGCGACGGCGTGGTGATCGTCGACCAGCATGCCGCGCATGAGCGCATCGTTTATGAGCGTATGAAGGTGGCGCTCGAAGCGGGCGGAATCGCGCGCCAAAGCCTCCTGATCCCCGAGATCGTCGAGCTCGACGAGGCCGATGCTGCACGTCTTCTCGCGCGGGCGGACGAGCTTTGCCGCTACGGCCTTGCGATCGAATCGTTCGGCCCCGGCGCGGTCGCCGTGCGCGAGACGCCGGCAATGCTCGGCCAAGTGAATGCGCAGGCGCTGGTGCGCGATCTTGCCGAGCACATGGCCGAATGGGACGAAGCATTGCCGCTCGAACGCCGGCTCATGTCGGTTGCCGCCACCATGGCCTGCCACGGCTCGGTGCGCGCCGGCCGCCGCCTCAAGCCGGAGGAGATGAACGCGCTCCTGCGCGCGATGGAGGAAACGCCGAAGGCCGGCCAATGCAATCACGGCCGTCCCACTTATGTCGAGCTGAAACTCACCGACATCGAACGCCTGTTCGGCCGGCGGTGATCGGACTTGGACGACGCGAGAAACCCCATCCCGAAGGCTGCCGACTTTTCGGAAGATCGCGCGGAAGATAACAAAAAAACTAGGCGCTTTGTTTCATCCTCGATTAACCATATTCCAATAATGCGCCGTTCATCTTCAATCGGTCCGCAGAAAAACCAGCTCGGTGTCGTCATAGCGGCGGCGTTCGACCTCGCATAAGCCCATGGGCGGCGCGAAAGCAGCCTCGGTCGCCTCCTCGACCACGACCAGCGCTCCTCCTGCGAGCCAGCCGCCGGCCTGCGCGGAGGCAATCGCCTTTTCCGCCAGCCCTTTGCCATAAGGCGGATCGAGAAAGGCGAGCGAGAACGGCTCGAGCGGCTGCACGGCGCCCAGCTTCGTCGCGTCGCGCCGAAAGATGCGGGAAACGCCGCCGAGCCCAAGCGCTTCGACATTTTCGCGGATCAGCGCGCGCGCCTGCGCACCGTCATCGACGAACAGGGTGAAGGCCGCGCCGCGCGACAGCGCTTCGAGCCCGAGCGCACCGGTGCCGGCGAAGAGATCGAGCACGCGCGCGCCCGCGACCGGGTCGCCATAGGCATGAACGAGGACGTTGAACAGCGCCTCGCGCAAGCGGTCGCCGGTCGGGCGAATCGCCGCCGAGCTCGGCGCTGCAATCCTGCGCCCGCGCAGGCGTCCGCCGACAATGCGCATCAGGCTTTGATCTCGTGGAGTTGCGGCACGGCCTTTTGATCCTTCGGGACAGTTGCTCTTTGCCGCCTGATGCTTCCAGACGCACGCTTGCGCGCGCTCCTCAGGATAAGGATCGAAGGAAGCACCTGTAAGGTGGGCATGCAAAGCATGCCCACACTATTCCATTATGCCGCGTCGATCACGTGGGCACGGCGCGCCGCGGGCGCGCCTTTGCCCACCCTACAGGCCTCATCCTTGTGAAGCCCGCGCAGCGGGCGGCTCGAAGGATGAGGGATTAGCGCGACCGCGGTTTGGGACGCGAGGGGCGTGGGCCGGCGCCGCGCGGACGATCGCGTGATTGCGGTCGTCCGCGTGGTCGCGGGCTCCTCTTCGCCTTTTCCTTCGGAGCCGATCTCGGCTTGCCCTGAGGAGAAGGTGAGCTCTCTGCGAATCGTTCAACCGGTACGCGGCGACCCTTGCGATCGGTGAGCAATCCGGATCGGCTCGGCCCGGCCGGTTTCTCAGAAAGCTGCCGCGCCTTGCCGCCCGCTCCGCGATAATGGCGTTTGAGCGGCGCGTCCTCGGCGCGGAAGGCATGGCCGCGGCGCGGACGCCGCTGCGGTTTCGCGGCAGGGTCGCGGCCGGCATATTCGCCTTGGCCGTGCTTGCGCGTGAACTTCCCTTTGGCCGAACCGGGGCGCGGTCGCACCTGCTCGCGTTCAGGCCGGCGCGCCGGCGCGGCGCGTTCCTTGCGCGCTGCTCGCCGCTCTCCCGCCGCGTGCGCGGCCTCCGCCTCGCGGTGGATGACTGGCGCTGCGAAATCGCATCCCGCCTCAGTGGCGATGCGTTCCCCAAGCTGGTCGCGTAGTACCCGGGTCTTCACCTCGACGACCTCGCCCTCGCCCATCCCGCCGAGTTGAAACGGGCCGAAGGAGAGCCGAATCAGACGGTTCGCCTGAAGGCCAAGCGCATCGACCACATTGCGCACCTCGCGATTCTTGCCCTCGCGGATCGCGATGGTGAGCCAGACATTGGCGCCTTGCTCGCGATCGAGCACCGCCTCGATCGGCCCGTACCGGATGCCGCCGACGGTGAGGCCGTCGCGCAGCCGGTCGAGCGCGCCCAGCTCGACGCGGCCATGCGCGCGCACGCGATAGCGCCGCAGCCAACCGGTCGCCGGCAATTCGAGGACGCGCGCAAGCCCGCCATCATTGGTGAGCAGCAGCAAGCCCTCGGTCGCGATGTCGAGGCGGCCGACGCTGACGAGCCGCGGAAGCGTGCGCGGCAGCGCGGAGAAGACCGTCGGCCGCCCCCGCGGATCGGTGTTCGTGGTCACGAGCCCGACCGGTTTGTAATAGAGGAACAGCCGGGTGCGCTCGCGCTTCGGCAGTGGCGCACCGTCCACTTCGATCCGATCCTGCGCGGTCACGGCAAGGGCCGGCGTGGTGACAATTTTGTCATTGACAACGACGCGGCCAGCGGCGATCCATGCTTCTGCGTCGCGGCGCGAGGCAACGCCCGCACGCGCAATCACCTTAGCGATGCGCTCAGCCTTGGCTTGGGGCTGCGACATCATATTGTCCGGGCTCAAACGGGGCATGACGCAGGCTTTCGACCAAAGCATGATCCGAGAAGTGGCAGACGTCTCGGATAAGACCATGCAAAAAAACAAAGTGAAAGAAGCACGATTGTCTCAAAGGAGAACCAATCGCGCTTCGCGGGAGGGTTGATCTGGCGAACGGCGCAGTTTGGCGCCGTTTCCTTGCGCATTGAATCGAAAATCAACTATGCTTGGTTGAGGGTTGTAGCTCATGCCGAGTTTGCGCTCTGATTTTTCAGAAAATCTTGGTTCGGCGCCGAAGACCGCGATGCGGCAGTCCTTTATGGACATGGCGCTTGAGGAAGCCCGCGCCGCCGCGGCGGCCGGTGAAGTGCCTGTCGGCTGCGTCATCGTTTATTCCGGCGAGGTGATCGCCTGCGCCGGGAACCGTACGCTCACCGACTTCGACCCCACCGCGCATGCGGAGATGCTGGCGATCCGTGAGGCGACCACGGCGATCGGCGCGCAGCGGCTTGCCGACTGCGATCTCTATGTGACGCTCGAGCCTTGTACCATGTGCGCGGCGGCAATTTCCTATGCGCGCATTCGCCGGGTCTACTATGGGGCTGCCGACCCCAAGGGAGGCGCGGTCGAAAACGGTGTGCGCTTCTTCTCCTCGTCCACCTGCCATCACCGTCCGGAGGTCTATGGCGGCATCGGCGAGGCCGAAGCCGCCGCACTGCTGCAGGAGTTCTTCCGCAAACTGCGGTAAGCGCGCTTCTGTCGTCAGTACGCCAGCAGGGTGGCGAGGTCTTTCTTCACGCTGGTCTTGATCCGCTCGCCGGCGCGGATGATGGCGCTCGCCTTCAGGAATTCTAGCATGCGGAAGGCGGTGACGTGCGGCCGCACGAGCAGGTCGGGCTCGCTGCTCTTGAGCTTCTCGGCGACGATGGTCTGCCCCATCAGTGAAATGGTGGCGAACACGGTGTCCCAGGGATCGGGCACCGAATTGCCCGATCTCGGTCCGGCCGAGCAGTCGACCGCGACCACGATGTCGGCGCGATCGGCGAGCTGAGTGAAGGGGAGCGGATCGACGGCGGCCCCGTCCACCAGCACGCGGCCGTCGTGCTCGACCGGCCGCACCAGGCCGGGAATCGCCATGGAGGCGGCGATGGCCGGCCGCAGCGGCCCCTCGGTGAAGAGGATTTCCTCGCGGGTGAACAGGTCGCTGGCGACCAGCACAAGCGGAATGTCGAGCTTGCCGAAATCGTCCGGCACCGCCTCGGGCAGGAAGGCCGTGCACAGCCGGTCGCCGTCGAGCAGAACGGGGTTCTGCCCGAGCGGCTGGCGCAGGAAGCTCGACCACGGCGCGGCGCGCGCGCCCAGCAGGCGGCGGATCAGCTCGCCGCGGTCACGCACCATGCTGATCACATGCCGTTTGATGGCTTTCCCGGTCATGCCGGTCGCATAGATGGCGCCGATCACGGCGCCGATCGAGGACCCGGAGACCGCGACCGGCTTGATGCCGAGTTCGTCGATCGCTTCGAGCACGGCGATATGGGCAAGGCCGCGCGCGCCGCCGGCTCCGAGCGCGAGCGCTACCGTCTTCACGCCGCCTCGGCGAAGAACGCGGCCAGGGCCTTCGCCGTCGGCTCGGGGTTCTCCTCGCATGGGAAATGTCCGCAATCGATCGGCTGTCCGCGCACGTCTTTCGCCCATTCCCGCCAGACCGCAAGCGGCTTGCTTTCGCCCGGTATGCCCGTCGCGCCCCATAACGCAAGCACCGGGCAGTCGATCATGTTGCCCGCCGCGCGGTCGGCCTCGTCGAGCGCAAGATCGGTGGTGTGCCCGGCGCGATAGTCTTCGCAGGTCGCATGGATGCGCAGCGGGTCCTGGAAGAAGGCACGATAGTGCGCAAGCGCGCGCGGATCGAAGGGGGAGAGGTCCTTTGTCCCGGCCCAGCTCGCGATCTTCCAGTCGAGATAATAAACCGGGTCCTTGCCGATCAAGGTTTCGGGAAACGGCGCGGGCAGGGCGAGGAACGTCCAGTGCCAGACCTTGTAGGCAAGCGCCTGGTCCATGCCGTGCCACATGGCGTAGGTCGGAACGATGTCGAGCACGGCGAGCTTAGTGAGCCGGCCGGGATGGTCGAGCGCGAGCCGGTAGCCGACGCGACCGCCGCGGTCGTGGCCGGCGAGCGCGAAGCGCGGAAAGCCCAGCGCCGTCATCAGGTCGATCATCGCCGCCGCCATCGCCCGTTTGGTGTAGGGCGCGTGATCGGGCCCCGCGCGCGGAACTGCCGACCAGCCATAGCCGGGAAGGTCGGGGATCACTAGGCTGAACTGTTGCGCGAGCAGCGGGGCGACCTTGTGCCAGATCACATTGGTCTGCGGATAGCCGTGCAGGAGCAGCAGCGGCGGGCCCTCACCGCCCGCACGCGCAAAGATTTTTCCGGCCGAGGTGTCGACCCAGTGGGAGGCGAAATCGGGGTACAGGTCGGCAAGGTCGGTCATGGTCGGCTCATTTCGGGGGCGGGGCGGAACGGTTGAGGCGGGCGGTTACCTTCGCGGGTGTGGGGCTCGCCGTGTTGCCAGGAGTGGCATATCCTTCCCCACAATATTCGCTGAGGGGTGGGCACTGGCAATGCCGTCCGTTGAATTCGGTTTTCTGGAGAGGACGTGGGCATTCCTGCGGGATGAAGACAATCGCGGCGTTCTGCAGCTCTTCGGTGGGGTTGCGGTGGCTGTCATTGGCGCAGCATGGGCCGTTTTCAGATACAGATCATCCGCGAAGAAATCCGATAACGCCGGTCCGACCGTCAAGATCAGTCTGGACGAGGAGAAGGCCGCTCGGTTCGTCAAGCTTGTTGAAGCCCGCAAGCGTTGATTGCGGGCCGCAGTTCTTCCTGAGCAACCGGAAAGATGGGTAACGCCCAGTGCCTCGGCAGCCCGCGCGGGCTCCGCGCCTGGACACTCGCCGGCCAAGTCCTTATAAGGACCGACGCTCTCCCACACATTGCCTCGATTGATGAGGACGGCGCCCAGGTAGCTCAGTTGGTAGAGCACGTGACTGAAAATCACGGTGTCGGTGGTTCGATTCCGCCCCTGGGCACCAAGTCAAATCTGCGAATCTGTACGAAAATATACGCTCAATCATAGCCTTAACCCCACTCACCGACTAGCCGCGGATGCGAGGCACTGCGCCTGGATATCCGGCGATTCTCTCCCTCCGCCTTGCTGGCGCCTTGCTAGAAACGGGTGCCAATGGCAGAATCTGGCTCTCCGCCGATCACGTTTGAGAGGAGCCGGATATGCGCGGCAAGCTCACGAAGCGCTCCGTCGAAGCCATCAAACCGAGTTCGCGCGACAGCTTCCTTTGGGACACGGAGGTCCGAGGGTTCGGGTGCAAAGTGACGCCCAAGGGTGGACGGACCTACCTGCTGCAATACGGGCGGAACGGCCGCGATTATCGAGTAACGATCGGCCGCCACGGTATCGATTACACCGCCGAGCAAGCGCGGATCGAAGCTCTGCGTCTCAGAGGTGCCGTCGCCTCCGGCGAGAACCCGGCGATCGTCAAGATGCGCAACCGATCCGCTTCAACTGTCGCCGAACTTGGCGAGCGGTACATGACCGAATATGCCGCAGCCCATAAAAAGCCGTCCGCGATCGCACAGGATCGGCGCAATCTGGATAACCATATTGTGCCGCTAATCGGGAATCTAACAATTTCGGCCGTCGAACGGGCCGACATCTCCCGCGTCATGCGCGATGTCGCGAACGGCAAGACAAAGAAGGATGAGAAGACTACGTTCCGAGGACGGCGGATAGTTCGGGGCGGCGAGATCGTCGCCAACCGCGTCCAAGCAATGCTGTCGAAGATGTTCACGCTCGCTGAGGAATGGAATCTTCGGCCCGAGGGCACGAATCCATGTCGTGGCATCAAACGCTACACCGAGAACAAGGTAGAGCGCTTCCTTTCGACCGATGAATTGGCCCGTTTAGGCGCGGCCTTGGCAGCGGCGGAGCGCGGCGAACTCTTGATCGAGGACATCTGCCCGACGGCACCTCCGACGAAGAAAAGGCGCGGCGGTCAGAGGAAGGTTGGCCCACGCTCCGAAAGACCATCTGTCGTCGCAGCGATCCGATTGCTGCTCTTCACCGGATGTCGGGTTGGTGAGATTCTCAGCTTGCGATGGTCACATGTGCACATCGAACGCAAGCTCCTGTTGCTGCCGGACAGCAAGACCGGTGCCAAGGCGGTATATTTGTCAGAAGCAGCGATCCAGGTTTTGGTGGCAATCAAGCGCAATCCCGATAGTGATTACGTCCTTGAAGGAAATATCGCCTGTCGGCCCATCGTCTCGCTCCGAAAACCCTGGCTCCATCTTTGTGCGGCGGCCAAACTTGAGAATCTGCGGCTACACGATCTTCGGCACAGTTTTGCTAGCGTTGGGGCCGCTGGCGGGCTTAGCCTTCAAATGATCGGCGCGTTGCTTGGCCACACACAACCGACTACGACTGCCCGGTATGCGCACCTCGCGGCTTCGCCACTTCACGAGGCCGCGAACACTATCGGAGCCAAAATGGTCGCAGCGATGACGTCCAATTTGGGCAAGTAGCTACGAATCCGGAGTCGAGATTTCGAATCTCTCCAAATGCACCAGCCAACAGCCTGACGAGCAATTTATTTCAAGATCGGGTTCCGACGGCCCCAGACCCCGCATGCTTGAATGCGGGCCGCGTCGAGGCACACTGTTATTTTCGTCGTACTGCTATACTCGACGAATTGCGTGCGCGGCCCCACCCCTCAATGAGCGGAGGGCCGCATGACAGCGACTGAACCGATTGGTAGATTCCGCTCCGCCTACGAAAGCGCGGCGGGTGCAAGCTCATGGTCGCCCGAAGGGATCACAGCACGCGTGCTGCAACGCACGCGTCGACACCACCATCGTCAGCAAGCCGAACAACAGACTCACTCCATCTGAACGACCCGGCCTGCCGTCAAGTAACGCGACGTGCGGCTGTGCGATCCTATCCCATTTCGATATGCTGGGGCGTGTATCCTTCGTCGCTCGGGGGCAAATCAATCATGTGCCGAAACGCGTGCGTGCCGACTGCCGGCGGCTTCGTCGATTTGCGCACACGCCGCTGGCTTGTTGAGAGCGTGAGCGGAGGGGAGGCTTCTGTTCGCGTGCGGCTCGCCTGCACCGATGACGATGCCCAGGGCGAGACGCTCGAAGTGCTTTGGCATGACGAGGTCGACGCCTCGATTGTCGCCGATAGCCACTTATCCATGTTCGAAAACCCCGGCACTGATGACCCAGAAGTATTCTCGGCCTACCTGCGTTCGATCCTATGGAACACGGCAACTGCAGCCGACCGAAAGCTATTGCAGGCGCCATTCAGAGCCGGCATTCATCTTGACGCCTACCAACTTGTCCCTCTCGCCAAGGCGCTCGCCCTACCTCGCGTCAATCTACTGATCGCTGACGACGTAGGCGCCGGCAAGACCATCGAAGCCGCGCTGATCATGCGCGAACTCATTCTCCGCCGCCGCGTCGACTTCGTCGTGGTGTGCGCGCCTCCGTCGATGACTCGCCAATGGCAGGATGAACTCCAGGCCAAATTTGGTCTCACGTTCACGATCATCGATCGCGAATACCTCGCGGCCATTCGGCGTGAGCGCGGCTTCACGGTAAACCCTTGGTCCTCGGGCTCGCTGTTCCTGCTGTCGCACTCGCTTGTCACGGACGAGGTCTACACGGCCGGGCTCCGCGACGTGCTGGCCGAATTTCGCGCCCGCTCGATGCTGATCCTCGACGAGGCGCACCATGCGGCGCCTGCTTCCGCATCGCGTTACGCCATCGATAGCCAGTTTACCCGCGCGATCGAAGCTCTGGCGCCGCGTTTCGAGCATCGGCTTTTTCTCACGGCCACACCTCACAACGGACACTCCAACTCCTTCACCAAGCTGCTTGAAATCCTCGATCCCCAACGGTTTACGGCCGGCGTCGACGTGCGGCCGGACGATATCGCGCCGATAATGGTGCGCCGCCTGAAATCGGACCTGAAGCGGTTCGGCGAGAGTTTCCCGACGCGGCGTGTCGAAGCCATCGTGATTGACGGCCTGCCGGCCGATGCACCCGAACTTGTCCTCGCAAACAAGCTCGCCGCTTACGACGCGCTCATCGCCGAGCGGACGCGCATCCTGCCGTCTGCCGCGGTAGCGCGCTCGCGGCTCGTCGTGATTGGGTTGCAGCAACGTCTGCTGTCGTCGATCGCGGCGTTCATGCGCACGCTCGAAAAGCACCGCGACAGGCTCGAACAGCGGTTGTCGGAAATGCCGGTCGTAGAGCCTACCGCCTCGCCACTTGAGCCGGTCGAGTTGGAGGACGAGCCCGAAGACGAGGTGGAGGCCGAAGCGCAGATCACCAAAGAGGAGGACGAGGCCGCCGAGGCGATTGACGCGGGCATCGGCGACAAGGCGTTTGTTGACGAGATGCTGGAGATCGCACGCCGGCATGCGAACCGACCCGATGCCCGCATCGTGGCGCTGGCCGCATGGATTCGGGAACATATGGCCACCGGCGGTCAATGGACCGATCGACGCCTTCTCCTCTTCACCGAATACGAAGACACGCGCCGCTGGCTTGAACGGCGGCTGCTGGAAGCTCTGCACGACCTTGACCCGGAGGATCGCATCGCCTGCTTCACGGGCGCGACCTCGACCGACCGGCGCGAAGAGCTGAAGCGACGCTTCAATGCCGATCCCGCCACCGATCCACTCCGCGTCCTAATCTGCACCGATGCCGCGCGCGAGGGCATCAATCTGCAGGCGCGCTGCCATGACTTGATCCACATCGACCTTCCTTGGAATCCCGCGCGGCTGGAGCAGCGCAATGGCCGTATTGACCGTAAGCTGCAGCCGTCGCCCGAGGTGTGGTGCCGCTATTTCGTTTATCGCCAACGTCCCGAGGACAGGGTGCTCGAAGTCCTCGTCGACAAAACCGAGACGATTCATCGGCAACTGGGATCCGCCGGCCAGGTGTTGTCGGATCGGATCGCCGATCTGCTTGCACGCAAGGGTTTGCGCGACGCACGAGTGACCGACGAGATTGACGCGCTTGAGAAGGACCCGCGCGTCGCTAAAGCGCGTGAGGAGATGGACGACCGTGAGGAGCGGCGCATCCAACGTGAGGCACGCGAGCTCGATCGCATGCGCAAGCTCCTGGAAGATTCGCGCAAACGGGTCGGCGTAGAAACGACGGACCTCAAGGCAGTCGTCGCCGCGGCGCTTGGCCGCGCCGGCGCTTCACTCGACGCCGCACGCGCCGGCGAGGTCGGCGGCACCGAGCTTTTCCGGTTCGATCCCACTACACCGGTCTTCGCACACGGCGGTTGGCAGGAAGCCCTGGACGACCTCCGCATCCGCCGGCGCGGCCGGAGGGAAAGGCTGAAGGCCTGGCGCGCCGAGGCACCGCTAAGGGCGATCGCTTTCGAGCCGGCGCGGGACCCCGAGACCGGCGTCGATGTGCCGGGTGTAGTGCAGGTCCATCTCGAACACCGCCTCGTGCGTCGACTGCTGTCGCGGTTTCTAAGCCAGGGTTTCACAAGCGGTCTCAGCCGGGTGTGCTCGATAACCGGACCAGGCGCGCAGCCGCGCGCCGTGCTGATCGGCCGGCTTGCGCTCTTTGGGCCCGGGGCCGCGCGCTTGCATGAGGAACTGATCATGGTGACGGCGGCCTGGACCGAACCGGACCGCCGCACCAGCTCACTGCGTTCCTTTGGAGAACGCGGCGAGGAAGCGACGCTCGGCCAACTCGAACAAGCGCTGCGCGAGAACCGCATGCCAATGCCGGCGATCGTCGAGCGGCTGCGCGCTTCGGCGGCCCGCGATGCTAGCGATCTGGAGCCCGAACTTAGACGGCGCGCCGAAGTCCGGCGCGAGGAAGCGACGCGCGCACTCGTCGTTGTCGGCGCAGAGGAAGCCGAAGCCTTGCGCAAGCTTCTCTTCAACCAGCGCGAGCGTATCGCCAAGCGCGAGGCGGCCTTCGATGACCGGCAGCTCAGCCTAGAGTTTGATAAAGCCGAAGCCGAGCAGGTGCGCCGCGATCGTCGTCGCTGGCAGCTAAAATATGAACGCCTCACCCGCGAGGTCGCGACCGAACCCGAACGCGTGCGGCGCAGCTACGCGGTCGTCGCCGACCGGCTGGAACTCCTCGGCCTCGTGTACCTCTGGCCCAAAAGCAATTAGGTGAGCCACAACTGAAATGGCCATCGTCGATCCGAATCTCGAATGGCTCGGCTACGTCCAGCCCGTCGGCCTCGTCCTCAGCCCGGCCATTCTGGACCGCTATGGGCTCGTGCCTGAAGAGCAGACGCGCGCCGATGGCGACGCGGTCGCGGCGTGCCTTGCGCCGGAGGGCGAGGCGCGGGCGCTCGCCGACCCGTGGACCTTCTTCTCCCGAATTCTCGATTGGCGCGAGCATCAGGTGGCGGGCTTGCCGGAAGGTCGACCACTGCCGGATGGATTGTCGGTCGCGATCGATGAGGCTGACACCGTGCTCGAACCGCATTGGGCAGTGATCAATCCGGAGGACCGGCCGACATTACTCCTCCGCATTGAAGAGCCGGGCGTCGCACCGGATCAGCGCGGCGCGCTCGCCGGTTGGGAGGCGACGCCGCACCAGCGATTCGAGCGGCTCCTGCGTGAGAACGACGCTGGCGTGCGCGCCGGAATTCTGTTCACGGATGACCAGCTTCGCCTCGTTTACGCACCAAAGGGCGAAACGAGCGGCTGGCTTTCTTTTCTGCTGCGTGCGTTGGCGACCGTCGCCGGCCGCCCGATGCTCGGGGGCATCAAGCTCGCGCTCAATGCCTTCCGCCTTCACAACGATGCGCCCGACCGGCGATTGCCGGCTCTCTTGAAGCAGAGCCGCGACGCGCAGGCTGAAGTCTCGGCGAAACTCGCCGAACAGGTGCTTGGCAGTCTGCACCAACTTCTGCGCGGCTTGCATGCGGCGGATGAGGCGCGGATTGCCCGCCTCGCCGCACAGCAGCCGGATCACCTTTACGGCGGGCTGCTGACAGTGCTGCTGCGGCTTGTCTTCCTGCTCTACGCTGAGGACCGTGGCCTCATCCCGTCGGCGACTGATGAGGAGGCGCGCCGCCTCTACGACCAGGGCTATGGCGTGCGCGCTCTCCACGCGAATCTCATGGCCGACGCCGCGCGCTATCCCGACACGATGGAGGAACGCCGCGGCGCCTGGGCGCGGCTCCTCGTGCTCTTCCGCCTCGTGCACAAGGGCGGTGGCGGCGGCTTCATCATCGGCCGGGGCGGCGATCTGTTCGACCCCACAATCTACCCGTTCCTGATGGGCCAAGACGCGTCCGGCGACCGGATTGCACCTGCAGCCGTCTCGGACGGCTGCATTCTCGGAGTGCTCGACAAGCTGCTGGTGCTCGGCGGCGAACGGCTATCCTACCGCACGCTCGATGTCGAACAGATTGGCAGCGTCTATGAGACGGTGATGGGCTTTTCCATCGAAACGATGCGTGGCTCGGCGCTCGCGCTGCGCGGTGGCAAGAACGACAAGGTGCCGGTCTTTGTCGATCTCGCCGAGCTTGCCGCGCTGAAGGGGTCGGAGCGACAGAAGCGGCTGAAGGGTGCTTATGACGTGAAGCTGCCCGACAAGGTGACGAAGGCGGTCGCTGCGGCAAAGTCCCAAGCCGAGCTCGAAGCGGCGCTGAAGCCGCGCGTCGACGAGCGCGCCTCGCCTGGTGCGATGCTTGCGCCGCCGAGCGCGCCGCTGTTGCAACCGACCGACGAGCGCCGGCGTACAGGCAGCCACTACACGCCGCGCACCCTCACCGAGCCTGTCGTCCGACACGCACTTGAGCCGGCCTTTGAGCGACTGGGGCCCGACGCAAAGCCGCAGGAGGTGCTGGCGCTCAAGGTGTGCGACCCGGCGATGGGCTCGGGTGCGTTCCTGGTCGAGGCATGCCGACAGTTGGCGGGACGCCTGGTGAAGGCTTGGACGCGGTGGCCACAGACGCGACCACGCATCCCCGACGACGAGGACGAGGAGCTGCACGCCAAGCGCCTCGTCGCGCAGCGTTGCCTTTACGGAGTCGACAAAAATCCGCGCGCGGTGGAGTTGGCGAAGCTCTCGCTTTGGCTCGCGACGCTCGCGCGCGAGCACGAGTTCGAGTTTCTCGACCATGCGCTCAAATGCGGCGACAGCCTCGTCGGCCTCGACGCCGAGCAAATCGTGGCGATGCACTGGGATGCATTGAAGCCGGGCCTGCCGTTGTTCCGGCAATTTGTGCGCGACCGGGTGGCCGACGCGACCAAGGCACGCGCCGACATCCAGTCCGCCCCGGACGACGAGAAACGCGTCGTGCTGGAGGGACGGCATCGGCAGGCCGAATCGCGCATCGAGCCGGTACGCGTCCTAGGCGATGCGCTCGTCTCCGCTTTCTTCGCCGAGGCCAAGTCAAAGGCGCGCGAGAAACGCCGCGCCACAATCGAGAGCTGGGTCACGGGGATCGGTGAGGCGAAGTGGAATGAGCTACGCGCCGCCGCAACGGGCCTGAGAACCGGCGAGCATCCGCTGCGGCCGTTTCACTGGGCGATTGAATTTCCGGAGGTGTTTGCCGGTGAAGACTCCGGCTTCGATGCGATCGTGGGTAATCCGCCCTTCGCTGGCAAGAATACAATCATTGCCGGCAATCGCGCCAATTACCTGCCTTGGCTCCAGGCGCTACATGAAGGCGCGCACGGCAACGCCGATCTTGTGGCCCATTTCTTCCGCCGAGCTTTCCGACTACTTCGGCGGGACAGAACGTTTGGCCTGATCGCGACGAACACTATCGGCCAGGGTGACACACGCGATACAGGGCTTTCCTCGATCATCAATGAGGGCGGCACGATCGCCCGTGCGACGCGGCGGCTCAAATGGCCGGGCGAAGCAGCAGTGGTGGTGAGCGTCGTACACGTCAGAGCGGGCACAGTCTGCTCGCCCATTCTGGATGGCCGGCAAGCGCGGCGCATCTCGGCTTATCTCGTCGAGGGCGACCTAGATCGGGCGCCAACGAGACTTGCGGCGAACGCGCGCAAGGCTTTCATCGGATCATATGTGCTTGGAATGGGTTTCACCTTCGACGATGTTGCTGCAGAGAAAAGTGAGGCCGAGAGTCTCGACACTATGCGTGCACTGATCGCCAAGGACCCACGCAACGCAGATCGCATTTTTCCTTACATCGGCGGTGAGGAAATCAACACGTCATCGACCCACGCGCATCATCGCTACGTTATTCGCTTAGAAGAACTCACCCTTGATAACGCAGAGGCTCAGTTTCCGGAGCTTACACAGATTATTCGCACTTACGTTAAGCCTCAGCGAGATAAACTTGGCTCAAACTCCGACGCGAAGCGGCGCCGAGAGAACTGGTGGCGCTGGGGTCGCGATACGCCAGCGCTGTACGGTGCGATCAGAAGTCTTGGTAGTGTTCTCGTGTTATCGCGTGTTTCGCCGCAGTATGCCCTGGCTCAAAACAGCGCCACTGTCGTATTCGCTGAAAGTACCGTTGTTTTCGCCCTTCCCAACCTCGCCGCATTAGGAGCCCTACAATCCCGCCCACACGAACTCTGGGCACGTTTTTTCGCGTCGTCGATGAAGGATGATCTCCGCTACACGCCCTCCGACTGCTTCGAGACCTTTCCCTTTCCCGAGGGGTTCGAAACCTCCCCCGCCCTCGAAGCCGTGGGCGAAGCCTATCACGATCACCGCGCCGCGCTGATGATCGCCCGCAACGAGGGAATGACGAAGACCTACAACCGCTTCCACGATTCCGCCGAATGTAGCGAGGACATCGTCCGCCTGCGCGAGCTTCATGCCGATATGGATCGCGCCATGCTCCGCGCCTACGGCTGGGATGATCTCGAACAACGCGCCGAGCCCGTCTTCCTCGACGAGGCCAACGAGGATGACCACACCTACCAGGGCCGCCTGTTCTGGCCCTCCGCCTTCCGCGACGAAGTTCTCGCCCGCCTTCTCGCCCTCAACACCGAGCGCGCCGCAGCGGAGCGGGCCGCCGGCGCCGCGCCCGCCGGCGCCGGGGATGACGATGTGGAGGATGAGGATGTCGCATAATCACGCGACGCGATCGCAATAAAATCTTGCATTATCAGTTTCGCAAGAGTATATCTCTTCCCGATAAGGGGAAGAGACGATGTCGAACGCGCTCATCGGCCAGCGGCTGAAGGCCTTACGAGAGGAAAAAAGCCTTTCGCAGGATGATCTTGCGCGCTTGTTCGGGTTCAAAGACCGGCAGACCGTGTCGGCCATCGAGACCGGCGAGCGTCGGCTGTCGGCGGAGGAACTGCTGTTCGCCGTCCAGAGACTCGGCGTGTCGCTCGATTATTTCACCGACCCGTTCAGATTAGTTGGAGAGGGTAAGTTCAACTGGAGGCAAACAAACGTGCCTGCGCCGGCTCTCGGCGCCTACGAACGGGTCGCCGGTCAGCTCATCGCCGCGTTCCGCACGCTCGGAACGGACCTCGGTGAGAAGCCTCCGCTGGTGCGGCAATCGTTGCGGCTGACCAAACAGTCTCGCTTCGAGGATGCGGCCGAAGCCGGCGAGCGCTTCGCGGCCGAGCACGATCTCGGCGATGTTCCCGCCCGACGCTTGGCGCAGGCGATGGAGCGCGAGCTGGGCATCCTCGTGCTCATGGTTTCGCCGAACCATTCCGGCGTTTCAGGTGCGGCTTGCCGCCTGCCGGACCTCGACATTGTGCTTATCAATCGCGACGAGGTTCCGGGCCGACGCCACTTTGACCTGGCGCACGAGCTTTTCCATGTCCTGACCTGGGACGCGATGCCGCCGGTCCATGTCGAGGAGGCAACCGAGACCGGCGGCGCAAACCGCGTCGAGCAACTCGCCAACTCCTTCGCCGCGGCCCTGCTGATGCCTGCCCACATTGTCAAAGCGGCAGCGAATTGGCGCAGCCTTCGCGACGAGGCACTCGTCGCCGCCCTCAATGCGACGGCGGATCGCCTGGAGGTGACGGCCAGTGCGTTGATGTGGCGGCTCGTCTCGCTCGATCTCCTTGAGAAAGCCGAAGCGCGCGCGACGCCCGCCGAAGCGCTTCGCTTCAACGGCCGCCCGACGCGGCCAACCGGCGAAACGCCACCCCTGTTTTCCAGGCGCTTCGTTAAGATCGTCGCCCGCGCCGTCGACGAGGGCCGCGTCTCGATCCGCAAGATCGCGAGCGTGCTCAACCTCTCAGTCGATGATTTAGGCGATCTGTTCGCCGCCCACAGCGTCCCGGCGCCCTACGAGCTGTGAGGCGGACATGGCTCGCTGGCACGGTCCCGTTCTCGTCGACACAAACGTGGTCTTGGAAGCGTGGCGGGTCCAGGCCTGGCGGGCACTCTGCGGCGGCTATGCGGTTGAAACGGTTGAGGAGTGCGTAATCGAGACCCAAACCGGTTTCCAGAAACGTCGGCCCGAGCAGCAAATCGACCGGCAGACGCTCCTTGCAGGACTCAAGGTGGTTCACAAAGTTCCAGACGCGGAGCGAGCTGTCGCGCTTGTCCGCGATGGTGAGATCGCCATGCTCGATGACGGCGAGAAGGCGCTCTGGGCGCACGCACTCGCCCGTTCGGACGCTTGGGTCCTCTGCGGCCCTGACAAGGCCAGTCTGCGCATTGGCGTGCGACTCGGCTTTCGCGATCGACTTGTCGCTCTTGAGCGTCTTCTGGAAGACGCCGGCTTTCGCCCCAGGATGCCGCTGCGGGCCGCCTATCGCCGCGACTGGTTGGACCGCACGCTCGTCGAACTCGCCCAGCGCGAAGGAGAGATCGCATGACTGCGCCAACCTCAACCGATGTCCGGGCGCGCCTCGTCGAAACGCTGCGCCGCGACCTTGTCGGCCCCGGGCCGCAGGATGCGGACCTTGCTCGCGAGCGCCTGAAGGAGAAGCCCTCGGGTTGGTACGTTACGGGCTATCTCGCGCCCGTGCCGGAACCAAGTGGGCCTTCTGCCGAAACTCCGGAAGAGGGCGAACTGTTCGAGGAAGGCGATCCGCTTGTCGGCGATGACCTTGGTGGTGATACCGAGGCGGGCCCCGCGCGTGCGGCCGACGACGCACCGGAAGACGTGCCGCCCGCCGTGCGCATTCGCGCGCCATCATCCCTTGGCCTGACGGTTCTGCTCGATGGGTCCGTGCGCGAGGTAGAAGTGGGGCTTTCCTGGGGCGACTATGTCACCGTACCTCCTCTGAGTGAGGAGGAACTGCTCGACGAGAGGGCAGAAGCGCCGGAAGTCGTGTGGGACCGAGTGCCAGGCAACGAAAGCCTGAAGGTGCCTGTCCCGGTGGAGGGAAAGCGGACCACAATCACCGTTCCAAACTCCGGTGGGGCTCAGCGCCCCTTTGGCGCACTTCAGCTGGAGCTATATGCACGACCCTACGAAGTAGTGGAGCCCGACGGCACCAAGCGCCGCCTACGCGTGCTGACCGTGATGGTCGTGAACCGCCGCAGTTCCGTGCGCCGGCGCTACCAAGACGTCGCCTTTGCTTTTCAGGTCAGGCTCGCCGTGTGCTGCGATTCAGGTCTTCATCCGCGCGCCAATATGCGTGGCTTCGGCTCGAACGATATCGACGAGGCGATTGCCGACTTGCATTACCAAGATATTTGCGAATTCGCCGTGGGCGTGAACACGTCCGCGGACTGGAAAACCGATCCGGATGGAATCGTGCGCGAGGCCGCAACAGATTATCTGCCAACCGCTGAAGTCGAACGGGTCAAACCGAACGAAGACATCCCAAACGTCGTTTTCGGTATGGAAGCCCTCGCCGACCTAGCTCGGACCGGACCCGACGATCTGAGGCGCGCGCTGGAAGGTCTGCCATCGGCCTACGAGGCGTGGATTGCGGCGCAAAGCGCCTCGATTGAAGCTATTCTTGGCACTCCTCGGCAGCTTACCGCAAAGCGCCTCGTCGATGCAGCGCGCGACGCAAGACGACGTATCTCCGAAGGCATCGCGCTTCTCGCGACCGATCCACACGCGCGCCTTGCCTTCTGTGCCATGAATGAGGCGGTGGCGCGCGCCAATCGGCAACGTGCGGCGGGTTACGGCGGCGATCCCGCCGTCCAGAAGGCGCCCAAGTGGCGACCGTTCCAACTTGCCTTCATCCTTGTGAATCTTTCGGCTCTCCGCGATCCGTTGCACGTCGATCGTGAAACAGTCGACCTGCTCTTCTTTCCGACCGGCGGCGGCAAGACCGAGGCCTATCTGGGCCTTGCCGCCTGGACGATCGCACATCGGCGCATCACGAATGGCGGCAAGGTCGGTGCAGGCGTTGCGGTGCTGATGCGCTACACGCTGCGCCTCCTCACACTCGACCAGCTCACCCGCGCGGCCGGCGTCATCTGTGCACTTGAATTGATGCGCGGCGAGTCCGCTTGGCGCGACGACCAGCGCAATCTACTTGGAGACTGGCCGATCGAGATCGGCCTTTGGGTGGGAGCGGCCGCGACGCCGAACCGATTAGGTGCACGCGGCAATACTGGACCAGAAACCGCCGTCGGGCGCATCCGCCGGTACAAGCGCGATGGCCGCGAGGCTCCGGCGCCAATCAAAGTCTGTCCTTGGTGTGGAGAGCCTTTCACACGCGACAGCTTCCGCTGCACACCGAGCGATCTCGCGCCTCAGAACATGGAAATCGGCTGCGCGAATTCGCAATGCCCGTTCGGTTCGGGCAAGCCGCTGCCGGTCCTGACCGTCGACGACGCCATTTACCGGCGCCTGCCGGCGTTTCTCATTGCCACCATGGACAAGTTTGCCGGCTTACCGTTCGTCGATAAGGTCGGTGCTTTCTTCAGCCACGTCGATCGCGAGGACGAGCACGGTTTTTATGGCCCGGCGGAGCCCGGCGTTGGACGGAAGCTGTTTGGCCATGCCCGACTGCTCCCTCCGGCGCTGATCATCCAAGATGAACTCCATCTGATCAGCGGCCCGCTTGGCACGGTGGCGGCAGTCTACGAAATGGCGTTGGATCGTTTGGCGTCCCGTCAGTTTCGTGAGCGAACCATCAGACCCAAAATCGTCGCGAGCACCGCGACGGTCCGTCGTGCCGACGCCCAGATCAAAGCCTTGTTCGACCGCCCGAAGACGGCGATCTTCCCGCCGCCCGGGCCAGATCGTCGCGACTCCTTCTTTGCCATCACGGTGCCGGTGGCCAAGAGCCCTGGGCGCCTCTATGTCGGGCTTGCCGCGCCAGGCAAAGGACCGAAGCTCTTGTTCCTGCGAGCCTTGACCACACTACTCGCCGCTGGAGCAAAGGACATGCCCCTACGCGACGTCGCCGATCCGTACCTGACAGCGCTTTGCTACTTCAACGCATTGCGCGAGCTCGGCGGCGCCCGTCGCATTGTCGAAGACGAGGTAAGGGCAAGGCTTGCCGACTATGGCACGCGCCGCCGTCGATTGAATCCGAACGACCAGCCCTTCGAGAAGCGCGTTCTCCGCGATGTGCTTGAGCTTACCTCGCGCGAGAGCACCGATAAGGTTGCTGCAGCCAAAGATGCGCTCGCGCGCTCGGCTTTCGCTCCGAACGCTGTCGATGTGGCGCTTGCGACCAACATGATCTCTGTCGGTCTGGATATTGGTCGGCTTGGGCTGATGGTGGTCCAAGGACAACCCAAATCCGCCGCCGAGTACATTCAGGCAACGAGTCGTGTCGGCCGTGTCGCCGAAAAGCCGGGCCTCGTCCTTGCGCTGCTCAACGTCCACAAAGCGCGCGACCGGCTCCATTATGAAGGATTCCGCCAATTCCACGCCTCCTTCTACCGCACCGTTGAGGCAACGAGCGTAACGCCATGGGCAGCGCGCGCGATTGATCGTGCTTTGGCTCCCAGTGTTGTGTCGCTCGCCCGCCATCTTGAACCGCTCCTCGCTGAGGAGCGCGCCGCAGCTAAGATCGGAGACCATTCATATCTCAGACAAGCCGTTGCAGATGAGGTTGTGCGCCGCGCTCAATCAATGAACGTCGTTGGTGGGCTTGCAGCTCTGCGACGGCAGGTCGAGGACTTGATCGACCTCTGGGACCGGCTTGCCGCAGAAGCGACGCAAAACGGAGGCCGTTTTTTCTACGGCTATCCGGTGGGTGAGGCGCTAATGCGTGATCCACTATCGCCGTTGCTGAAGGCGAACAGCCCTGAGTACAAGCGCTTTAAGGCTTCACGTTCGATGCGGGATGTGGAGCATGTGTCGTCGGTCGAGGTTCTCGACCCTTTCGGCAATGCGCTAAACTGAGGGGCAAGCCATGGCCGAAAACCAAATCCGACTCAGCCAGCTGATCGGCTACTACGGTCCCGGAGCGATGCTCGATCTTCCCGATCGATCGGTGCTCGTGATGGGACTCGACCATTGGGACCAGCGCAACGGCGCCTTTCGTCTAATCGAAGAGCCGCGGCTGTCGAGGCTTCTGCGCTTGCGGTTGCAGGACGACAACCGGCTTGTGACGAGTGGTGATCCGCAATTGCGGACGCCTCCACTGGATGCACGCGACTCGCGCAGGGCATCGCCCAAGATCAGGGCAGCCATCTTTCCTCGTTGGTTCGTGTGCGACGCGGCACCGGGCGACCCGCCGGATCGTCGGCGGCTTGTGCGCTTCCAGCAGTTGGAAGCCCCTAAGCGAGTCGATTACCGGGGTGACGATGGGAGGCGGCGGCGCGTGTCACCTATTCGGTTTGTCTGCGGGTGCCAGGACGGTCATCTTCAAGACGTTGATTGGCGGCGCGTGGTTCACCAAAATGTGCCCGGTCGCGAAGGCTGTCAGGAACCACTATGGCTTGAGGACGGCGGAACAACTGGCGATCCCCGGCAGACCCGTGTCTTCTGTGAATGCGGTGTGTCGCTCTCACTTAATGATTTGTTTCAGCCGGATCGGTTGGGCCATTGTCGGGCAGAGTGGCCTTGGATCGACAATGGTCGTGACCCTAAGGGCTGCAAGCACATGCTCCGATTGCTCACGCGAAGCGCCACAAACACCTATTTCCCGCAGGTTACCCGTGTCATTTCTCTTCCGGCTTCGGTTGACCAATTAGCCGATTTGGTGCGGAGCGCTTGGTCGACATTACAGCGCTGTTCCTCGGCGGAAGACGTCAAAATGGCACGGCGTTTCAACCCCCAGGTCGCAGCGACATTGGAAGGATATCCGGACGATGAAGTTTGGTCGCGTATCGCCGTGATGCGCCGTTCTGACGATCAGGAAGAGCAAATCGAGAATCCGCGCTTGGCGGAATTCGCGATGCTGGCGAGCGGCCAGCCAGTTATCGGGACTCCAACCCCTGACGCGCTGCTGCATGCTGAAACGGTTCCAAGAGCCACCTGGGACCCGAGCAACTCGTCTCTGTTGCGGAACCTCTCTTCTTTGGTTGCGGTCCATAGGTTGCGAGAAGTCGCTTGTCTGTACGGCTTCACAAGGTTCGAGCCTGCGCCGGTCATCACTGAAGAGTTCGAGGATGTTGGTCTTGCCGTGCGGGGCGCGCCACTCGCCCGCAATCCGACATGGCTCCCCGCCGTCGAGCAGTTCGGCGAAGGTCTATTTTTGACTCTTGATCGCGACGCGCTTCAAGAATGGAGAACGCGATCTCAGGTGGAAGCGAGAATCGCGGACCTCCGCGTTGGCGCCGACCAATGGCTCCAGCAGCGCCGCCAGCGCGGAGAGAAGATTTCCGATCGCGCCATTCGCGAACAGCTTCGCCCCGAATACCTGCTTGCCCATTCTCTCGCGCATGCATTGATCGCTGAGGTCGCCATAGATTGCGGTTACCCCGCCAGCTCTATTCGTGAGCGCATCTACATTTCCGTCGAATTGGGAACGGCGGTTCCTGCGGTCGGGGTCCTCATCTATACGGCCTCGGCAGGAAACGAAGGCACGCTTGGAGGCCTCGTCGAGGTCAGCCGCCGTTTTGCGCAGGTACTTGAGAATGCGCTCGAAAGGCAGCGATTGTGCTCCGGTGATCCTGTTTGCGCGGATCACGATCCGTCGGCAGCAGCCGACGATCGTGCTCTTCACGGTGCCGCGTGTCACGGATGTCTGATTATCGCAGAGACTAGCTGCGAGGCGCGAAACCTCTATTTGGACCGAGCGCTGTTAGTCGATACGGTGGGACCGTCCGGCGTAAGCTTTTTCTGACGCCGATAAATGTGTGCTTCAAGGCCACGCTCCTACAGAGCCTTACAGTGCGGCCCATTCTCAACGACAAAGGTACCGAGACTGGTGTGTTTGAGGTCCCGGCCGGCGGCCGCCGCTTCCGCGCGCTCGAACTGCTGGTCAAGCAGAAGCGGTTCGCCCGCACCGCGCCGATTCCATGTGTGGTGCGCACCGAAGGGCTCGCCGAGGAAGACAGCCTCAAGTGGTGCGGCACCATCGCTTGAGCTCGCCTCATCGTGTTGGTGCCGCACCACAAGACACCAGACAAGCGAGCGTTCCGGGCTGACGGTCCGGGATCGGACCGCCAGAGTCGGAACACTCGCCGAGCATGTTCAGCGCGCGCCGCCGCACCCGCTCGTCGGTGACCTCGCCAACAATCCGGGCCGCAGCCTCTACGTTCGCCTCCACAGCCCCGACCACGGCAAGGGCGCCGCCGGCCAGTGGAGCGAAAACGTTGCGCCGAGAGTTATGTTGCGCATTTGCGGTTGGGTGCCTGCATGGCGGCACACCGCGCGGTGCCGAGAAGATCGCCGCCTGCTGGGCCGATGCCCGCAAGATTCCGCAGATCGTCTTCAAGCCGGATTGGACCCGCCACGCCAAGGCGGCACCATTCAAGCGCAACGACCAGCTGCTCGAAGCACTACCGATCGGCGTCGTCGCGTTCCCCGGCTCCGGCGTCACCGATAACCTCGCCGACAAGGCACGAAAGCTCGGCATCCCGCCATTCGATTTCCGCAAGGCCGCGTGAGCGCCGGAGATTCTGCCAATAATACCAGCCTTCAGAATGGTTGACTGAGGGTGATCCAATGGCGGGTGGCGATTGAGGTGATGCGGCCGGTTTCGGCGAGGAGTTTTTGCCAAGCGTCCTGGCAGGCGTCGAGGATGGC
>JANQIP010000259.1 GCA_028282095.1 Xanthobacteraceae bacterium | reverse complement strand
GGAGCGCGTGCTGCGCATGCGCTTCGGCATCGGCATGAACACCGACCATACGCTGGAAGAGGTCGGCCAGCAGTTCTCGGTCACCCGCGAACGCATCCGCCAGATCGAGGCCAAAGCCCTGCGCAAGCTGAAACATCCCTCGCGGTCACGGAAGCTGCGAAGCTTCTTGGATAACTGAGTTGTATGGCTGAGAGCTATAGAAACCGCGACGTCGGCGGCTGAACACATTTGATATAGGTGTGCGTTGCTTTGTTGTGCAGCGACCACACGGCAGCGCGGCTGAAGTTCAATAGGCCGGTCATGTCCAACAAGTTTCGTACGATCGAAGTTGACGCGCAGACCGCCGATCTTCTCGAAGCCCGTGCGGTTGCGCGCGGCATGAGCGTTGGTGAACTGCTCGCCGACATTGCGTGCAACGAGGGGGCTTTGCCGGCTGCTCTTGCGGAGATGAGGCGTGGCGGTGAAGGCCCCTGGTCACCGGACGTCCTCGCGGAAGACGCGCGCCGCCTTGCCGAGTTCGAATGCACACGCATGGGTGTTCCGTGGGACGAGGTCAAGGCATGGATGGAGAGCTGGGGCGCATCGAACGAGCTGCCCGCGCCTAAACCGCGCAAGCTGTGAAGCTCGTCTTATCCAGCGCCGCTCTTGCCGATGTCAAGCGCCTGCATGCCTTCCTCAACGACAAGAATCGAAAGGCCGCACAGCGAGTCGTCTCTGTTCTCGATGGCGCGATGCAGAGCCTGAGAACCGCGCCCGAACGCGGTCGTCGGTCGGAGGTTCCGGGTGCCCGCGAGTTAATCGTTCCGTTTGCCCGATCGGCCTACGTTCTGCGCTATGTCTATTCGCCCACGAAGCAAGAGATCACGATCATCCGCATTTGGCATGCGCGCGAGGCACGGGTTTGAAACCGCCGAGGCAGGGGCTTTGACGTGTCTTGAGGACGGCGTGAAAAGGCGAGGGCTTCGCGCGCCGTTTCAAAACCAGATTGCGAGAGGGCCGAGATGTCCAAGCCTGTTATCTTCACGGTTTCCGCTGTTTGGGATGCGGAGGCGTCGGTCTGGAGCGGCCATTGCGACGATATTCCCGCCGCCGCCGATGCGCCGACGCTCGACGAGCTTCTGGAAAAAATCTCTGCCATGGCTCTCGACCTTTTGCCCGATAATCATCCGGGCATTGATCCTGCATCGCTGTCCGTGCAGATCACGGCGCCAAGTTTTGAGACCGCCCAGTTGGAATCGCGCGCGGGCCAACCAGCCACTGGAGCGAATTCCCGGATTGGACGATGATCAAGGTCTCGAAGATTAAGTGGCTTGGTGGCCATCGGTTGGAGTTCGTTTTCACCGACGGATATGCCGGCGATTTCGATTTTTCGGCGCTCGTGGCCGAGAACGGTCCGATGGTCGAGCCGTTGCGCAATACCGACTATTTTCGGCGTGTGTTTTTGGATTTCGGCGCGCCCACTTGGCCCAATGGGTTTGATCTCGCTCCGGCTTGGCTCCGAAGTGAGATCGAGAAAGCTCGCAAATTGGTTCGTCCGGCCGTTATCTGATGTGTTTCCGAACGATTGCCTTGGGCTCGATTCAGCCACCTCCCCCTGAAAGGGGGAGGTCGGATCGCGGCGCAGCCAAGCCTACGCAGGCTTGGCTGCGTGTGATCCGGGAGGGGGTCGACAGGGGTAGCTTTTGATCTCCTCGTACCCGCGAAGCGGAGCCAAAGCGGGGACCCAGTGTCCACGAAAACTGGTTTCCCGCTTGCGCGGGAACGAACGGAATTTATGCCGGTAGCAACTCACGGGTTGGTCGGTTCGGATGGCTGAGCGTTGCGGGCCCCTGACGGTAGATCGTGCGAGCCGACCTTCGAGCAAGCGAAGTCGAACCCAAAAAAACCCATCACTCCGCTGCGGTGTCGTGCGCCTGCGAGAGATTGTCGAGCGAGGAGACGATGTGGCCGGCGAGCGCTTCGGCGAGCGGCGAGCGCTCATGCGGAGTGCGCAACAGGCCGATGCGGCAGGGCGGCAGTTCGGGAAAGCCGTCGGCGGGGGTGAGCACGCGCATGCCGGGGCGCAGTCCCGAGGTCGGCAGCACCGACACCGCGAGCCCGGCGAGCACGGCGGCCGAGATCGCGCCGGCATTGCCGCTCGAGAACAAAAGGCGGTGCGCCCGCCTGATCCGGTCGAGGCTGTCGATCGCGACGATGCGCCAATTGCAGGTCGGCCGGCCGAGCGCCAGCGGCAAGGGCGTCTCACCGTGGACGGCATGGCGGCTCGACGTCACCCATAGCAGCCGTTCCTGGCGAAAAACCTCGGAGGCGCGTTCGCCCTCGCAGCTCGTGACAATCGCAAGATCGATGTCGTTATTGTCGAGGCGAATCATCAGATCGTGGGACGGCTCACAGAACACGGTGAGCTCGGCGCCGGGGTAGACCCGCGAGAACCGCGCCATGATCTCCGGCAAATAGCGGTCGGCATAGTCGTCGGGCACACCCAGCCGAACGCCGCCGGACAGTTCAGGATCGGCGAAGCTCGCCAGCGCCTCCGTGTTCAGCTTGACGATGCGCCGTGCGTAATCGAGCAGCCGCTCGCCGTCCTCGGTCAGCTTGGAGGCGCGCCCCTCGCGGGCGAAGATCGGGCGTTCCAGCCGCTCCTCCAGCCGCCGCATCTGCATCGACACCGCCGACTGGGTCTTGTGCACCACCTCCGCTGCGCGGGTGAAGCTGCCGGTCTCGGCGATCGCAACAAAAGTGCGAAGCTGGTCGATGTCGAGCAATCCGTTCATGCGCTTTCTTCCCGCCAATGAGATGTGCTGGCGCCGCGGATGGTTGGATGGGTCCCGGCAAAGCGAAACCATCAAACAGCGTTATCAATCACATTAAAAACATTCGTTTCACTTATCAATAGACGAATGCCATGTTGGCCGCGCCTAAGCGAACGCATGGGAATTCGGGTGGCTTCTTCAAAGCCCGGCGATGAGGATGCCGCTCACCCAGACCCGTCCGACAAGAGGGAAACGGCCCGCCGCAGTTAAATCTGCCGCGCAAAGCGCAGATTAAGGCGCGGGATTCCTGAAGACCGCGTTCGCTCTGCCCGCGCCAATGGAGGATGCCATGATCACTCCGCTCGTCCTGTGCGACGCCGTCCTGCGCGGCGTGCCGGCGCTCGGCCGGCTTGCCGCGGCAGTGATGAAGCGCGTGAAGCAGGCCCGTGAGATCATGCGCCATCGCCGTGAAGCGGCAATGCTCGCTTCGTTCAATGATCGTATGCTCTCCGACATCGGTTTGACGCGCGGCGACCTCAATGATGCGTTTGCCGAGCCGCCTTGGCGCGACCCGACTGCAGTTCTTGTCACCCGGGCGCGCGAGCGCCGCGCCGCCCGCCGGCGTGCCGCCTCACCGGATGCGCCAATGCCGCCCGGCCCGTCGCCGTCCATCGTGCCGCCGGATGGCGGTTGCGACGCCGGCCCGCGTCCTGCCGCGCCGGTCGCCTTGCGTTCGCGGCCGGGCCGATGATTCTCGCGCGGCCGCGATTGATTGGCCTGCGGCGGGCCGAGCGGCCGCTCTGCAACGCCGTCATTTTGGGTCGGCGCCTCAGGGAGCTTGTAGCGTGGGTTAGGCGCGCAGCGCCGTAACCCACGCGGGCAGCGACAGGAGGCAAATTGGCGGTGGGTTACGCGCCTTCCGGCGCTAACCCACCCTACGCGCTGCTCAGGGAGCTTGTAGCGTGGGTTAGGCGCGCAGCGCCGTAACCACGCGGGCAGCGATAGGAGCCAGTGTTTGCGGTGGGGTTACGCGCCTTTCGGCGCTAACCCACCCTACGCGCTGCAGACATGATCAGGACCGGCGGCCGGCCCATCATGCGCTAAGGCCGCGCCATCTTGCAGCCCGGATTATAGGCCCAGTTTCGATCGAGCCCGACGACGCACCATTCGACCCCGTAGGTCGCGCCGATCAACCCAGTGTTCTCGCCGATCGAATAGTGAATGGGCCGCAGCGAGCCGTCCGAGATCAGCACTTTGCCAGAGCAGAAACGGCGCGGAATCGTCCCGGATGCCCACGGCATGAACGCGGTTTCGCGAATGCGCTCGAAGGCGACGATCTGCAGGCTCGAATTCCAGAACCGCTGCTCCTTGGTCGCGAAACGAGCCTGGATCGTGGCCAGAGGGCCGGGTTCCTCGCACAACGGCACGATGGCGTCATAGCGGGGGCCGCCCAGCCAGGTCCCGAGTTCGAACAGGCTTGCCGCGCGGGCGTCGGCCGCGTGGACGCAGGCGAACGCCGCAACGAACAAAACAGCCGCCCAGCGGCGGACTAGTCCGCGCATTCGGCGCATCCCAGACTCCCCTTGGTGCTTCGAAGCAAATCCCATCTAAATTGAACGGAGCGTGGCGCCCCATCTTGCCAAGGTCAAGGCAAGACCGGCCGCCGAGAAAAAATGCCCGCGCAGTGTGGCAGGACTGCAAGAGGGCGGCTGCGCTCCGGGATTGTTCAGAACTTGGGCGCGCGAAAGACGGCGGCGAACTCGCTGGAGGCAGTTTCCACCTCCACCCACCAGTGATTGTTACCATCATACTTTAGGACGACGGATTCGCCCGACGCCAGCAGTCCCACCAGGCACTTGCTGCACTGGTCCTTGGCCGTTCCGTCGAACAGCCGATCTCCGACGAAAACATATTTCTCCAAAAGAAATTCGGAAAATTCCTTCACCCGCATGCCCTGCGCTTCAAAGAAGCTGGGATAGATCACCAGTCGCCGAATCACGGATTTCGGAATTTCGCGCGGGTTCACGCCGGAATAGACGGCATAATTGTCCGCCTCGTCGATCACCTTCATCTGCGGCAATCGCGTGAACTTCCTGAGATTGGAACTTTCATGCCGGACGTCGACATACATCAGCGGCTTCTTGAGCTTCTTGTCGAGGACTTCGAGCAGAACCTGATACTCCCTTTCCTTTCGCGGTCCGGCCATCGAAAGCTGCATCCGCACGTCAAAGCCGAGTCGCTTGACCGTCGCGTAGAAATCATCGGAGCTCATCCCGACATAGAGGCTGCGGAACTTTGCCGGCCTCAGCGTGGCCTCTCGACCTGCCGACTTGTCCGCCAGCGTTTCTCCAACGGCGGCTCTCTCGGCTAGCGCCGCCACGCGCTCGGCGACCTGCTGCTCCAGCTCCGCTTTTTCAGCCAGAGCGGCTGCGATTTTGACGGCCGCCTCCTGTTCGGCTGCGGCGATTTTCTGTGCCGCGGCCTTCTGCGCGGCCTCTTCCGCGGCGGCCATTTCCGCGGCTGCCTGCTCGGCGGCAGCCTGCGCCGCTGCGATCTTGTCCTCTGCGGCTTTTTGCGCCGCCTGTTCTGCGGCCGCCAGCTTTGCGGCCGCTCGCTCAGCGGCGGCCCGGGCCGCCGCGATCTTCTCCTCCGCGGCTTTCTGCGCCGCCTCTTCCGCTGCCGCTATTCTCTCATCTGCGGCTCTCTGCGCCGCCTGTTCTGCTGCTGCCTTCTCCTCGGCCGCCCGCTTGGCGGCAGCCTGCGCCGCGGCGATTTTTCTCGCTGCCGCCTCTTCGGCCTTGGCCTTTGCCGCCGCAAGTTTCTTCGCTGCCGCCTTCTCGACCGCTGCTTTGACCGCTGCGATGCGCTCGGCCGTCGCTCTTTCGGCTGCGGCTTTCGCTGCCGTGAGTTTCTCCGCCGCCGCCTTTTCGGTTGCCGCCGTCGCCGCTGCTACTTTCTCCGCCGTCGCCTTTTCGGCTGCGGCTTGGGCCGCCGCGAGTTCTTCTGCGGCCGCCTTTTCGGCTGCTGCTCTCGCCGCCGCTACTTTCTCCGCCGTTGCTTTGTCGGCCGCGGCTCTGGCCTCCGCCAGTTTTCTCGCAGCCGCCTCTTCAGCCGCCGCTTTGGCTGCTGCCAGTTTTTCTGCCGCTGCCTTATCGGCTGCAGCTCTAGCCGCCGCGACCTGATCCGCCGTTGCCTGCTTGGCGGCTGCTTTCGCCGCCGCCAGTTTCTCTGCCACCGCCGTTTCTGCCGCGGCTCGCGCCGCTGCCAGTTTTTCCGCCGCGGCCTGCTCGGCTGCGGCTGTTGCCGCCGCCACCTTCTCCGCCGCCGCCTGCTCGGCCGCGGCCTTCGCCGCCGCTATCCTTTCAGCCGTTTCTCTCTCGGCTGCCGCTTTCGTTGCCGCTTCCCTGTCCGCCGCGGCCTGCTCGGCGGCCGCCTTCGCCGCCGCTATCCGATCCGCCGTCGCCCTTTCGGCTTCGGCTTTGGCCGCCGCCAGCTCCTCTGCTGCGGCTTGCTCAGCCGCGGATTTTTCCGCCGCGGACTTTTCCGCCGCGGCCTGCTCGGCCGCCGCCGTCTCTTCGCCAGCCGTCACTGCGGCAGCACGTTCCGCAGCGGCGCGCTCCGCAGCGGCCTTTTCTACCTCGGCTCTTTCGGCGGCGGCCTTCTCTGCCAGGGCCTTTTCGAGAAGCGCTTTTGCTGCAGCAGCTTCTCGTGCGGCCCGCCGCGCATCGGCTGCCTTGTCTGCGTCGGCCTGTCCTGCCGGCGAACCGATTTCGCCCGCGACCGGAGCCACTGGCGATACGATCTGATCGGCCGGAACGGTGAGGCTTGCGTCGAACACCATTGTACGGATATGCCCGCGGCCGTTCCGGCGGGCGCTTGCCGACCATATGAGGCCGGGGCCGTGCGTCAGCCGATAGACCGGCAGGCCGAGCCTCGCGGACCGTTGAAAGTCCCCGAGATAGTCCAGCAAGAGTCCAACGCGCGGGCTTTCGCCCGAAGCGAGCGTTGCAATGCTGTCGGCGCTGAGCGGCTCGACATCGACCATTCCCCACAAGGCGATGATGGCGCTGGGCACGCCGTCACGCTTGGGGATACGCAAGATGCGCGGCTGTTCGCCTAAGCGGTCCGAGATCTGGTCGATTCGTTCTTGAAAGCCGTTACGTCCGAAGCGCTCCGGCTCGCTCGATCGGTTGATATAGGCTGCCGTCCCGTCTTGCCGATGCAAGATCGATGTCGCCGTCGCTTTGCGAACGCGACCGCTTCTCACCCGACCGCTCTTGTGACACCAGGTCAGGCCACTGTACTGCTCGCTCGGACCACATTGAAAGGCCGCGTAGCGCGCGCCCTCGAGCGGTAGGCGATTGCCGAGCGTGAATCCGTCGATCACATAACGGGATGTGGCGATCGCAGCGGACTGCGCAGACGCGGCTGGCGGGGATCCGGATTGCGGAAATGTGGATTGCGGGGATGTGGATTGCGTAGGTGTGGATTGCGGGGACGCGGATTGCGTCGGTGTGGATAGCGGAGATGCGGACGGTGAAGTCGCCGATGGCGACGGCACGGCCTGGACAGGCGCGGACCCTGCAGGTTCGGACTGCGGACGAACGGAGGGCGGAGCGACTGGCGGCAGCGGGACGCGCTCGTTGCGGGCGAACAGCGTGCGGCATCTGGCGCGTAGCGGCGCGATGCGCCCATCGCTTGGCAATATGCCGCTCTGTCGAAAGGCATCGACGCTCGACCCTTGCCGGCGCAGGGCCCGATTGATGCAGGCAACCTCCCGCGCAGGGAGCCTGGCCCAGGCGCGGACAGCCCGCTCATTCGACGAACCCATGGATCGGAAGAAGTTGAGCAAGTCCTCGCCGGTCTGCGCCGATGCGCCGCTCGTCAGCGGAAGTAAACCGACGGCACAGATCAGAAGGAGCCTCGGGATCATCTTTCGTCCACGCGAGAGGTTATGACGACTCAGCAAGCGCCAGGGGTTCGCGTCCAACAATCGTAAGGCCTCGACTTGGGTTGGTAATTTTCGCATTTCCAGCGAAGACGAACAATCCCCCCTTTTTGGCTGCAAATAATGGCAGAGATGGCCGCACCGCCCGTTTTCGTCGTGCAGCCGTCCTTGCTTCCCTGTCTCGGCCGCGTTCCGCAAGGTCGTTGCGGCCCGTCGGAAGCCGATCCGGCTCAACCGTTACCCGTGGCCGATCTTACGCGATGGCGTTGCCTGCTGCGAAACGGTTTTCGCTTACAGGCCACATCCGCCGCCGGCTTTTCCGCTGATATCTATACTATCATACCGCCAATCTCCGAGCGCGGCCTGAACAAGGGCCAAAGCAGCCACGGCAGCGGTATCGGCGCGCAGGATGCGAGGCCCGAGCGCGAGCCGGATGACGCCATCCCGGTTGAGCAGCAAATCCCGCTCCTGCAGATGGAAGCCCCCTTCCGGTCCAACGAGCACGGCAAGCGGCGGCGGGTTTTCTGCGAACGCACACACCGCTTCACGCCCGGCCGCCAGCGCAACGAGCGGATCGACGATCGGGGCATCCTCATCGCAGAAGACGAGGATGCAACCAGCCGGAAGCGCTGGAAGGGCGCGATCGAGCGGGAGCGGCTCCTCCACCTCGGGGATGTTGAGAATGCCGCACTGTTCGGCTGCTTCGATCGCGTTGGCGCGCATGCGCGCGGTATTGACACGCTCGGCCTGGGTGTGGCGCGTAAGCACCGGTTGCAACCGAGAGGCCCCCATCTCGACCGCTTTCTGCACCATGTAGTCAAGCCGGCCGCGCTTGAGCGGGGCGAACAGGTAACGGAGGTCGCAGGGGGCCGTCTGCGGCCTTGTCTGCGCGTCAATAAGAAGCGTCATTGACCGCTTGGAACCTGGAGCGAGCGCGGCGCTCCATTCGCCGTCGCGGCCGTTGAAGACAAGGACGCGATCGCCGGGCTTGAGCCGGAGCACGTCCTTGAGATAATGCAGTTGTGAGGGGGAAAGATCGAGGCGCGCGTCCGGTGCGAGCCCGGTTTCAACGAATAGGCGAGGGGTGCGGAATTCGTATCGCGCCATTCGACTGGTTTCCTGAGCACGATCCCGAAGAGTTGGCAGGCTTTTCGGACAAGATCATGCAGCAAAACGAGAAATAGAGCGCGATTGGTTCGATCGGGATGAAACGCGCTCAGGGTGCCGCCGCAGCGATCCGACGAGGCGGCGGCAAGATCGAGCATAAGGGGCGGCGCTGCGGCGTCGAGGCTTGCCTCGGTGGTGCCGATTTTTTGAGATCTTTCTTGCTTGAGGACTTAAGAAGGGAATCGAGCCATGCGGAGGATCGCCTCAAGGTTGATTGCGGCCCTGGTCTTTTCCACCACGATTTTGGCTGGCGCCTCAGGCGTTGTCGCACAGACGGCACCTTGGCCCACCCAATCTCCGCAGAACCCGGCGAGCGGCATGGCGCCCTGGCCTTCGAGTCCCCCGCCTGCCGCCCTACCGGGGCCGATGGGGGCAGCTCCGATGACGCCCGTTCGGCCGCGGGGAGGGGGCGGTGCGGCAGCGGCTTGCAATGAGAATTTCGATAAGCTCAGCAAGGCGGCCGCGAAGCGAAAAGAATCGACCGACGCCATCATGAAAAGTGGGGCTCCGCTGGCGAAGAAATGCTCCGCGATAAGAGGGCTCGCGTCGGCGCTCGGGAAATTCGCGAAATACCTCAAAGACAACGCGTCGACCTGCCGCTTTCCCCCGCAGCTTATACAGAACATTAGCCAGGGTCACGCCGTCACCTTGAAGTCCAGCAAGCAATGCGCCGCCAATTTGGCCGCGGCTCCTCGGCGGGCGCCGGCACCGACCCTGAGCGATGCGCTCGGCACGACGCCGGTTCCAACCTTCGATCCGACCACGCGGCCGCGCGCGCGCACGGGAACGTTCGACACTCTGACCGGCTCGCCGATAGGACAATGAGTGGGGCGCGACAATGAGTGGCGCCCAGGGTCGCGTCGCCGATTCGACCGGGAACTTCGTCGACCGGCTCGCACCCGGCCCGCTGCAGCCTTATCTCCGGCTGTCGCGCTTTGATCGCCCGATCGGCTCCTGGCTGCTCCTGATGCCGTGCTGGTGGTCGGCGGGACTTGCCGCCGTCCATGCCGGCGCGCCCGTTCCCAATCCGTGGCATCTGGTCTTGTTCTTCGTCGGCGCCTTTGTGATGCGCGGGGCGGGATGCACCTGGAACGACATCGTCGATCGCGACATCGACCCGCTGGTCGAGCGCACGCGCTCGCGGCCGATCGCCTCGGGCCAAGTCGTCCTCTCGCAAGCCCTGGCCTATGCCATCTTGCAGTCGCTGGTCGGTTTCTTCGTGCTGATCCAGTTCAACGCATTCGCGATCGCAACGGGCATCGCCTCGCTCGCGATCGTCGCGCTCTATCCGTTCATGAAGCGGATCACCTATTGGCCGCAGATCGTGCTCGGGCTCGCCTTCTCCTGGGGCGCGCTGATGGGGTGGGCGGCGGCGTTCGGCGGGCTCGGTTTGGCACCGCTTCTGCTCTATGTCGGCTCGATCGCGTGGGTGATCGGCTACGACACGATCTATGCGCATCAAGACCGCGAGGACGACCTGCTGGTCGGCATCAAATCGACGGCGCTGCTGTTCAAAGAGCGCACGAAACCGATGCTTGCCTGTTTCTACGGTCTTGCGGTCACCTTTATCGCACTGGCCGCATGGGTGGCGGGGGCCGGGGTCGTCTTTTTGCTTGGGCTCGCAGCCTTTGCCGGGCACCTCGCCTGGCAGATCTACCGCCTCGATATTGCCGATCGCGATAACTGCCTTGCAGTTTTCAAGTCCAATCGTGATGCAGGGCTCATTCTGTTTGCGGGCTTCGTCGCCGACTCCCTCGCCCAGAGCCTGGTCTGAGTGTACAGCGCTCTCCCGATGCTTGATCTATCGCACATGGAGAGCTGACGGAGGTGTCGTTTGAAGAAAAAGAAGACAAGCGCCGGCGCCTACCGTAGCGAGGTATCGGCGTCGATCCACGAAACCGCCGTGGGTCTGCACCGCATCGGGCTCATGGACAAGGCAACCATGCGTGAGTTCGACGCTGCGTGCCTGACTGCGGTCGCACCGTTATCGGCAAAGGACATCCTTGCGATCCGCAAGCGCGCGGGCGTCAGCCAAGGCGTCTTTGCGCATTACCTCAATGTGGCACCGAAACTCGTCAGCGAGTGGGAGCGTGGCGAAAAACGGCCAAGCGGGCCGTCGCTGAAGCTCCTTTCCATCGTGCAGGCGAAGGGACTCGCCGCGATCGCTTGAGCCCGACCTTCCGTCTGCCAGCCTTGGAAAGAAACCAAACGGCACGAGCGGGGCCAGTGCCGCTACCAAAAATAGGCGGGCTAACTCCGCGCGATGATCTCGCGTTCGTCGCGGTGAACAGGCGGCGCCGGCGGCAGGTGCGCCGGCTGGCGACGCGTGAGGATCCTGGGCCGGCGCCGCTTGAGCGCACTCGATCGGCGGCGGCGGCCTTGCGGCCTTTCGATGCGGAGTGCGCCCAAGCTTGGAAACGGGTCGTGCAGCGTGCCGTCGGCGTCGGCGACCAGCAGGGGCAGGCCGAGGACGCGGCCCCAGAGCTGCCATTCGGCGATGGCGTCGGCGCTGTCGGGAGCGGTGAACAGCGGCACCGCGAGCGCTGCGTCGCGGTGCTCGAGCATGATCGTCACGGTGCCTTCGCTATCGGGCGCGGGCGCGATCATGCGCAGCACCACGCCGAGATAATTCGAAACCGGCAGCGACACCGCCATGCGCATGCCGGCGACCGACCGCCGCAGCACGACGCGCTCACGATGGAGCGCGACAAGACGCACCCGGTCATCCGCGGTGGCATCACTCGCACGGAACTGGACAGGAAGTGCGAGCGGGTCGAGCCGGCTCGGCCGGCTCGACCCGGCGGGAATGACCCTGCCGGCACGCATTGACGCCTCGCTTTTCAGCATCCCTGGTCGGGCTCTCTGGCCCGTTGTTATGAAGGAGCTTAGCCGCCAACGCTTCGATTCCGCTTAAAATGCCTGGTTAATCAGGAGTATGCTTGGGGGTTTGCCGCATATGCTTGATGAGGTCTTGCCAAGTCGCATGCGTTTGCAGCGATTGTTGCAACCGCCGCCAACGCGCCAACGGACGCACCGCGCGCGCAGCGTCTCTGCCGGCTTGAATGGAGGCGCGTTTTCCCCCATCTAACAATCGGTTCTATCGTTCGACTGCTCTTCCTCTCGCGCTCTCCCCACATTGTGTTTTTAGCCCGATGTCCTCGTTGTTCGATCAGTCCGCCCTGGTCGCGATCGCCGAAGCGCTTGTTGCGGCCTCCCGTCGCGCCGGCGCCGATGCCGCCGACGCAGTCGCCGTGCGCGGCGTGTCGCAGTCGGTGGAATTGCGCGAAGGCACCGTCGAGGAATCGGCGCGCTCGGAAGAGGATAATGTCGGCTTGCGCGTGCTGGTCGGTCGGCGCCAGGCGGTCGTATCCACTAACGATCACGCAAATGAAGGCGTCGATGCCCTTGCCGCGCGCGCGGTCGCGATGGCGCGCGCAGCGCCCGAAGATGCGTTCGCCGGGCTTGCCGACCCCGATCTGCTCGCGCGCGATCGTCCCGACCTCGACCTGATCGACCCCGACATTCCGGACATGCGCGCGCTCGAGGATCGCGCGCGGGCCGCCGAAGCGGCGGGGCTTGCCGTTGCCGGCGTCAGCAAGTCGGGCGGTGCGGCGGCGTCGGCCGGCATCGGCGGCATGGTGCTGGTGACGAGCAACGGCTTTGTCGGCCACTATCTCGGCTCGCATCACAGCGTGTCGATGCAGGCGATCGCCGGTGAGGGCACGGCGATGGAGCGCGACTATGATTACTCCCTGGCGGTGCACGCTGCCGATCTCGAGGCACCGGAAGCGATCGGCCGCATGGCCGGCGAACGTGCCGTGCGGCGGCTCAATCCGCGCAAGGTGCCGACGCAGCGCGCGCCCGTGGTCTATCATCCGCGCGCGGCCGGTTCGCTGGTCTCGCATCTGAGTGCGGCGATCAACGGCAGTGCGGTCGCGCGCAAGACCAGCTTTCTGCGCGACCGCCTGAACGATCGGCTGTTCCCGCCCGGCACGCTTATCATCGATGACCCGCTCCGGCGACGCGGACTGCGCTCGCATCCATTCGATGCGGAGGGTGTCGCCGGCCGGCGGCGTGCGCTGATCGAGGACGGCGTGCTCACGACCTTCCTGCTCGACTGCGCCACCGCGCGCGAACTCGGCATGGCGACCACCGGCCACGCCCAGCGCGGCGTTTCCTCGCCGCCGTCTCCCGGCGCCTCCAATCTGCATCTCGAGGCGGGCGAGCAGGCGCCCGACGCGTTGATCAAGGATATCGATCAAGGTTTGTATGTCACCGATCTGATCGGAATGGGTGTCAATATGGTGACCGGCGACTACAGCCGGGGCGCTGCCGGGTTCTGGATCGAGGGCGGAGAGCTGGCATTCCCGGTCAGCGAGGTGACGGTCGCCGGAAATCTCGTCGACATGTTCCGCAGCCTGCAGGCGGCAAACGACCTTGTGTTTCGTTACGCCGTCAACGCGCCGACGGTGCGGGTGGAGGGGATGACCATTGCCGGCCTCTGACGGAGCGGACCGTGCGGCGGTCGCCGAAGGGTTGACCGAGATCGTCCGTGAGGGCGGACGGGTGGCGATGGGTTTGTTCCAGAGCCCGGTGAAGAGCTGGCTCAAAGGAACGGGCGAAGGTTCGCCGGTCTCGGAGGCCGACATCGCGGTCGATCTCTTGATGAAGGAACGGCTGTGCGCGCTCGAGCGCGATTGCGGCTGGCTCTCCGAAGAGACGGAAGACGATCCTGATCGGCTTGCGCGGGAACGCATCTGGGTGGTCGATCCGATCGACGGAACACGCGCCTTCCTTGCCGGGCTGCCCGACTGGATGATCTCCGTGGCATTGGTGGAGCGCGGCCGGCCGACCGTCGCCGTGCTCTATGCGCCGGTTACCGACGAATTGTTCGCGGCGGTTGCCGGGAAAGGTGCGGTGCGCAACGGCGCCCGCATCAATGTCGATAGCGGCACCGCCTTTGCCGGCGCGCACATCGCCGGTCCGCAACGCATGCTCAACAAGCTGTCCAAGCAGGCGCCGGGTTTCGTTATCGCTCCAAAAGTGCATTCGTTGGCGTTACGCCTTTCGCGTGTGGCGGAGGGCCGGATCGCCGTTGCTTTCGGCGGACCCAACAGCCATGATTGGGACCTTGCCGCCGCCGACCTTTTGGTGCACGAAGCCGGCGGCGTGCTCACGACCATGACCGGCGAAACCATCACCTATAACCGTCCGCTGCCGCGACACGAAGAACTCGTTGCTGCGGGCCGTCCGCGTCACCTGATCGTAAGCGAGATCAATGCCGTTCACCCAATCGTTGCGCGATGAGTTTTCAAGCCGATGGTCGCCGCGGCAGTTTCGGCGTACGCAAGGAGGCGGCGGTCTTGGCTGAACGGTTCCCGTTCACCTTCCTGGCCTATCGATTCCTCACCGCTGTCCTGACGCCGCTCAGCGGCCTTATTCTTACGCGCCGGCTCAAGCGCGGCAAGGAGCATCCCGCTCGTCTGGCGGAGAGGCGGGGCGAGCCGAGCCTCGATCGTCCATCCGGACCGCTGATCTGGGTCCATGGGGCGAGCGTCGGCGAAGTCGTGGCGGCGCTGCCGGTGATCGAACGCCTGCGCGCGCGCGATTTCACCGTGCTGGTCACGTCGGGCACGGTGACCTCGGCGGAGCTTGCGCGCGCGCGCCTGCCGGACGGTGCGTTCCACCAATTCGTGCCGCTCGATTCACCATGGTTCGTGTCGCGCTTTCTCGATTACTGGCAGCCCGATCTCGCGCTGTTCGTCGAGTCCGATCTGTGGCCGAACCTGATTCTCGAAAGCGCGGACCGGCGTATTCCGCTGATCCTGGTCAACGGCCGCATGTCGCCCCGCTCATTCGAGCGCTGGCGCCGGTTGCCGGCGACGATCGAAGCGCTTCTGATGCGCTTCGACCTTTGCCTCGTGCGCGCGCCGGAGGATGCCGAGCGGTTTGGCGCGCTCGGCGCGCCGCGCATCAGCGTGACAGGCAATCTCAAGCTCGACGTGCCTCCGCTGCCGGCCGACCCGAAAGTTCTCGCGTCGTTGAAGGCGGCGCTCGCCGGCCGGCCCCTCATCGCTGCCGCCTCCACTCATCCCGACGAAGAGGGCGTGATCCTCTCCGTGCACCGCCGGCTGCGGGTCGAATTCCCGCGCCTGCTCACCATCATTGCGCCGCGCCATCCCGAGCGCGGGTCCGAAGTGGCGGAGATGGCGGCTGCCGGCGGTCTCGACGCGGTGCAACGCTCGAGCGGCGCCTTGCCCAATGCAGCGACCGAGATCTATGTGTGCGATACGCTCGGCGAACTCGGGCTGATCTATCGTCTGGCGCCGGTGGTGTTCATGGGCGGCTCGCTGGTCCCGCATGGCGGGCAGAATCCGATCGAGCCGATCAAGCTCGGCGCCGCCGTCCTGCATGGTCCGCATGTGACGAACTTCGCCGATCTCTACGACGCGCTCGATGCCGACGCGCAGACCGGCCCGGTCGACGACACCCGCTCGCTGACCACGCGCCTCGCCGGCCTGCTCAGCGATGCCAAGGCGCGCCATACGCTGGCGGCAGCCGGACGCGGGACGATTGCGGCGCTTGCCGGTGCCGCCGATCGATCCCTCACGGCGATCGAACCCTATCTCGTCCAGATTCGCCTGGAGGCGAGGGCCCGCGATGCGTGAACCGCCGTTCTGGTGGCAGGCGCCGGGCCTCGCGGCCCGGCTCCTTGCGCCGGCGGCAACGATTTATGGGGCGATCGCGGCCACGCGCTTGCGCCGGCAAGGCCGGCGCGCCGACCTGCCCGTCATTTGCGTCGGCAATCTCACGGTCGGCGGTTCGGGAAAGACGCCGGCCGCGATTGCGGTCGCCCGCCTTGCGCTGCGTGCCGGACTGCGCCCGGTCTTTCTCACGCGCGGATATGGCGGCCGGCTCGCCGGACCCGTGCGTGTTTGCCCGAGCGCGGGCGCGGCAGATGTCGGCGACGAGCCGCTGCTGCTCGCCCGCACTGCCCCTACGATCGTTGCGCGCGATCGCCTCGCCGGCGCCGCCGCCATCGCGCGCGGATCGGCCGATGTCATCGTGATGGACGACGGCCTGCAGAACCCGTCGATCAGCAAGGACGTCGCCCTGGCCGCGCTCGATGGCCGGCGCGGAATCGGCAATGGACGCGTCATTCCGGCAGGCCCGCTGCGTGCACCGCTTAATACCCAGCTCCAACGCGCTCATGCGGTGCTGCTGGTCGGCGAGGCGGGAGAGAGCGCGCGTCTCGGCGCTCGCGCCGCAAAGGCCGATGGCTTGCCGGTCTTCACGGCGCGGCTTGAACCACGGAAGTCCGAGGTCGCCGAGTTGAGCGGGAAACCTGCGCTTGCTTATGCCGGCATTGCCGATCCCGAAAAATTCTTCGCAACGCTCACCCGCGCCGGCATTGCGACCGCGGCCCGGTTCAGCTTCCCCGATCACCACCGTTACTCTGCGAGCGATGCCGTGCGATTGATCGCGCGCGCCCGTGAGGGCGGGCTGCAGCTCGTTACGACCGAGAAGGACCTGGCGCGCCTGCAGGGCGATCCGGCGCTTGCCGATCTTGCATCGCGCAGCAAGGTGCTTCCGGTCGATCTGGTGATCGACGAGGAAGCGCATTTTTGTGCGTTCCTGCAGGAAAGGACCGGGCTCGACGTTTAGAGCGCGATCCATTCAGATTGGATCTTTCGGGATCACGCTCTAGATGTAGGGTGGGCAAAGGCGCGCTCAAAGCGCGCCGTGCCCACCGTCCGCGGCTCGCAAAGTACCCATTTGCCAGAAATGATGGCGGCATTTTCGGTGGGCATGCTCCGCATGCCCACCCTACGATTATTCTCCGAAAAGTCTGCCAACTTTTCGGGATCATGCTCTAAAGAGCCGGATTGCCGCTCTCGCAGGAACGAGCAGGACAGGGATCAGCCGCGCGAAACTCACTTCACGCGATCGGGGTGCCATCTTTGCAGCACCGCCTCGGGCGTCGCATAGGCCTCCTGGCACTCGACGCTCCAATATTTCAACTCCTCGAGCGGAATCGGCGCGCCGGTGACCGCGCAGCGAACGAAGGCGCCCGCGCGGACGACGCGGAAATCGGAATCAAGATATCGAACCTCAGCTTCCCCCGCCTGAGGCGAACGTGGATCGAACCGGTTGAGCAAGGACGTCCTCCAGGGCGCAATCACGCCGCGCGGTCATCGTGGCGACCGCTCCATTGTCGGCGGCCGGCTGCGATCAAGATAGTATGCCGACTCGGGCAGCGGAACCCCGCCCGCAGATCTGCTTTGCCGCGGATGAGCAATCGGCCACTGGCATGCTTTAAAAAAGGCTGCCCTGACCAGGCTCGCTTGGCCGGCTGCGCAGACCTCGCTTGGGGGCGACGGCCCTGCCGTCTGCGGTCGCGCCGATGCGCCCATCGGCGAACTCGATCGCAATGCGCAGGCCGGCCGTGACCGCGCTGGCGCTGTGCAGGGGGCGGTCATCCGGCCCGCGCACCAGCGCAAACCCGCGGGCGAGCACATTTTTATACGACAAGGCCGCAAGCAGCTTGTCGGCCCGTTCGATGTCGGCGGCGCGGCGAGCAAGCAGCATGCGTGCGGCGCGTTGCGCGCGCGCAAACAGGTCCTGCGTCCGCTCGCGTCCGCGCACGAGCCTTGCCTGAAGCAGCCCGGGATGCTGCCGCGCCGCGGTGCGCGCGAAATCGGCATGATGCCGCTGCGCATTGGCGATGAGCGCGCGCGGTAGCCGGGCGCCGGCTGCATCGAGGCGCTGGCGCGGTAGCGCCAGCAGGCTGTCGGCGGAAGGCAGCGCGCGCGCGAGCGCACGCAACTCGGTCCAGCGGCCGGCCTGCGCCCGCTCCCAGCAGGCGAACGCACGCTGGGCGAAACTCTCGACCCGTATGATCTCCTCGGCGCGCACCGGCACCGCCATCTCGGCGGCCGCGGTGGGCGTCGGCGCTCGCCGGTCGGCGGCAAAATCGATCAGCGTCACGTCGGTCTCGTGGCCGACAGCCGAGATCAGCGCGATCAGGCTCTCCGCCGCCGCGCGCACCACGATCTCCTCGTTGAAAGCCCATAGATCCTCGATCGAACCACCCCCGCGCGCGACGATCAGCAGGTCGGGACGCGGAACATCGCCCGTTTCCGGCAATGCGTTGAAGCCTTGGATGGCCGCCGCGATTTCTTCCGCTGCGCCGTCGCCCTGCACGCGCACCGGCCACACCAGCACATGGCGGGGAAAACGATCGGCGAGCCGATGAAGGATGTCGCGGATGACCGCTCCATGCGGCGAGGTGACGACGCCGATCACGACCGGCAGGCGCGGGAGAAGCTGCTTGCGCGCCTCGTCGAACAGACCCTCGGCGGCGAGCTTGCGCTTGCGCTGCTCGACCAGCGCCATCAGCGCGCCGAGACCCGACGGCTCCAGCGCCTCGATCACGATCTGGTAGGTCGAGCGGCCAGGGTAGGTCGTGATTCGCCCGGTCGCGATCACCTCAAGACCGTCCTCCGGCTTGATGCGCATGCGCGCATAGGCCGTTCGCCAGATCACCGCGTCGATGCGCGCGCTTTCATCCTTCAAGGCGAAATAGGCGTGCCCGGAGGAATGCGGCCCGCGAAAGCCGGAGATTTCGCCGCGCAGGCGCACATAAGGATAGGCATCCTCGACCGTGCGCTTGAGCGCGGCGGCGAGCTCCGACACGCTCCATTCGGGGATGTTGAGGCTCGGCTCGTCCATAGGCATGCGTAGCACGAGGCAGCAGCGCCTGCCATCTTCCGGGCCGACTTAGATGGGTTGAGACTAGTGACGCGGCACCAAAGCTTGAGCGCGTCTCATTGTGTTGGTGCCGCATCACAAAGCATCGGATTAGCTAGTGTTTCGGGCTGACGGTCCGGGGTCGGACCGTCAGGGTCGGAACACTAGCAAGTCGTATGACCGTCGTCATGATCCGCCGGTGAGCGCTGCCTTGATCGCCAGGAAATCGCGCCAGGCCAGCCGCTTGGCGAGCGGCTGGCGCAGCAGATAGGCCGGATGCAGCGTTGCAACCGCGCGGATTTCGCGGGTGCCGGTCTGGTAGCTGAACCAACGCCCGCGCGTGCGCATGATACCTTCCTTTGTTCCGATCAGCGCTTGCGTTGCGGGTGCCCCGAGGCACACCAGGATATCGGGGTCGGCAAGTTCGATCTGGCGCATGATGAAGGGCAGGCAGATCTGGCTTTCAAGCGGCGTCGGCGTGCGGTTGCCGGGCGGACGCCACGGTATGATGTTGCCGACATAGGCGCTGCTGCGGTCGAGGCCGACGGCCGCCATCATGCGATCGAGCAGCCGGCCAGAACGACCGACAAAGGGCAGGCCTTCGCGATCCTCCTCGACGCCGGGCGCTTCGCCGACGAACATGACCGCGGCCTGCGGATTGCCGTCGGCAAAGACGAGCCGGCTCGCCGTCGCCTTGAGCGCGCAGCCTTCGAATCCTGCGAGGATGGTGGCGAGTTCGTCGAGGCTCGCGGCTGCGCGGGCCGCCTCGCGCGCTGCCATCACCGCAGCTTCCGGAGCGGCGGGAGCCGGCGAGGGACCGGCCAATGGCGGCGGCGCTTCGACGCTTCTCACTGCCGCGGGCTGCGCCGCAGCGAAGGATGCCGCGGCCCGCGTCCCTTGTTGCGAGGGCGGGGCGGGCGCCGACGCTGGCGCTTCGGCCGGTCGCGGCGGATCTTCGGTTGCGCCACTACCAAGACGATCAACCGGAGACTCGCCCAAAAGCGCGTCCACCCCGGCTTCGAGATAGAAGACAAGGAGTTCGCTCGCAACCCTGGCGCGTTGGGAGTCGATATCGATCATCGTCTTTTGATTGGGATCATAGATCGGATCGCGGCGGCATGCACGCGCTTCGTCCTGCCTGGTGCGGTCGGCGAGCAGGCTGACCGTGCCGGGCTTTTTTCGCGCCGCGACATTGGAGGGCTTCCAATTGTCACAGCGTGCGTTAGGAAAAAACCTGCATGTCTTGCCCGTCATCGCGCTGCGGGAGAGCCGTAGGCGCTTGACCCAATCCGGGGTTCGTAATGAATGAACTAGACCTGCCCGCCCGCGAAGCCATGGAGTTCGACGTCGTGATCGTTGGCGGCGGTCCAGCGGGGTTGAGCGCGGCGATCAGATTGAAGCAGCGCTCGCCTGATCTTTCTGTGGTCGTGCTCGAAAAGGGATCGGAGGTCGGCGCCCATATCCTGTCCGGCGCGGTCATCGACGTGAGCGCGCTCGACCGGCTTCTTCCCGAGTGGCGGGAGGAGGACACGCCGATCAAGACAGAAGTCAAGGACGATCGTTTCTACATGTTGTTCGGCACACGCGCGCTGCGCCTGCCCAACGCGTTCCTGCCACCGCTTATGAGCAATCACGGCACGTTTATCGTCTCGCTCGGCGAGGTGTGCCGCTGGCTCGCGACCAAGGCGGAGGCGATCGGCGTCGAGATCTATCCGGGCTTTGCCGCTGCCGAGGTTCTTTACGGCGAGAAAGGCGAAGTGGTCGGAGTTGCGACCGGCGACATGGGGATCGGCAGAAACGGCGAGCCCAAGGAGACGTTCACCCGGGGCATGGAGTTGCGCGGCAAATATACGCTGTTCGCCGAGGGCGCGCGCGGCAGCCTGACCAAGCAGCTCATCGCCCACTACCACCTTGACCGCGACTGCCAGCCGCCGAAATTCGGCATCGGCCTGAAGGAGCTGTGGGAGATCGCGCCCGAGAAGCACTCGCCCGGCCTCGTCCAGCACACCTTCGGCTGGCCGCTCGACAACCGCACCGGCGGCGGCTCGTTCCTCTATCATTACGGCGACAACCTTGTCGCCGTCGGTTTCGTGCTCCACCTCAACTACGAAAATCCCTATCTTTCGCCGTACGAGGAATTTCAGCGTTTCAAGACCCATCCGATCATCCGCGGCACGTTCGAGGACGGCAAGCGCATCGGCTATGGCGCGCGCGCGATTTCGGAAGGCGGCTGGCAGTCGGTCCCGAAGCTCGTCTTTCCGGGCGGCGCGCTGATCGGTTGCGCAGCCGGCTTCCTCAATGTGCCGCGGATCAAAGGCACTCACAATGCGATGTCGTCGGGCATCCTTGCGGCGAATGCGACAGCGGATGCGCTCGAGGCCGGCCGCGAGCATGACGAGCTCGAAGCCTACGAATCGGGCTGGCGTACATCGGATATCGGCCGCGATCTGCGCAAGGTCCGCAACGCCAAGCCGCTATGGTCGCGCTTCGGCACCATTGCCGGCATCGGCCTCGGCGGAATCGACATGTGGGCCAATACGCTCGGATTCTCGCTGTTCGGTACGCTCGGTCATGGCAAGGATGACGCCCATACGCTCAAGCCCGCCGCCGAATGCCGGCCGATCGTCTATCCCAAGCCCGACGGCAAGCTCACTTTCGACCGGCTGTCCTCGGTCTACCTGTCCAACACCGCGCACGATGAGGACCAGCCGGTACACCTCATCGTGCAAGATTCCGGGCTGCAGAAGGCGTCCGAGCATGACGTGTTCGACGGCCCGTCGAATCGCTATTGCCCGGCCGGCGTCTATGAATGGGTGCGCGAAGGCGAGGGGCCGCAGTCGCGCTTGCGCTTCCAGATCAATGCGTCGAACTGCGTGCACTGCAAAACTTGCGACATCAAGGATCCCAACGCCAACATCACCTGGGTTGCACCTGAAGGCGGCGGCGGGCCAAACTATTCGAACATGTGAGCGTGGGAACGGCGGCGACGGCCGTCGGCCTGGCGGCGATCGGCCGCCAATGAACTTGCTCCGCGCTCTGCCATCTCCTCGCCATCGGCAAGCCACGGGATCGCCGCGACAAGCGCCCTGCGGCACGGCGCTGCGGGTTCAAGTCTTCATCCGTCCTTGCGGCAGGCCGGCAAATTGGTCATTGTCGGCAAGCGGCCGGCCCTGTTTGCATGCGGCGTGGTTGGGCATTGGCGCAGAAAGATAGAGACATCCGTGGTGTTCAAGTTCTCCTTCCGCGCCGCGGCCGTTGCTGCTGTGGCCGTCGTGTTTGCGGCTTTGCCGGGCGCGCTATCCGCGCAGACGGTAATGTCCCACCCGCCGCTGCCTTGGCCGCAGGGCACCGCGCCCTTAGGCGGCGTCGCCGGCAATTACCTTGCGGCCCGCCAAGCGGACGCCAGGCGCGACGCGGCCTCGGCGGCCACCTATTTTCGGTCCGCGCTGAAGATCGAGCCGAACAATCCGGAGCTGCTTGAGCGCGCCTTCTATGCCGTCCTTGCCAATGGCGAAATCGATGAAGCCGCCAAGCTCGGCAAACGCCTCCTGCGCATGGAGCGCACCGCCCGCAACCCCAATGCGCGCCTTGTACTCGGCGTCCAAGCGCTCAAGCGGAAGCAGTATAGAACCGCCCGCTCTCAACTTAAGCGGGCAGCGCGAGGCCCGGTGGCCGATCTGATTGCGACGCTGCTCGCGGGCTGGGCGCTCAATGGCGCGAAAAACACGAAAGGCGCGATTGCGCTGATCGATGAGCTGCCGGGGCCCGAATGGTACGCAATCTTCAAGGACCTGCATGCAGGCCTCATCCTCGACCTTGCCGGCAGGCGCAAGGAGGCGGGCGCGCGGTTCGAGCGCGCTTATAGTGTCGATTCCTCGGCGCTGCGGGTCGTCCAGGCCTATGGCGGCTGGCTCTCGCGTAATGGCAGACGGGATGAAGCGCTCGAAGTGTTCGAGAAATTCGACGCCGCTCTGCCGCGCCATCCGCTGGTGCGCAAGGCGATCGCGACCCTCAAGAAAGGTCGGTCGCTACCGCGGCTCGTCAGGAACACGAGTTCCGGCGCTGCCGAGGCGCTCTACGGGCTTGGCGCGGCGCTCGCGCGCCGGGAGGAGCAGCTAAGCCTCTCCAATCGCGGTCTCGCCTATCTCCAGCTGGCGCTCTACCTCCAGCCCAAACGCGCGCTCGCGCTGCTATCGCTCGCCGATCTCTATGAGGCGATGAAGAAGCCGCAGCTTGCGATCGACGTCTATTCGCGCATGCCGAAGAAGTCGTCCCTGCGGCGCAACGCCGAAATTCAGATGGCGCTCAATCTCGATTCGCTCGATCGCTCCGACGAAGCGCGCAAGAAGCTTGAAAAACTGATCGCACAGAACCCGGACGATCTCGACGCCGTGCTCGCGCTCGGCAATGTCTTGCGCGAACGCAAGCGCTATAGCGAATGTCCGCAAGTCTACGGCCAGGCGATCGATCTCATTGAAGCGCCGACCAAGGCAAATTGGACGGTGTTCTACTTCCGCGGCATCTGCTACGAGCGCGCCAAGCAGTGGGACAAGGCGGAGGTCGATCTCAAAAAGGCGCTCGAGCTCTATCCGGAACAGCCGCACGTTCTCAATTATCTCGGCTATTCGTGGATCGACCAGGGCGTCAATCTCGACGAGGGGATGCGCCTGATCAGGCGCGCGGTCGAGCAGCGTCCGGATGATGGCTATATCGTCGACTCGCTTGGCTGGGCCTATTACCGGCTCGGGGATTACGAGAAGGCGATCAAGCATCTTGAACGCGCGGTCGAGCTCAAGCCGATGGACCCCACGATCAATGACCATCTCGGCGATGTGTACTGGAAAGTCGGGCGCCGGCTGGAGGCCAAGTTCCAGTGGACCCATGCGCGCGACCTCAAGCCCGAGCCGGAGGATCTTGCCAAGATCGAGGCGAAGCTGGAACGCGGGCTTGCCGAGGATACGGGGCCATCCGCCGCCAATTCGGAGACTCAGAAGCGGGCGGGAAACGGCGGCTGAGCGTTGCACATGCTTGGCGTGGTGAGCGAAGCGGCGCCGGCAAAGGTCAATCTGACGCTGCGTATTCTTGGCCGGCGGACCGACGGCTATCACGAACTCGAAAGCCTGGTCGCCTTCACGTCATTTGCCGACCGGCTGACGCTGCACATGGGTGTGCCGCTGGCGCTCTCGGTAGCGGGGCCGACCGCGAGCCAGGCCGGCTCGCTTTCGGACAATCTCGTCCTTAAGGCGGCACGCACGCTCGCCGACCGCGTCAGCGGGCTGCGGCTCGGCGCATTCGAACTCACAAAGCGGATTCCGGCAGGTGCGGGCCTCGGCGGCGGTTCGTCGGACGCCGCGGCCGCCCTGCGTCTCATTGCCCGTGCGAATGATCTTGCGCTTGACGATCCGCAACTCGCCGCGACGGCGCTTGCGACCGGCGCCGACGTTCCCGTCTGCCTCGATCCAAGACCGCGGGTGATGCGTGGGGTCGGCGAGGCGCTGTCCGCTGCGGTCGCGCTGCCGGACCTCGCCATCGTGCTGGTCGGACCCGGCTTTCCGCTTGCGACCCGCGAGGTCTTCGCCGCGCTCGGTCTGACGAAAGGGGAACAGCGAGGCAAGCCCTCGGCTGCTGCCGTCCCGTCCGAGGCCGATGCATTGCTGGCTTTCCTCGCCGATCGGCCCAACGATCTCGAAACGCCGGCAATCCGGCTTGCGCCGGCGATCGCCGGCATCATCGAAGCGCTGCGCGCGGCACAAGGTTGCCGGCTTGCGCGCATGTCGGGCTCGGGAACGACCTGCTTCGGCCTGTTTGCCTCGTTGGGCGAGGCCGATGCGGCGGCACAGGCGCTCAAGGCAAAGCAGCCGGACTGGTGGGTCGAGGCGACCGTGCTCGGCTCGCCCGACCCCGGTCCGGGGTCATGACGTCATTTCCGGTCGCTTGGCGTTATACGCTTTCCGAGTGATTGCTTCGGGCTCAAATCCTATCACCTCCCCCTGAAAAGTAGGGGAATCGCATATGAATAGAGGGGGGCTTGCGGATCGGAGGATGAGAGATTCTATAGGGGCTTTCTCTTTTTTGAGGAGGCCTGATGCAGTCTTTTATTACGATTTTGCGGGAGGTGCGTGATCCGCGCGATGTCAATGCGCGGCACGATGTTGGCACTCTACTGTTTTTGGCTTTGGCGGCGACGCTGTGCGGCGCCAAGAGCTGTGTAGAGATCGCCGATTTTGTTGACGGGCGC
>JANQIP010000255.1 GCA_028282095.1 Xanthobacteraceae bacterium | reverse complement strand
GTGGACCCCCTCCCGGCGAGCACGCAGCCAAGCCTGCGCAGGCTGCGCAAGCTTGCCTGCGCCGCTCGCCGACCTCCCCCTTTCAGGGGGAGGTGATAGAACTTGAGCCCGAAGCAATCACTCGGAAAACGTATCATTCCCGCGAAAGCGGGAAACAATCGTGTCATAACGACATGGGTCCCCGCTTGCGCGGGGACGAACGGATCAAAACCGAGTTGCCACGGATAACGCGACAAAAGGGATAAGCAGACCGAATTCGATTCTCTATGGGCGCGCAATGCGCTCTGCGCGTTCTCTTTGTTTTGTCGCATGATCTTGTCCGAAAAGCCTGCAACTTTTCGGGATCACGCTCTAGCGAATCCAGAACCAGCCGGGAGGAAGCTCCTCGGGCAGTTTCGGTGATTTGAACCGTCCGGTGCCGCCCGAAAGGCGCGGCACGTGGCCGGAGGCCACCGAGCGGGATCCGAGGAGGGTTCTTGCCTTCTCGATCGCATCGAATGCCGTGGTGAAAGCAGCGTCGGCACCGACGATGTTGGCGATCGTATCGGGCTTGTCGAGTACGACGCGGCCCCCGACGAGCACGACGAGGTTCGGATTGCATGATGCGAGGCGCGCGGCGGCGATGTCGGCAGCGACGACATCCAGCCGATAGGGATGACGGTAGACGTCGCCGAGCAGCAGAACGAGGACTTCGCAGTGGGCGATGCGGACCGCCTCGATTACGTCGCGATCGTAATGCGAAAACACGACCTCGACCAGCCATCCGGCGTCGCGGAAGACATCTCCAACCAGGGTGGCGCCGAGGACATTGGGCTCGGTCGGATCCGTCGCGATCAGGATCTCATGAGGCTGTTCGTTCGGCAGCACGACGGCTGGGGGAATCGTGGCGCCCAGCCGGCGGGCGCTCCGCTGAAGATGCGAGAGGGCGAGCGTCACCTCGAAGTCGCACAGGCGATCCTCATTGCGCCAGTCGCCGAGACGGCGCGCCGCGGGCTCGATCAGATCGCGGCACAAGGACCGCATGTCCTGGCCGGCAGCCAACCGCTCGTCCAGCAGGGCGTCGACGGCATCCTGGGAACCCGACATCGCCCGGCCGGCAAGGTCGGCAATGAGGGCCTCGAGCTCGCCGTCGTCTTGCGTGAGAAAATCGCGGTCGCGGCAGACAAGCTGCAAGGCCGACCCGCCGAATAGCCGCACCGGCGTGGTGCATTCGCCCAGGACCTCGATGCCGACGTGACGGGAATCGCTCTCGATGGAGCGCCAGATGGTCCGTATCGCCTCCGGCGGTCCTTCGAGCCACTGGAAGAACTGGCCGCGATCGTAGAGCAACATTCCGGTGATGCCGAGGGCGCTGTTGCGCGTGCGCGCCTCGGCGACGAGGTCTTCGAGCTCTTTTCGGCTCAGCGGTGTGGCGGCACGGCTGCGGTATGAAATGGACAGGAACGCCTCGCCTTGGGTTGCTTCTTCTGAGCGAGGCGAGTCTTCGGGCTTGTCGGGTGTCGGAGTTGGATCGGACGACATTGCAGTTCCCGCAGTGTTGCGGCGAGGCGATCGCGGGCGCAATGACGCGGCAGGATGAATGAGAGAGCCGGCGTCACATGCGTTCGCCCGGTGCACCCCGCCCGTGAACGTTCTCGGCCGTGGCAGGTCTCCTGGCTCGCGGGTCGTCGCCATTGTCTGGCCTTCCCGACGCGCAGGATCCTCGTGCTCCTTCGGCGCCAGTGACCTTGATCGACAGCGGCTCGCCGCTCACAGTTGCGGGGGCAGCCCCGGATTCGCCGGTTCGCGGCTCACCGGATTCCCTCTTGGCTTTCGGGTCGGTTGGCCCGAAAGACCACAGCGATGGAGATCATCGGCCATCGGGCTCGCTTGTCAAGCGGCTGAGTCAATCAACCCGGAAACGGAGCCCTTTCGCCGATTGAGTCCCGATCGACCCTGCCATAGCCGAACGCGTCGGAAAGGGTCGGCAGTGTGCTGCACATAACGAGACGAAATGGTGACAGACAGAGCGAGTTCCTCTTGGATCAGAACGCGCCCTGCCCGTTTAGGCACAATCCCGAAAAGTTGCAGCCCTTTCAGATAAGGTCATGCGACCAAACGAAGAGAACAGGAGCACGGTTGATTCAAGACGAAGTCGTCGCGCTCTGAGGCTTAGGTGCAGAAAACGCGACCAAAGACCCGAATCTTGTGCTCACGCCGGGATGACCGCCGTCGCCTCGAGCTCGATCTTGCCGGGATTGTCGAGCAGGTCCGAGACGAAGATCATGCTCATGCAGGGATAGTGTTTGCCCATCAGGGCGTGCCAGATGCGGCCGAGTGCGGGACGCGCGGCGAGGTAGGCCTGCTTGTCGCAACAGAACGCCGTGATGCGGCAGATGTGCTCCGCCCGCCCGCCGGCCTCAGCCAGCACCGCGAGGATGTTCTTGAGCGCCTGTTCGAACTGCGGCGCCACGTCCTCGCTCTCGAACACCTGGTCCGCATTCCATCCAACCTGACCGGCGATGAACACCAACCGCCCCGTTGCCTCGATTCCGTTGCTGTACCCGATCGGCGGTTTCCATCCCTCCGGAAGGAGAATGCGATGCGACATGCGGAGCGCTCCTGAAATGCAGACAGTTCTGCCGGCATGCGGTTGACCCGCTGCCCGCGTTCCGCATTATAGCGCCCGCTTGCTCCGTGTCAGACGATTAACGCGGTGGCGCGCCAAACAAAACCACTCGCCGGCGCGAGACAGTGTCTGTTTGAGTTCAGTCGCCGGCAACTTCTCTCTTTGCGAGCGGACCGCATGGATGACGCCGGCGCTGCGACGTCTCAACCTTCCGGCGTGAGCTTCCGCGCGGCGCTGCGGGTGTGGACCCGCGTCGCCCTTCTGAGCTTCGGCGGGCCGGCCGGACAGATCGCGGTCATGCACCGCATCATCGTCGAGGAGCAGCGCTGGATTTCCGAACAGCGGTTCCTGCACGCGCTCAACTACTGCATGCTGCTGCCGGGACCGGAAGCCCAACAGCTTGCGACCTATATCGGCTGGCTGATGCACCGGACCGCGGGCGGCGTGATGGCGGGCGTGCTGTTCGTGCTGCCGGGCGCGGTTTCCATCATGGCGTTGAGCTATGCCTATGCGGCCTGGGGCCAGCTCCCGGTGGTCGCCGCCCTGTTCTTCGGGCTGAAAGCGGCGGTGCTCGCCATCGTCGTCCAGGCGATCGTGCGGATCGGCCAACGCGCGCTGCGCAGCCGCGCGATGGTCGGGCTTTCGGCTTTCGCTTTTGTTGCGATCTTCTTCTTCAATGTCCCGTTTCCAATCATCATCATCGGCGCCGCCGCGATCGGTTTTGCCGGCCATTGGGTTTCTGCTTCAAGCTTCGATGCGAAAGCGGGGACAAGCTTCTTGCCGGCCGCGGCGGATGATGGCGGAACGGTGCTGGGCGAGGAGCTTCCCGAACATGCCCGCCCCGATCTCAAGCGGGCCTTGCGGGCCTCCGCCGTGTGCCTTGCGCTGTGGCTCGGTCCCGTAGCGGCCATCATCTGGGCGGCCGGCTATGCCGATGTCTTTGCCCAGATCGCGGTTTTCTTCAGCAAGATGGCGATGGTGACCTTCGGCGGCGCCTATGCCGTGCTCGCCTATGTCGCGCAGCAGGCGGTCGAGCACTATGGCTGGCTTGAGCCCACCGAGATGCTCGACGGTCTTGGCATGGCGGAGACGACGCCGGGCCCGCTGATCATGGTGCTGCAGTTCGTGGGATTCTTGGCCGCGTTTCGTGATCCCGGCACGATGACGCCGATGCTTGCCGGCACGCTCGGCGGCTTGCTTGCGACCTGGGTGACCTTCGTGCCGTGTTTTCTTTGGATCTTTCTCGGCGCGCCGTTCATCGAGCAGTTGCGCGACAATCGCAGCCTCAGCGCCGCACTGTCGGCGGTCACCGCCGCCGTGGTCGGCGTGATCCTGAACCTCGCTCTATGGTTTGCGATCCACGCGATGTTTCGCACGGTGCATCCGTTCCGCGGCTTTGGCCTGAGCTTCGACATGCCCGTGCTTGCGAGCCTCGATCCATGGGCGCTGGCGCTTGCCGTCGCCGCTGCCCTTGCGCTGTTCTGGCTGAAGGCCGGGATGATCGCAACGCTTGCGGCAAGTTGCGCCGCCGGCATTCTCCTGCACTTCGCCGGCGTCGTCGGCTGAACCATCATCCTGTGTCCGGATTATCCGTTCGGTGACGAGCGCTGCCGTCACGTCATCCAAGCTGAGCGAGAGCGCGGTCATTGGGAACGCATATGTCAGCCTATGACCACCCTATTCCGATAAACGAGCGGTCGCCGACCACCGGCAATTACCACGACATACCGGTCGACGCTCACGATCCCCGATACGCGGAAGTGCTGGTGGATGCCCGGGACTACGGGATCGCCGGCGAAAACTACTACGCCCGCACGGATGGGAAAAACGCGCCTTACGATCGCGCGATAGGCGGCGCGGTGCGGGAGCTTTGGTGCCGGCTTTCGATTGCGGCGATGCTGATCAAGGTCAACGATCGGCTCGCCGAATATGGCGCGGAGGTCTTTCTCCGGGACGCCTATCGGCCGGTCGCTTGCCAGCAAGCGCTATGGGACTTTCACGTCGAGCGATTTCGTCACGCGATGCCCGGCGCTACGGAAGCAACCATCGTCGAGCGCGCGCGCGCCTATGTTTCGGACCCGCGGTCTTTCGATCCGGCAAACCCGCGCACTTGGCCGGCCCACGCGACGGGAGCAGCCATCGATCTGACCTTGCGGAACAGGAAGACAGGTGAACTGCTCGATATGGGAACGCATTTCGACGACATGTCGGAGGCGAGCGAAAGCGGTTTTTTCGAGCGCCTGTTGCGCGAGGGCCGGATCGCTGGCGACGATGTCCGGCTGCGCAACCGGCGCCTCCTGCATTGGGCGATGCAGGACGAAGGGTTCACCAACTATAGCTACGAGTGCTGGCACTTCGATTACGGTAACCAAATGTATGTCATGGCGCGCCGCTTTCTCGGCCAAGGCGACACGCGCGCGGCCTGGTACGGCTACATTCCCGCACCGACTGGAGCATGATCCATTCAGATTGAATCGATCGCGCTCTATTTCTCTTTGTTCTGTCGCATGATCTTCTCTGAAAAGTCTGCAGCTTTTCGGGATCATGCTCTGGCCGGCGGAATCCTGATTCTGAAAACCACACATATCCGCACACCGTCTCCTTCAGATTGAGGCAATCGTATACTTGCAACTGCCGTCTAGGCCCGCCCTATCGCCCGGATGCAATGGCTAAGAATTGTTGAAGATAAAACCGCTAGAGCGGGTATGGATGGTTGAACTCATTTGACGGCGAAGCAGAAGGGACGATCCGCCCATGTTGACGACGATGAGCGGCGCGCTGTTGCCCGTGATCGTGACGCTGCTCATGGGAATCATCGCCGCGTGGCACCACGACTTCGACGCCAAGCAGGCGACCGTGCTCAATCGCATGGTCATGCTCTACGCCCTGCCGATGCTGCTGTTCGCGAACATGGTGGCGATTCCGCGCGATCAACTGACGAGCAGTGCAGAACTTGCCGTGGGCATCGTGGTCGCCACGACCTTGGGGTTCTTCGTTCCCTTGCTCATCGCGAGATTTCTGTGCGGCCGAGACCTGGCGACCGCGGCACTGCAGGCGCTGGCGATCGGCGCGCCGTCGGTCGCATTTGTCGGCTTCCCTGTGCTCGGCTATCTGTTCGGCGACGTCGCTGCCACGATCCCTGTCGCCGTCACCACCTTGATCATCAACGTGGTACAGATTCCCGCGTGCATGATCTTGCTTTCGATCGGCGCTGCGCAAAGCAACGCAGTGCAAGGGGATGCTGCTGCTGGCGAACGAAAGTCTGGGCTCGATAATGTATTGTCGGCGCTGAAGCAGCCGGTGGTGTGGGCGCCGATGCTCGCTTTGGTCATCCTGCTGCTCGACGTCGACATCCCGGTGGAGATTCGTCACTCGTTGGCTCTGCTGGGCAAGACGACCGGCGGCGCGGCGCTGTTCGCGTCCGGTATTATTCTTTACAGCCGGCGCGTTTCCTTCAGCCTTCCGGTCGGCGTTTCGACGGTATCGCGCAATCTCGTCATGCCGGCGGCGGTGTGGGCGATGCTTGCGTTCGCGGGACTGCCGCACGAATCGACCCGGGAGGCTGTGCTTGCGATGGCGATTCCGACCTCGTCGGTCTGCGTCATTCTCGCTGTTCAGTACCAAACGGCTGAACGGGAAATGGCCTCGACCTTATTCTTCAGTACAATTTTCTCGATCCCCACAATGGTCTTCTTCATCTACGTGATGGGCGGCTAACCTGAGCAATTCGGACTAATCTGACGTCCCCCGTCACGCTGGCTTAAATGGGACAGTCGGAGCAGGAAGTTGGGATAGGTGTGAGGTGGAGATCGATGCTGATGCGCCGACGGCGGCTCGATTGGATGTGTGTTCCGGTGACGGCCGCGTTGATGCTGGTCGTGGCCGGCTCACCTGCTGCTACCCAGAACACCCCATCGGTTATCGGTGAAGTACCCCTTCCCCAACCGCGCCCGGCGCAGACGCGCGCGAAACCCGAGAGACCTGCGAACGGTCGAGCGGAACAGGCGGGACGGAACGACGAAACCGAAGTAATAACGCAAGCTGGGCCGCGCTTCGATCTCGACGAGGCCAAGCGCTGCGAAGCGCGATTGCGTCAGGACGGCGTCCGGTTCGCGTTGCTCGACCCGATCGATGATGGAAATGGTTGCGGCACGCAACGCCCGCTCAGGGTTACGCGGGTCGCCGGGGGCGTGATGATCTCGACCGATGTGCGGCTGCGGTGCCACGCCGCGCGGGCGCTGCATGACTGGATCGACCAAGTTGTGGTGCCCAGCGCCCGGACGCATTTGGATGCCAAGCTAGTCGGCGTGCGGATCAGCACATCCTATCAATGCCGTCGGCGCAACAACGCGACAACCGGAAAGCTGAGCGAGCATGCCTTCGCCAATGGCGTCGACGTGATGGCGTTCGTGTTCGCGGAGCGTGCCCCTGCGCTGGTCGCCTCACGCCCCGACAGTGCGGATGCCGTCCGTGCCTTTCAGGCGGCGGCCCGTGGCGGCGCCTGCGCCTATTTTACGACGGTGCTCGGGCCCGGCATGAGCCCTTTCCACACCAACCATTTCCATCTCGACCTGGCCGAACGCTCCAGCGGCTACCGGCTTTGCCAGTAGCGGCGGCTGTCCAGATGCCCCCCCCCCTCGGAAATAGGACAGTACCGGCCGGCGAGGTAATGTCCTAATTAGTCGTCTGTGAAGAATTGCGAACCCGTTGATTTTTCGCGCAAGACGGGCGTTTCCGAGTAATCGATTTTGCCGGGAAGTGCGGGTTTGGAAGGCGAT
>JANQIP010000286.1 GCA_028282095.1 Xanthobacteraceae bacterium | reverse complement strand
GTCCTGTTGACCCCCTCCCGTCGAGCACGCAGCCAAGCCTGCGCAGGCTGCGCAAGCTTGCCTGCGCCGCTCGCCGACCTCCCCCTTTCAGGGGGAGGTAATAGGATTCAAGCCCGAGGCAATTACTCGGAAAGCGCATCAGTCGCACTTAGCCACCGCACTTGTTGGTGACCTTGTTGTAGTTGCCGCATTTGAGCTCGACCCAGTCGGCGATCATGTCCTTGGAGCCGGGCAGATAGTCCGACCAGGCATCGCCCGGCACGAGGTCCTTGGTCTGCCACACCACGTCGAACTGACCGTCGTCGCGGATTTCACCGATGAAGACCGGCTTGGCGATGTGATGGTTCGGCAGCATCACCGACGTGCCGCCGGTCAGGTTTTTCGCTTCGGTACCGGGCAGCGCGGCAATGACCTTGTCGGGATCGGTCGACTTGGCTTTCTCGACCGCCTTCACCCACATATTGAAGCCAATGTAATGGGCCTCCATCGGATCATTGGTGGTGCGGTCGGCTTTCTTAATGAACTCATGCCATTTCTTGATGAAGTCGGCGTTCTCCGGGGTCTTGATCGATTGGAAATAGTTCCAGGCGGCGAGATGGCCGACCAGCGGCTTGGTGTCGAGGCCGGCGAGCTCTTCCTCACCCACCGAGAACGCCACCACCGGAATGTCGGTCGCCTTGATGCCCTGGTTGCCGAGCTCCTTGTAGAACGGCACGTTGGCGTCGCCATTGATGGTGGAGACCACGGCCGTCTTCTTGCCCGCCGAACCGAACTTCTTGATCTTGGCGACCTGGGTCTGCCAGTCGGAGAAGCCGAACGGCGTGTAGTTGATCATGATGTCTTCATCCTTGACGCCCTTCTGCTTGAGATAGGCTTCAAGGATCTTGTTGGTCGTGCGCGGATAGACATAGTCGGTGCCTTCCAGCACCCAGCGCTTCACCGAGCCGCCGTCCTCGCTCATGAGATAGTCGACGGCGGGGATCGCCTGCTGATTGGGCGCGGCGCCGGTGTAGAAGACGTTGCGCTCGCTCTCCTCGCCCTCGTACTGCACCGGATAGAACAGGATCGAGTTGAGCTCCTTGAACACCGGCAGCACGGACTTGCGCGACACCGAGGTCCAGCAGCCGAATACGACCGCGACTTTTTCGTTGGATATCAACTCACGGGCTTTTTCCGCGAACAACGGCCAGTTCGAGGCGGGGTCGACCACGACCGGCTCAAGCTTCTTGCCGAGCAGCCCGCCCTTTTTGTTCTGCTCCTCGATCAGCATGAGCATCACGTCTTTCAACGTGGTTTCGCTGATCGCCATGGTGCCCGACAGCGAATGGAGGATGCCGACCTTGATCGTCTCCTCGGCCTTCGCTGGAACCGCGGCGGTAATGCCGAGTACAAGGCCTGCCGCGGCGGCAAGCCAACGCCGAGCACACGGTCGTCGCACGACCGCTCCGAGATGTTTGAGCATCATGTTCCCTTTGTTTGACGCGTTGTTGGGCCCGGTTCCGGTCGCAACATTCACGCAAGCTGCGTGCCAAAAGGGCAGTGATTGGCTTTGTTGCTGAATCAAGCGCCAGATGGAGCTGACCCGCCGATGGCCGGGTACGAGGGGCGCTCCTGCACACTTATTGGGCAGCTTGCGTTGTGTCCTTGTGCAGGCTGATCAAACCATCGGAAGACGAGACAGGCGAAAAACAGAACGGCTGGCGAAAAGGCAGGCGGAATGCCCGCGTGCGCATCACCCGAAATTGTAGTCGAACCCGAATGCACTTTGGCGTGCCGCGAATGCTATTCCGGCAGAGGCCGAGGTTTCCTTCTCCCCGCGCGCGGGGAGAAGGTGGCGAGCGGCAATGCCGCGAGCCGGATGAGGGGCTCTTGCTTCTCCGCGATGGTGCTTGCCCCTCACCCGCCGCGCTTCGCGCGTCGACCTCTCCCCGCAAGCGGGGAGAGGTAACACTCCGCGGGCCGGTGAGAGCATGATCCCGAAAAGTTGGCAGACTTTTCGGACAAGATCATGCGACCGAACAAAGAGAGCATGATCCCGAAAAGTTGGCAGACTTTTGGATAAGATCATTCGACCAAACAAAGAGAAAGGGAGCGCGGTTGATTCAACCAGAAGCCATCGCGCTTAAATGGGACCGCGATTGGCGGTCGAACGGGTCATGCCGTTTTTGAAGAGAGGCAAGTTCGTCTTCGAAGGACAAGTCAGGAAAGGCGCACGAGAATGGCGCTTGCATCATCGCAAGGCTTGACCCGCGGATAGGCCATGCAGCGCTCATCGCCGAGCTCGAGCTCACGAAGCTCGGAGCAAAGCTGTTCCAAGCCGTGGGTCAGCGCGCTCTTCAAGAGCTGCTCCGGACCCTGCATGACGCGAAAGACATCGACGAGCCGGTAGAATCCGTCACTTGCGGCCAGCAAGTGCTTTATGTCACGGGCGTCGTGGGCCTGTTGCGTTGCTCGATTGCTCCAAGGGCGGGTCGGATGCACCACGGAGTAGCCGCCTTCGACATTTGCAAATGCGCGCATCTCTCGGATGAGAGACTTCAGCCGGGGCCAGGGATCTTCGCCCGGATAGGCCGCGAGGAGCCGGCGCTGCTCCTTGATGATGAGGGACTCGGCGGCTCCGCTGTCGGAAGGATTGAACGTGCGAAGCTCGCCGTCATGGGTCTCGATGATGATCCGGCAGTCTGCGACGCCCAACAGGCGCACGGTCGCATCCGTCAGCGTCAGCAGCGAAAATGCTGCGGTCGGTTGCTCGGCTGCCGTGCTCTCTCGCGACGGATCGAGTGCGAGGAACTGAGCACGGATTTCCGCGTCGACCTCGGCCAAGGCAGCAACCGGGTCGGCCGGAGTCTTCTCGAACGCGGCATGCAGTTGTTCGTTCAGTCGTTCGGCGAGCCAGGCGGCATCCGTCAGGCCTTCGACCAAGGGAAGCCGGTCCGCGACGCCGGTTGCGCCATCGATCACCCATGCGGCGCTGTCTGTCGTGCCGACGGCATCTTCGTTGACCGCCGCGAAAGGCGAGGGGAGAGAGAGCGAATCGATGATGTCGAGGCGCACGGCAGTGCTCGCTTTTCCAGCGTCAAACTCGCTTGCGCATTTCTCGGGTCGAGGTCGCTTGCGGCTCGGTCGTAACGGAAAGGTGCCTCAGCGAACCGACCTTAGTCGTGCAGCGTTCCAGTGTTCCTTACCTGACGGTCCGACCCCGGACCGTCAGGTAAGGAACACGAGCTCATCCGATGCTTTGCGATGCGGCACCAACACGATGAGACGAGCCCAAGCATTGGTGCCGCATCACTAGTTTGCTAAGCTTAGGCAAGACCCTGACCTAGTTCCTACCCCAGACTGTCACGCCAATGTCAAGCAACAGAATTTATTCCTCAAATAATTCAAAAAGATAAATCTTGCCTTTTCGCAAATCACTCACAGAATATGCGTATGTGAATGGCACTATAGGATAGTTCTAAAGTTGTCAGATCTGATCTTGTTGCCCAAGTTGCTTGAATGCATCAATCCGGCAGCAGCAGGTCGTGCTTTTGACGGCTCGGAAGAGTCTGACGCTGACCCTGACTATTCGGATTCAATCACTCGCACATCGCCGGGCCATGAATCTGTAATTCGCGCCGGAGATTGTTGCCGCGGAAATAGGTGCCAATCAGAAAGCAATGGATTCATCCGCCAGAACGGGAGATTGCAGGTATGGCTCTGCTTGATCATGTCGGGTCCATACCGCGTTTCTCGATAACCGCCGAACAAGTGCAGACACACTGGTGTTGGCCTGGTTCGGAAAACAGCTGCGAGTTTCCCAAACCGATCAAATCCGAAACTGAGGTGGCTCGAGGCATCGTATGGCATCGGGAGATTGCGCCCGGATTGCTCGCCGTGCGCTCTCAGATTGAGATATTAGAAGATTTTAACCTTAAGGAAACGTATGATCCATGCTTGATGCTCGGCGTCATCCTGAACGGATGCGCGCAAATCAGAGTGGGTCCTCAAACCTATAAGGTTGAACTCGGAGAGCTCGGTGTGTTGCGGTTTGGGGCCCGGGAAACAACCACGTCAATCATGGAACGCGGTACGCGTATGGACTTGGCTGGGGTTGTTGCCAGTCCTGACTGGCTTATGCGCAATAGCGTCGACGACGCGATCGAGCGAAGCGGAATTTTGACAGCAATCGCGGAACGTAAGATCGAGCTGTCACGCTGTCCCGTGACGCCTGCACTGCACCAATCGGCAATAAACCTGTTTCAACTGAATGATGACATGGGGCCTATTTCGAGATTGCGTAGCGAAGCTGCAGCGATGCAGTTTTTCGCAGACGCTGTCATTGCCCTGAACGCACCGCAGAGTCCGAGAAACGAGCGGGTTCTGACGGTACGAGAGTTCAAGCGCATTCAGGATGTGCGTGGGCGGCTGGAAGCTTGTTCGCCCGAGGATGAAGTTACGCTCGAACACGTAGCCCGCGAAGCAGGGATGAGCGTCAGCACCCTTTGCCGTCACTTCAAGATGGCTTTCGATACCTCTGTGATCGCCTACTTGTCGAAACGCCGGATGGATGCGGCCCGTTCGGCTCTGGTTGATGAGGGCTTATCCGTAGCCCAGGCCGCACACATCGCAGGCTATTCGAGTCCGGCCAATTTCTCGACCGCCTTCCGCAGGGAGTTCGGTGTCACCCCAACCCAGGCGCGCTCGCGCATGTGACACAAAGGCAAATGCCTTTGACGGTCTGACAAACGCCCCCGATCTTCAACTCCAGCGTCGTCATCTGGTAACCTGATACAACAGAAAAATCAGGGAAGTCAGGGTATGGCGTGTCGCGGTCAGTCAGTTTTTCATCGTTTGTCGGTTCGCCTCTTGGGATCGACCTGTCTGGCAGGCTCACTATCGCTGATCGTGGCCACCGCGATTCATGCACCGGCCCGAGCACAGCAAGCCGCAGCGCAGGAAGTTGAACTGCGGGCACTCACGATTGTTACCGCGCGGCGGGTCGACGAGGACATCTTGGATGTCCCAGCGAGCGTGTCATCGGTCGAACTCGACGATTTGACGGATAATGCGCCCGACGCAGCCGCAAACGTAGCACGTAGCATTCCAAACTATTCTGCGATCGACATTGAGTCGCCGGCTTCGAATTTCGCGTCCATCCGCGGCGTCGGCAATCTGATATTTCCGCAAAATCCGTTCGACACAACGGTTGGCTACAACGTCAATGGTCAGCCGGTCTCGCTCTCTGCCGGATTCCAGCAACTGCTGGATGTTGATCGGGTCGAGGTCGTTCGCGGACCGCAAAACGTTCTGTATGGTCGTGGTTCTCAAGGCGGCAGCGTCAATTATGTCACCAGGCAACCCGATGGCCGAAGAGACTTTCGCATCCGTGGCGAGATTGGGACCGATGGAACCTATCTCACCGATCTGATCATGGGCGGTACTCTGAAAGAAGGTGTCGCCGGCCGTCTGGCGCTTCGGACCGCAGGACAGGATGGATTTGTCCGCAACGACCTTATCAACCAGGAAATGGGCGAAAACGATATTGCAGCGGCACGCGGCAGTTTACGGATTGATTTGTCCGATAATACAACCCTGACCGCCTCGGGCTTCTTTGAACAGGATTACAGGAATGCGGCGCGCGGTATTCTTCGCAATGGGCCAGGGTTCCCGGCCTCCGGCCTCGACCAGGAACCATGGAACGATCGTGAAATCGTAATGGGCTCGCTCGAGCTGAAGCACGATTTCGAGGCCTTCGATTTTGCCGCCACGGCCACCTTGCAGGACATCAAGACGGCATCGGGCATCGATACTCAGGACAGCCTTGTTTATGCAGCTCTTACTGGTTTGCCGCGAGCATTTTTCAATGCGCCAGGCACGAATTTCAATAACTATGTCCAGGACGAGAGGGCCTATAGTGGAGAAATTCGTTTCACGTCAAAACCAGAAGCCGACATTCGCTGGATTGCCGGAGCATCGATCTATTCGTCGGATTTTTTTCAGATCAACACAGACAGCAGCACACTTCTGCCCTTCATCAATGGCACGACGCAAACCAAACTCGAACTAACCACGATGTCCGCCTTTGGCGAAATCGGAATACCGCTTGCTGACGCCCTGATCCTGACGCCGTCATTGCGGGTAGGCACTGACGATTTCAAGTACATCAGCGACTTCACCTTCAGAGATGTTCCGCCGCCTGGATTTGTTGCCAGCTTCAGCGACTCGGCGGATCGCAAGGAAGACTGGTGGGCGGGTGGGTTGACCCTCGACCACAAGATCACTGCGGATCACCTGGTCTACGCCTCGGTGAAGAGAGGACACTCGGCAGGTGGCTTTCCATTTTTCAATTTTGGCCAGTATTTTGGCCAGCGACAGGTCGCTTACCCCGAATCAACCTCGGTCGCCTATGAAGCAGGCTTTAAAGGCCAGTTTCTTGACGGGCGCCTCTATCTCGCTGGATCGGTGTTCTTCAATGACGTGAAAGACGGCCACCTGTTCGTCTTCGATCCGATCACAAACCAATCGTCGATCGCACCGCAGGATTACCAAACCACCGGATTTGAGATCGAAGCTCGGTTCTCCGTAACTGACAGCTTCACCGTGTTCGGCGGGCTCGGTTACACCGATACCGAACTGCTTGTCGCCGGGGAAAATCCGCAGAACGCGCTCGACGGCGGACGGGTGCCCGGGACGCCGGATGTTTCATTGAATGTTGGGGTCGAGAAGACTTGGGACTTGGCCCATGCCGGGCTCCCCGGGGCGGTGTTGACATCCGCGGACCTGCAATATGTCGGCGATCGCGCGGTGGACATCAGCAATTCATTCGATCTTAACTCCTACGTGATCCTCAACGCGCAGGTTGGATGGTCCAACGACAGTGTTTCCGTCTTTGCGTTTGGGCGAAATCTCACCGATGAGGTGCCCGAGTTGTCTGGTTTGGTCTTGGGCACGGTTCAAAGTGTGTATGTTGGCCGCGGGCAAGTCCTTGGTTTCGGTGCCGAGGTTAGATTTTGAGAGGTTTCGGACGGCTTGCCATCATTTTCGCGCTCAACACGGTCGAATACAGTTCCATCGCGCTGACCTATGTGGCCGCGCCGGTTGTGCTTCGGGCCAATGGTGCACCGCTTGAGTTTGTCGGGCTATTCAGCCTTCTCATTTTTGCATTCATACTCAGTCTCGCTTGGGCGCCGTTTGTCGATAGATATCGGCTTTCCCGGTTTGGGCGGCGGCGTTCGTGGATAATCGCCACCCAAATCGCAACGGCAGGCTTATTGGCTCTGCTTGCATTGGTCGAACCGCGTCCGGAAAACACCGTCCTCCTGTTTTTGATGTGCGCGGCGATCTCCGCAGTTGTGGCGACACAGCGCATCGCATTGCTGGGTTTCATGGCGGAAGCCCTTGACCCTGAACAACGACCATTCGGCGCAACAGCAGGTGGCATCGGGGCGGCCGTTGGTCATCTTATCGGTGGGGCAGCCGGGCTTTTCCTGATCGAGCAGTTTGGGTGGACTTCGGCGCTGCTCGTGTTTGCAGTTGGTATGGCGTCCGCCGGGGTCGTTGTTGTGTTCATTGAAGAGCCGGAAAAGCCATCCGGAGTGTCGTCCACAGCGGTCGCTTGGTCGGTTCTGCGCTCGCTCAGAACCTGGTCTGTCCTCTTACTGCTCGCACCCGTATCGATCGGCATTGCCAGCGCGTTCGCCATGGCGGAGCCGCGTCTGGTTGATCTTGGCTACGGCCTGACGCAGGTCGGATTGATTGCCGGCATGGCAAACTTGTTCGCTTTTGCAACCGTCGGCCCGCTGGTCAGCCTCTATGTCCGCAATCAGAGCCCGGCACGTGGGTTGTCGGTCATCTGCGTGATCTCGGCTTTCACTTTCGCTTTGGCGATCGGAATCGGAAGCATAAATGCAAATTGGGGGGCACTGGCGAGCATCACCGCCATTTTCGCGTCTTTCAGTGCGGTCCATGTGTGCGTAACTGCGATTCTCATATCGCTTGCGGCAGGCGATAGCGCGGGCACGCATCTCACAACCCTCGTTGCCGGCCAATCGCTATTGGCGATGCCGGGTTTCATCGCGAGCGGATTTCTCGCGTCGGCCATGGGCCATCAGGCGCCCGTTGCGGTCGCCGCGATCGGCACGTTGCTAACGGCCGTTTTGGTTTCTCGGCTCGGACATTTCGTGGAACGCGATGAGCGCCCTATCGGTCGGGCCGCCAATATGGCGGGCATGAGATGACAGTCGGGCAAGATCAGCAATGGGCGGCAACCCCCAAGCAGGGTCCGGAAGCGCCGTCGGTTCAATTGCTCCTGCCTGAGCTACTCAGACCTTATCTGGGTCGCGTGGCAGCGGCCTGTTTGCTGGCGATCATTGCAGGCCTGATGGACATCGCCGTGTTCGTGTTGCTGTGGTTCCTGATTGAAGAAGTGGTCGCGGAGGATCCCGACACCATCAAGCTTCTGGCCTATGCGGTATGCATGCCAATCGCTGCCGTCATCAGGTTCTTGATGATTGGCGGTTCAGCGGTCGTTTCGCATGCGATCGCGTTCCGCGTCGCGCGCGAGTTGCGTAGCCGAATGCTCAACTGTTTGAGCCGGCAATATCTTGGGCGTGTTGCAGGCCGCGCGGCGGCACTGAAAAAGGCGATCATCGACTATCCCTCCGAAGTTGAGCATTTCGTCGCCCATACAATTCCAGACGCTGTGGCAGGCCTAACCTCGCTGGTTGCCGGGGCCATAATTCTGTGTGTGGTCGATTGGCGGATGGCTCTGTTCGCACTTGCGCTTTTGCCGATCACGGCCGTGGCTCAGTTTGCAGGGTACAAGGTGCTCGGAGACTCGGTGAAAGGCTGGTTCGCGGCAGACAAAGCTGCGACGGCCGCATTGATCTCTTATGTGCGTGGCATTGCGACGCTGAAATCCTTCAACCGAACAGCCAGCTCGATGGAGGACTTGCGCGGCTCGGTCGACTCATTGCTCGATATCGGTCGCCGCGCGGTGCGCGACAGTGCAATTCCGTTCGCCATCTTTTTCACCACCGTCGCCGGAAGCCTGATGTTCGTCGCTCCGGCCGGGCTCTATTTTCTTTCGACGGGAGCAATCACGCTCGGCGAGTTCGTGCTCTTCGTCACCCTTGGAGCGCAGGTAGTGGCACCGATGATGAGGCTGCTGTTCGCGAATGGGGCGATGCAGCGGCTCGGTATCGCGATCAAGCAAATGGGTGAGCTGCTGACGGCGCCGCAGATTGCTTACCCAGACGCCTCAAAAGCACCTGACACTGCCGGCGTGCGGTTCGACTCTGTGTCTTTTTCGTATGACGCCGGAAAGGACGTCCTGCAAGACGTAACACTCTCCATTCCGGACGGGAAGGTGACTGCAATCGTCGGGCCCAGCGGTGCGGGCAAGACCACATTGCTGCGTCTCATCGCGCGTTTCTGGGATGTCACATCGGGGTCCGTTCTGATTGGCGGGATCGACGTTCGCGAGATTGCCGAGGAGCGCTTCCAATCCCTCGTTTCGGTAGTCTTTCAAGATCCGTATTTCTTTTTCGGGACGATACGCGAAAATCTCGCCATTGCAGCGCCGTGCCTATCCGATGATGATATCAAGTCCGCCTGCGCCGCGGTTGGTCTCGATGCATTTTTGAAAGAATTGCCGGAGGGGCTCGAAACCTCCATTGGGGATCGCGGAACGCGTCTGTCGAGCGGTGAAAGACAGCGCCTTTCCATCGCGCGGGCTTTGTTGAAAAACGCGCCCATCCTGTTGCTGGACGAGGCGACGGCCTTTTCCGATCCCGAAAACGAACTTTCGATCCAGAAGGCACTGGCCAAACTTACTGTCGGCCGGACGGTCATAGTCGTCGCCCATCGGTTGGCCACCACGCAGTCTGCCGATCTGATTGTGGTTCTCAAGGATGGCGCGGTCGAAGCGACTGGAGAGCATGGCGATTTGGTCCAGCGCTCGGCGACATACGCGGAACTGTGGCGTTCGCAACTGCGTGCATTCGATTGGCACATCGGTCAGGCGGAGACAGTGTCCGCATGATCGGCAAATTGGGGTTTGATCTCGCCGGAGAAAGTGCAGCCAGGCTTGGTAAAGGCTTTGGCTGGGGTTTGGCTACCATAATTGTCGAAGCACTGACCTACATCGCGCTTTATCGCTTCTTGATCGTCGCTTTTGACGGTCGCGTCGACAGCGGGGTCATTGTCGAGGCGGCATTCGTATTCGCAATCGCGACACTCCTGCTGATCGTGCTTCGGGCCGGTGCATATAGCGAAAATTTTTCGACGACCTACCAGATCGTTGCAAAGGCGCGGCTGCGTGTGGCTGACCATCTCAGCCGGCTGCCAATGGCGGCATTCACAAAGAAGCGCTCCGAACTCGTCGCCGAACTTCTCACCAGTCGTTTCCAGGTCTATCAGGACGTGGTGATGCACATATGGGGCATGGCTGTCGTCAATGCGGGCCTGCCGCTATTGCTATGCCTGTTCCTGCTGTGGATCGACTGGCGGCTGGGCGCGCTTTGCCTGATTCTGGTGCCGGTCGCATTTCTTGCCATTCCATGGTCGAACAGGCTGCTCGTCCGCGCCAGCGTCCGAACAGACGCGATGCGCGGCCGGGCGGTCGGTGCGGTTACCGATCAGATCGATGGGATCCGGGAATTTCGCCTGTTCGATCTTCATGGCAGCCGTCTGGCCATTGCCCATGACAACCTTAAGGCCTTGGAAGAAGCCCAGATGCGGCTTGAACTGGCGGCAGCGCCGGCACTCCTGACTTTTGGCTTTGTTCTGCAACTTGGATTTGGTTTGGTCGCTGTTTTGGGTGTGCTCGTTGTCGAGCGCGGACAGCTCGAGATCGTCTCGTTCGTTGCTGCGATGATCATCGCGCAACGCGCCTTCAAGGCCGCCGTTGATCTCGGCATCAACTTGGCCGAGCTGCGTTTTGCGAGCGCGATTTTGGATGACGTTCGTGCGCTGTCGGTAGAAGCGACGCTGAGCGAAGGTCACATCGAGCACTTGCCTGAGAGCAATGCCATAGCTGTCGACGATGTCGCGTTTTCCTACGGCGAAGACGCAGTACTAAACGGTATCTCCGGTGAAATCGCAGCCGGCTCAAAGGTTGCCTTGGTCGGGATGTCCGGCTCCGGCAAATCGACGCTCGCCGGACTTATGGCCCGGCTTCACGATGTCGACAAAGGCGCTATCCGGATCGGCGGTGTCGATATTCGCGACATGACCGCGGAGCGGCTGAACACCCTTGTCGCAATGGTTCTCCAAGACGTCGTCTTGTTCGACGGAACGGTCGCTGACAACATTAGGCTGGGCAATCCCGGCGCCGACGATGAACAGGTCGTTCGGGCGGCCGAGGCTGCGGAGGCGGATGAGTTCATCTCGCGCCTTCCGCAAGGCTATGAGACCCGCATCGCGCCAAATGGTGGAGATCTCTCTGGCGGCGAACGTCAGCGCATCGCCATAGCGCGTGCTCTTCTAAAGGATGCACCGATCCTCATTCTTGATGAGGCCACATCAAGCGTCGATCTTGCCCGTGAGGAAAAACTACAGCGCGCGATCGCCCGTCTGACCCACGACCGAACAACGGTTGTGATTGCGCATCGGCTATGGACCGTGCGATCAGCCGATCAAATCTGGGTCTTGGAAGGTGGCAAGATCGTCCAACGCGGTACGCACGAAACGCTGCTCGGCCAGACGGGGCGTTACCAAAGCCTCTGGCGCGCGCAGTTGGAGGCGCGGTCTTGGCGGCTTGCGAGTGCGCGATGAGCGCGCGGGCGGACCGAAAACTGCAGCGCCGCGGGCAAGGCGAGAACAATCAGAAGCCAGGCGAACACGGCCGCGGTCGCATTCGCCGCCGAACTCGATCCGATCAGGTTGATGAGCGTCATCAGCCCCAGCCGGAAGCCGACATATAGAAAGGCGCCTGCAACGAGAAGGGCGGCCAGCAGCCAGTTCTGAGGATCGCCCCAGCCGCGCCCGCCGACGACAATACAGGACCTTGGGTTTCGGCGGCGGCGCCGAGCTGTGAGTGGTTCAGAGAATGGTCAGGGCATACTTATCACGGCGCGCGGCGCACCCGCTGCGACTCTAGAGTGCGATCCATTCAGATTGAATCGATCGCGCTCTCGTTCTCTTTGTTTTGTCGCATGACCTTGTCCGAAAAGTCTGTCAACTTTTCGGG
>JANQIP010000164.1 GCA_028282095.1 Xanthobacteraceae bacterium | reverse complement strand
GTCACAATAGATGAAGCTCTCCTTGGTTCGAATGACAGAGCTGACTACATCACGTCGGTGGCTGAAAACGGTGGCCTGAGCGTGGCCGCTTTGCGTGGTGAAGTCCAAGCCTTCTGCTGCCTTGATCACGGTTACTTCTTTGGCAAGCCGTTCATGTCTCTGCTCATCGTGTCTCCTGATGCAAGAAGACTTGGCCTGGGGGCGGGCTTGCTTTCGCATAGCTCAAGCGCGTACCCGGAGGTCTGGACGTCCACCAACCGATCAAACTCCGCTATGCGCAAGCTGCTCGACAAGGCGGGGTGGCGATACTGTGGTGAACTAAGCGGCCTTGACGAAGGCGATCCTGAGCGATTCTACAGGACTGCTTGAAAGGCGCTTTGGGCTCAAAGCGGTCGTAAACAGCAAGACGTTCGGACGGCCCACGGCCGCTATGTCACGGCGTCGTGCGCTTAAGCGACTGCGTCGCAGGACCGATCATTGCAGCGCATCGTGCAGACATGTCATCGTAGCACGATAGCGAAGAAATAGTTCGTGGCTTTGTCGCGCGCGGCCCGCCATTTGCCGCCCATTCTGCGAGGTTCGACTACGCCGGTTAGGATGGCTGCTTTGCGGACAATGCCGCCGTTCCCATTACAGCCAGCCCGCAATAGTGGGGATCAAAATGGCCAGCACCAGAAGATTGCCGAACCCATGGATATAAATACCTATCCATGTGTTTTGGTATCGCCGGACCAAGAAGGGGATTGCCAAGCTTATCGGCATCAAGGTCAAACCAAAGAATATGGCTAAACCCGGCAGACATAGCCAGCCTCACTGAACGAGTGCGAACGACACGTTCACCGTCACCCGGTAGGTGTTTTCGCCCGCAGCAATCGGCACCGATTCCGCAACCGCGCCGGACCCCTTCATATGCGCCCGGGCCAACGGCAATGGCCGAGGCCGGTCCACACGTTCGGAGATCGACAGGATCCGCCCTAGAGCGAGGCCCGCCGCCTCGGTCAGCGTCGTCGCCTTGGCAATGGCTTTTTTCATCGCGTTGACTCGTGCCTGGTTCACCGTTTCGCCCGGGTCGTCGTTGGTGAAGTTGATGCCGCCGCCCTGGTTGACGCCCAGCGTCACCGACCGATCGAGGATCGCGCCGAGCCGGTCCAGATCGCGCACCCGCACCGTGAGCGCGTTGTGGACGCGGTAGCCGGTGATGCGCGGTTCTTCGTTCTGACCGCTGCTGTTGCGTGGGTAGAAGATGACCGGCCGGATGGCGAAGTTCGAGGTCTTCAGATCGCGCTTCGCAATGCCTTCTTCCTCCATCGCCGCCAGTACTCCGGCCATGGCGGCCGTGTTCGCGTCGAGCGCCTCGCGCGCCGTAGCCGCTTCGCGCAGGACCGTCAGGTTGATGATCGCCATGTCCGGAGCGATCTCCGCGGTGCCGGTAGCCGACACGGTGATCTTAGGCGTGATGTCATCGTCATCGGCAAGCGCCGGCACCGCCAAGAGCGCCAGGGCGAGCGCCCCTGAAACAACTGCCGCGGCCGCCGGTTTAAATCGAAACTGGTTCAATGCACTGTCCTCGTCTTGATGTCCCGCCACCAGTCGCCGCCCGTTATCCGTCGTTCTTCTATATGGATTACGCCGTCATCCGACAATCTCCTCCCAAGGCACGCGAGCTGCCCAATCGCGCATTTGAGTTGGAGTTACGCCAAGCGCAGCGGTTCCCCCTTTGCCCGGCGAAAGGCAGGTTGCACCGTCGGTGTTAAACCAGCGGTAGAGTGTGGCAATCTCACGGCCAGCATCCGGACCAATGGCCTTAGAGAGGCCGGCTTCGAATGCGTCAAGCGGGACACGCGCTGGGAGGGAGGCTGGCGAAGAGGAACACGTTGGTCAAAGAGGTATCAGAGGAGATCAATCACCCGTCGACGAGCAAATGACTGCCCTGAGCCCTTCACGACAATCTACGATCTGAGAGCAAGGCTGATCTACCGTTCTTTGGCAAGATGCGCCAGCTCAGGGGTCGTGCGCTTTACGTCAACTTGATGCACTTCCGCAGTCACAACACTGTTTTCTACAAACGGGTCCTTCATCACCCTTTCTAGAATAGCTTTGTTCTCTTCTCCGTGGGCGAGAATAAACCCTCCCCCGACATCGAGCGAGCCAACGCACAGAAAAACTCCGTCGGCGAGCCCCTTTGCAATCCATGCGTTGTGCGCCTCCATGAATTGAGGGGCGGATGATCTGTTGTCTGCAAACTTCAACAGTATGACGTGCATGTCTTTCCTGCTTCTACTTATGATGTTTCACGAAAGTTTTCCGAGATTGAACAGACGCCAGTCCAGAGTCCGCGCACGCCAATAATGACCGCAACACTCTCGCTTGAAAAGTAGGCAACGTTTTCGTACTAAGTTCAAAAAATGTACTAATGTGCGGTGCCATGGCAGATGACGAACCTGACAGCCTTTGTCCGGCTCCGATTGTTTTCACGATGATCGGTGGCAAGTGGAAATTGGCGATCCTGAAGACCCTGATTTTCAAAGGCACCAAGCGCTTTGGCGATCTACGTCGGGAGGTGGATGGAGTCACCCAAACCATGCTGACCAAACAACTTCGGGCACTCGAAACCGATGGTTTGGTGCGTCGCGAGGTTTTTCCCGAGGTGCCGCCCCGTGTGGAGTATAGTGCGACTAAAGATGGGCTATCCCTCAAGCCTGTGTTTGAGGCGATGCATCTTTGGTGGCTGGAACGCAAGCGGTAATCAAAGCCCGCTCAGTCCATAAACCTCTTCGCTCAAAGCGATACGCTCACCCGTGAATGCTGTTCGCCGCCGTTCTTGCGCCATTCGTAGCGGCGGAATATCTGGGTCAATTCGAGGACCGGCAAAAAGAGCGGCACGCGCGTGACAGATCAGCCCGAGCATCAGCACTCCGGAAAACCCGAGCCCGACCAGGTCCGGCCGAAGAAAGATGTTGTCAGATACTGTCCCGTTTCAAAACTACCTCGGTTAGGCGAACAGATCGCATCTGAGCTTGATAAGCGAGAATTTCCCGGCGAAATCGAATTGGCTCTCGCCGAGCAGATCGACGTGCTTGAAAGGCGTTTGTGTACAACGCTGATCGTCTACAGGTCAGAAGTGCACGAAGGGGTTCTGCAGCTTTGTCAAATGATCGACAGCGACCAGCTGGGCAATGAGGCGCTGCGCGAAGTCCGTGCACTGGAGGAATCGTTCGGTTTGGATCGTCGCCTACAAGGCAGCGGTCAGCCGGGATCTGACAGCCAGTCAACCAGCGACGTCAGCCAGCTGGGATCATAGCCCTATAGGGAAGGAATAGTTCGCGTCTTCTTCGGCCATAATCGGCAACATCCTCACCCAGGAATTGGAGCATGATCCCGAAGAGCTGGCAGAGTCGGACAACACCATGCGACAAAGCAGAAACAGAGCCCGATTGATTCAATCTGAACAAATCCCTAGAGCGCGATTGCTTTAGGTTGATTCAATCGCGCTCTCTTTCTCATTGTTTGGTCGCATGATCTTATCCGAAAAGTCTGCAACTTTTCGGGATCATGCTCTAAATCGCCGCTCGAATTCCTTGATTCCATTCCGAGAGAACGAAATGATGCGGGTTTTTTGATCCCGCTTCGCCCAGGACAACGCCTCAAACCGGCTAAGGAAGGCGCGGCCCAGACTGCCCGCGAGATGCGACCGCCGCTCGCTCCAATCGAGACATTCTCGGCAGAGCGCCGAACGTCCTTTGCGGAGCGTGTCGAGGTCGATGCCGAAATCCGCCACGAACCCCGCGCCCGAAGCGGTTATGGCCAACTTCTCGCCATCGAGGCGCAAATGCCCTTGCGCAATCAAGCTGTCGAACATCCGCGTGCCCATGTCACCCGCCAGATGATTGTAACAGACGCGAGCCTGGCGGAGTTCGGCGTCCTTCGGCCCAGTGCGCCTTCGCAGATGACCGGCCGCAGCGGCGAGGCCCATCAGCCCCTCCAGAACATGCGCAACCTCGTCATTGGCAAGCGCGAAGTACTTGTGCCGTCCCTGCTTGCGGGGACGCAGCAACCCACCCTGGTCGAGTTTGGATAGATGTGAGCTCGCGGTCTGAATCGTAACGTCCGCTTCCCTGGCCAGCTCGCTTACCGTCAAGGCTTTCCCGCTCATCAACGCGGTCAGCATGTTAGCCCGCGCCGGGTCACCAATCAGGGCGGCGATATGGGCAATGTCAGGACCTTCTTTCATAGTTCGACTATAAACGAAGCATTCGCGTCACTCAATCGCCTAGTGTTTCCTTCTCTGACGGTCCGATCCCGGACGGTCAGCCCGAAACACTAGCTAATCCGATGCTCTGTGATGCGGCACCAAAACAATGGGGCGACCCCAAGCGTTGGTGCCGCATCACTGGATTGCGATAAAAGAGCCTTGAACGAGGCCCCAATGCACACCTCGAACCGACTTGCTGAACTGCTTCTCCTTGGCTTGCTGGCACTGCTCTGGGGTTCTTCCTATTTTTTCACCAAAATCGCTGTAGCCGAGATTCCTCCCATCACGCTCATCGCTCTGCGGGTTTTTGGTGCGGCGATTTTCTTGATGATAGTGATGAGGCTTCGGGCCGAGAGTTTGCCGCGGGACCGTCGTACTTGGCGCATGCTCCTGGTTCAGGCGTTCTTCAACAGCATAGGGGCCTGGACGATTCTGGCCTGGGGGCAGCAGTTCGTGGGCGCAGGTCTTGCCAGCGTGCTCAATTCGACCTCCCCGATATTCGTCATTCTGATGACCGCATTTGTGACCCGCCACGAAGGTCTCGGCGGACGCAAATTGCTTGGAGCCGCCTTTGGTATGATTGGTGTGGTGTTGATCGTCGGCGTGGACGTTCTCGGTGGTCTTGGAGAGCAAGTTGCCGGGCAGGTCGCCTGTCTGCTTGGGGCTGCGCTTTATGCCGGCGCCGCCATATACGGGAAACGCTTTGGCCATCTCAGTGCTGTGACGACTGCCGCCGGGACGATGATCTGGGCATCAGCGGTTCTCGTGCCGGCTGCGTTGGTACTGGAGCGCCCTTGGACGTTATCACCCAGCTTTGCCGCCATTACGGCGACCTTTGTGCTGTCCGTCTTCTGCACCGGCCTCGCTCTGCTGATTTATTTCCGGCTGGTCAGAACGCTCGGGTCCATGGGGGTCGCAAGCCAAAGCTATCTGCGCGCCGGGGTCGGTGTGATCCTCGGCATGGTATTCCTGGGCGAGACCTTCACGTTCCCTATCGCGCTCGGTCTGGTCATCGCAGTTGCAGGGGTGGCGTTGATCAATTTGCCGCAGCGATCAACGAAGAGCTGACGTGCCGCTTCAGTTGAAGTCCCGGCGCCGGCATATCACTCTTCGAGGTTGTGGGCCTCTGATTCGACGGCTAAGCGGCTGACCATGAACATCCGCATTTAAGCCGACAGGCGCTTAGATCGTTGACCGTTAGCGTGTCGGCGTAGTGCGATTGCGCGTTAATTCGAACGGTCAAGCCTTACGGCGCATCGGGCAGTCGCTCTATCGTAGCGCTATGGCGAAGCAATCGTTCGCGTCATCGACTCGCATGGCCCGCCACCTTGGAACAAGAGTGCGAACGCCGTTCGCCGCCGACTCGACGCAATTCGAAGACGCCAGCACCCGGATCAGGTCATCGCGCGAGCCAATGATCCGGCAAGGCGAGATTACCTTGCGCTTGTTGAACGGTATGGGGATAGTGATTTTCTGCGGGAGCTGTTTGCCTGGCGGCGTTTGAAGCCGTTCCCGTGGTTGTCACCGTTTCTCGACTGATATGGAGGATTGAGGGTGTCGCATACCGAGTTGATTGCGCTCGCTGGTTTTGCCGTCGCTGCGGTTGCTATGCTGTTCGTCACCCAGTCCAAGAAACGGGTTTCCGCCCCGGTTTGGCTCATCCCGGTGTTGGTCGTGGTTCCCTTTGCAGTGTGGACCGGTCTCGTGATCGCCGAGGAGGGGCTTCTCAGCTTTTTTCCCATGCTCATGGGATCGGATTGGGGGCTTCAGATCTGGTTCGACCGTCTGTTGACCGTGACAGCAGCCTTCTTCCTTCTCCAAAACCGTGCACGGGCAGTCGGCATGAAATCGGAGATCTGGGTACTCGTCGTCATCTTCACCGGCAGTATCGGGCTGCTACTGATGCTGGCACGGACGATCTACCTCGAGCACAAGACCGCAGTTTGAAACCGGTGAGGTGGCAGCTTGCGTTTCGTCGCTCTGCCTTTTGCCCGATGTCAACTGTTACGGGCGCAGGCTCATTCCGATCGTAGCAGTTCGTTCTGGGAGATGATTTTGAGAGACTGATCTATGCGCCACGACACACCAAAGCACATGTTGGTCGAGGACCTCAAAAACGAACATTTGTCGGAATCGGTCTGCCTTTTTTCGAGAGATCGTCCTTGCGTCCAACCTTCAAGTGTAGCTCACCGGTCATATCAACAAACGGTCGGTTTGCTTGGCTGCACCCAAATGCGCTTATGCGACGCGACGACTAGGAGCTAATCAGGAACGGATGGTGCCCGTCTGAATCGCGACGACGGGATAATAGGGACCTATCCACCGTAGAGTTGCCGATTTCCGCGCTGACGGCCATCATCGGAGCGCCCGTCTTTCTGGGTCTGATGTTCAGCCTGGCAAGAAGGGGGGTTCATGCTTGAGGCGCGTGGACTAGGCGCGCGCTTCGGGCGGCGACAGCTCTGGCAAGAGATCGACCTGTCGGTGCGCGCCGGGCAGATCCTTGGCATTCTGGGGCAGAACGGCTCGGGCAAGACCACGCTTCTGCGCTGTCTGGCAGGCCTCAGGCGCCCCGAGGCGGGGACCATAGCCGCACCATTGGCCATCGGCTATGTCGCCCAGCAGTTCCGACCGGGCCAGCCCCTGCCGGTCGCCGATTTCGTCGCTGCGGGCCTTGCCGCCCGCAAGGGGCTGGCCGAGCGGATCACACGGGAGGAACGCCGCGACATTGACCGCACCCTGGACCGTGTTGGCGCCGCGCATTTGTCCAACCGGACCGTCGCCCAGTTGTCAGGCGGCGAAAGTCGCCTGGTGCTGATCGCGCGCGCGGCCGAGGCCGAGGTCTTCGATTTCAAATGTCCCTTCATCGCCAAATCCGACAGGACCGCCGACCTGCTGGCGGCAGCGGGCCATGACGTCATTGCCTTCGGCAAGCCCGGCAACCACCATTGCGAATATGCCCGTGCCCAGGCCGAGGCCGCGGGGCGGGTCGGATTGATTGCGGAACACGTCGCCGAAATCCGGGAAGCGCTGGCGGAACCGGCCCGCAATTGGGCCTGCATCGGACAGGTCACCGCCAATACCGAAAGATGGGCACAGTTCAGGGCTGATCTCGCAGCGTTCGGTGTGCCGGTTCGGGTGATCGACACGGTCTGTTCGGACAGCCACAACCGCCAGACCGAGGCGATAGACCTCGCGGCCCGAGTCGATCTGGTGCTTGTCATCAACGACAATGGCGGCTCGACGAAAAGCGTCTTGGAGCGCTGTCTGGCCGTCAACCCGCGCAGCGTGCTGGTCGACCCGGCCGGCGAACTCCCAGATTTGGAAGACATCGAAAGCCTGGCCATCGTCGGCGGCATTCATGTCCCACACTGGATCATGGCAGATTACGCCGGGCGATTGCAGACCGGCTATGCCAACCCTTTCTCATAGCCGGAGATGGTTGACCCAAAACACACCTGCCGAGTTTATTGTCGTGTTGCGCTTAGTCGTCACACCACCATAGAATCTGGATGCTAGAGCGCGATTGCTTCAGGCTGATTCAACCGCGCTCTCTTTCCCTCTGCTTGGTCGCATGATGTTGTCCGAAAAGTCTGCCGACCTTTCGGGATCACGCGCTAAGGCCTATGCCCAGCTTCGGTCATGCAGGCCTTATACAGGTCTGAACGGTTCCTAATATTCTGAGCATCATCATCCGGGTATTGCATGTGCGCCACCTTTACGCACTTGGCGATGGCGGCGTCTCTTGCACCACCTTCTTGTGCGTGGGCCACCATCGGCGATGCGAAAATTGCGGCGGCAAGGCCAATCGCCGGCGCAACCGCCATTTTTCTCACACTCATTCGGATATTCTCCTCTGCCATCTGAACGCGAGTGATTATTCGTCCGAAGACACGGATCTCCCGCTAAAGAAAACCTTGGTCTTCTCTTCAAGTCTTAACTTTGGTTGGAACGAACCGGACTTTGACTTTTCGACCAGCCAATTCGGGAGCTTCCGAAGAAATCGACGCGGCCGTCAAAGGACAGTTGATTCAGGCCCATCGCGGCTGGTAACCGTCTCGACCTTTCGGGCCGTTAACCTGTTGGAATTCATAATTCGACGAGCCCGGCGCCGACGACACGCGCCATCGTCCGACCTACCCGACCGAGGCGGCCGAAGCGTTCGCGGCTCGCAACACCACCATGCTGCGCAGCGCGACATAGTCTTCCACAAACATCAATGTGCTGACAGCTTCTGTGAGGGCGCCATGGCTGACGGAACCGATGATGACGCGGCACAAGACATCGGGCGTCTCGCCGAAACGGCGCCTGATGACGCCGCCCGAAAGCTGCGCAAACTTTCCAAGCGGAAACGCGCACGCGCGGCGCAGAGGATCGCGGCGGAGCGGCGGGGCGAGGTGCTCGATCTTGCCGAGCAGGCGCCGGGGACCGCGGGCGCGTTGATGACGTCACGCTACGCTGACCTTCCGGCCGATGTTTCGGCGGCCGACGCCATTCAAAGGTTAGCGGCGGAGCGCGAGGCCGAGACGATCTACACTGCATATGTCGTCGATAGTGAGCGACGGCTGCTCGGAGAAGTGACCCTTCGCGCGCTCCTTGAGGCTCCGAAGCAGACGCCGGTGCAGAAGGTCATGACCCCATCGCCGGCGAAGGCGCTCACCAGTGATCGCGATGAGGTCACTGCCCGGGCTATGGTGGAGGACGGCGCGCTCACACGGCCCGTGGTGGACGAGGCCGGTCGACTTGTCGGGATCATTACCCATGACGATGCCGATGCGTGTCTGGGCCATGCGATCGAAGACGACCGCAATCGCTTCAGCGCGATTGTCGGTCGTCCGCCGGAAGCACGCTATCTCGATGTGTCCCTCACGTCCGAGTTCGCGCGCAGAGCGCCTTGGATATTCACGCTCGCGGTCGCCGGGCTGCTGTCGGGCTATATCGTCCATGCCTACGAGGACGCGCTTGACGCGCTCGTCATCCTCGCCCTTTACATGCCGATGGTCGCCGACAGCGGTGGCAATGTGGGGACGCAGTCCGCCTCCCTCGTGCTGCGCGCGCTGGCGACCGGGCAGATCGCTCTCGGGGTGGCCTGGCGCGTCATCTGGAAAGAAACACGCGTCGCGCTTGCCCTGGCGGCAATGCTGTTCTTGTTCGCCTACTTGAAGGTTTTGTTCCTCTCGAACAACGCGGATGTGCCCTTCGGCCTGCGGCTCGACAATATTGCCCTCGCGATCGCCGTTGCTCTTGCCGTTTGCGTCTTCGTTTCGACACTCCTCGGCGCAATCTTACCACTTGTAGCGACTTTGTTCCGCGTCGATCCCGCCGTCGTCGCCGGTCCGGCCCTTACAACGCTTGTCGACGTTGTCGGGCTCCTCATCTATTTTCAGATCACCTCCAGTCTTCTGGGCCTCAATCTGATCGTGTCGCCGACCGGCGGATAAGGCAGAAGCGGCGTGAACGGACGGATTGCGATTGTGGGCGGCAATGGCCAGATCGGCCGCGCGGTCGCGCGCCGGTTTGTCCGCGAAGGTTGGCGCGTTACGTCTATCGGGCGGACCGTCCCCTCGGACAGGCTCGCCAATGCGCTCATCACTTATGAAACGCTCGACCGCCGCAACGGGACGGCACTCCGCGCGGCCCTTCAGGGCGGCGTTGACATCCTGCTCGACTGCCTCAGCTTCGACCTTGAGGATGCCGAACAGCTCCTCGACCTCCAGCACTGCACCGGCAAGCTTTGCGCGGTCTCCTCGGCCAGCGTCTATGCCGACTCGAAGGGGCGCACGCTTGATGAGGCGGCCTCCGGCGGCTTCCCGGACTACGGTGAACCGCTCGCCACCGATCATCGCACCGTGCTGCCGGGACCGCAGACCTACTCCACGCGCAAGGCGGCGATGGAGCGCCGGCTGCTCGAAAGGGCGGCCGTGCCGGTCTCGGTGCTGCGCCCCGGCGCCATCTATGGTCCGCACAGCAGCCACGCGCGCGAGTGGTTTTTTGTCAAGCGGCTCCTCGATGGACGCCGCCGCATTCCGCTCGCCTATGGCGGCGCGACCCGTTTCCACACGACGGCGTCCGACCATATTGCCGAGGCCGTCTGGATCGTCGCGACGGCGAACGCCAGTCCGATCCTCAATGTCGTCGATCCGGAACCGCCGACCACTGCCGAGATCGGTGCGGCCATCATGGCGGTGCTCGGTATAGAGGCCGAGATCGTCGGCCTTGAGACTGAAGGCTCTCCGCCGCGCGACGGGTTCAATCCTTGGGGCCTCTTAAGAGACATGATCTGCGTCCCGTCGTCCGAAATCCCGGCGATCGGACAATATCGCGACCTCGTCGCACCCGCCGTGCATTGGCTGGCCGAGTGTATGCCGACCGACGACTGGCATAGCCGCTTGCCGGTCCTTGCGGCCTATCCTTTCGACTTGTTCGACTACGAAGGCGAGGATGGGTGCTTGAGTGGCCTCGCGTAGTTTCCTGCCAGAGCGCGGTTCATTCGGATTGAATTGGCTGCGCTTTCCTTCTCTCTGTTTTGTCGGATGATCTTATCCGAAAGATCTGCAACTTTTCGGAGTCATGCTCTAAGATCCGATCGCGTGACCTTGTCGCCTTCGGCCTGACTATTCGGTCCCCGGACGCCAAGATCAAAGCAGCGGCGCTATCTTCTCCTCAAGCGTACTCTGCCGTACCTCCCCAAACAACCTCACTCTTATAATCCCCTTTTTATCGACAACTAGGTTGTCGATAAAAAGTGACGTTATAGCGTATATCCTTTGCCGGTCTTGTCGGCGCAAGCTCGGTGGGCGACAGCGCCTCCAGCATCTTGTCCATCGGTTTATGCTCCTTTTAGGACACGCAGGGACGACGCCGATCGCGCTTCGGATCGGGACGACCGCAGCGGCAAACGCAGCCGCGAGCGAAATCCCAATAGTCAAGGGCACCACAATCGGTCTCATCGAAACCCATGCACCAAAAAAACCGTTTGTCCGAGGATCTGGGCCATCTCCCGGTGCAGCCAGTAAAGCAACGAACCGAAGCGATCGCCAGAATCCGAAGAAACGCTCTCATCTTAAGCCAAGTCTCATTCCGCAATGTAGGCGATTGCCGCTTAGCTGACCGCTCACAACCAGGCATTTTATACTATGCAAGTGATTTTGATTTCCAGCTTTGGCACATTACATTTGGTAGCAAGCTGCCATTTTTTGTTTGCGATCAATGTATTGTGGGACGCAATCGCGCAAAATACATTTGAATCATTCAAGATCAAAACTATAAATTTTAGAGCTATTCAAATGTTTGTCCGTCGAGCCAACTATAACTATGGGCTCGGTCGCATTGGCTCTATGGCAGATTGGAGACAAACGAGACGGAGTAGATTGGAGACAGACCAAACGGTATCGACCCTAACCGTTCGTGACGGCGCAGACCGCCTCCGCGTCCGGGAAAGAAAAATGCGTCCACATCACGGATGATCAGATTGCACAGCGATTTCCCCAGGTGATTGCCCCCGGCCTTAAAGAATTATCTGAGCCCCAGATCGGAAAACCTCGAAACTAATGCGAGACGTATGGACAGGCTGCCGAATGTCAGCGATCTTTGTATCAATCCGGGAGCTGGTCGCATTTTTCTCAGTTATGCTGAAAAAGTCGGCGGATGAGGCTTAACTGGCGCGACTGCTTGCGGATCCGGTGCATATCGTCGGGCGGATGAGAGCTGCCTTCCATAGGAGGAGCTCAAGCGGCTTCGACTTGACCGCCGGTTTCGCTCGCTGGTTCCGTATTTTGCTTGTCGAGTACGGTAGCGGGCACCTGTTCGGAATGCGGATATGCTGTGCCGGTGTCATCACCGGTGTCTGACCCAAATAGCAACGTGCACTTAGCAGGATGCGCTGATGCGGTATCTTTGGATTGCTGTCGGGTTTATCAGCCTAGCCTTGGGAACTGCGGGCGCCGTGTTGCCGCTTCTGCCGACGACGCCGTTCGTGCTTTTGTCGGCGTTCTGTTTCGCTCGTTCCTCGCCACGATTTCATAGCTGGCTGATCAATCATCGAACCTTCGGTCCGATCATCCAGGATTGGAATCGGGACGGCGCAATCAGCTACCGTGCCAAACTTCTCGCAACACTCGCGTTCGCACTGACATTGATGCTGTCGGTCCTGTTCCGCGTCGACATGACCATTCTTCTGATTCAAGTGGCGGTGTTCGTTCCCAGCATGACGTTTATCTGGACCCGTCCGACGGCAACAAGACCGACCTCATGCGATATGCCGGAGCCGTCAAGCGTCAGTCTCGATCGGTGAGCGCGGCACATGCTCGCCGCTATCTGATACAATTGCCATAGCGTCTCGGCCCCTCCCTGATCAGTGCGGGAATGAAATGGCTCGCCGCTCGGCAGGGCCGCCGGGGGCGTCGCGGCCGACTCTCTGTTCGCCGCATACGACCGAGTCCGAAATCCGAGCTGCCGATGTTGCATATGTTCCATGTGGATTGAGAAGGGCCCGGACCAAAACCTGAATATGCTGGACAAACTTGGTGATCGTGCAAAAGCGGGTGCGGCACGATTTCACATTTTAAACACGATTTCGCATTTAAAGCCGGACATCTTATCACTATTTATCCTTAAATGACGATGTTTTCTTCGGTCACCCGCGTTCTGGCCCAATTCGTTGCCGCGCTTGTCGTCTCGGCCAACGCGGTCGCGGCCGCCGCCGAGCTCGATATTGTGGTGGACCGCCAATCCGACTCGATCGAGTTTTTCATGTCGACCCGGGCCGACAATTTCGTGTCCATTTTCGATTTTCCGCCGGAGCTTCTTGAGGGCCGAACCGGCACCGTAGACTTTACCCCGCTGCGGGAAGGGACCTGGGACATCGGCGATGCGCTCCTGAGCAAAGCGCCTGCCGCACTCGATGGGGCTCCCATCGTGTTCGAGGCGATGTCGCTGATGGTGCATCCGCTGGACCTCGCATTTCCCATCCCGACGCCGTTCGATGCGTTGCTGGCGATCAGCGTGTGCGCCGTCGAAGCTCCCGAAACGCCGCCGACGCTGGAGGAGCTGCAGGGCTATGTCGGATTCATCGCTTACGTCGAAGACACTGAAGGTCTGCTCACCTTGCAGCTGCCGAAGACCGGGCGGGGACCCCTCCACGTGTCCGTGCGCGAGTTCAGGGATGGGGTCGCACGCGGCCACTACGAGGTGACTGTTCCCGATGGTGGGATCGTAGAAATGTCCGACACGTTTTGGCCGCCCCTCTTGGTCGTCTGGATTTTGCTTGCGCTTTCCGGCAGTGCGGCGGCGAGCGGCGCGTTGTTCTGGTGGTGGCGATCGACGCGGCCAAACCCTGCCCACGCATAAGTGCCCAAGGCGTGACGCCGAGCTGCTGGCTCACGACTACTGAAAGCGATAGGCTGTCTCTCTCTCTTCAGGCTTGATTTTGTTGACCCCCCGCTTGCGGGGGAGGTCGGCGCGAAGCGCCGGGAGGGGGTCGACGGGATCGAGGCCCACAGCAGGCTGCCGCGGCTGAAATAGCCTTCCTTGATTTGACTCCTCCCTTAGATATGGGTTAGAACAAAATAAGAACATAGACCGGCTGGCGAGCCCTGCTCGGCTGCAAGCCACACCGCGCTGCAAGCCGCGCTCGGCCGTGTGAGCACACTTGCTGCGAGCCAGTTTGGCTGCGAGCCAGTTTGGCTACGAGCCAGCCCGGCTGCGGCCCTGGCACGTTCGGCCGCGAGCATTCTCGGGTGCGGCTACGAGCCAGCCCGGCTGTGAACCAAAAACTCGGCTGCGGCTGCAGGCCACAACCGGCCGCGAGCTACACTTGGCCACGAACACGCTTGGCCGCGAGCTAAAAACTTGGCTGCGAGGGATGACCGCCAGTCAGACCATGGACGCGTTGCGTATGTCCGTTCGCGCCATCGAGGTGGGCGAGGCGGAATGCCTTCGCACACTGTCCTTCGGCTCGGCGCAGGCCGACGAGATATTCGGCCGGACAATTCTGTGCGGCCGGACCCATGAGATCGGCGGATCGGCCGCCACCTTGTTCGCCGCCCTCGTGCTCGGCCGGTGCGAAGGGCCCACGCTGTGGTGCGCGCGAGAAGGCGCGCCGAGCGCGCTCTATCCGCCCGGGCTCGTCCAGGCCGGCTTCGATCCCGGCCGGCTGGTGCTGGTGCGCCTGCGCGCAGCGGACGATCTCCTTCACGCCGCCCATGCGGGCCTGCGGGCGGGCTGGCATGTGGTGCTGGAACGGGCAAAGCCGTTCGATCTGAGCGCGGCGCGGCGACTGCAACTTGCCTGCGAAGCCGGCGGCGGCCTCTGCTTCGTTCTCGCCTTCGGTGAACTAAACGCGGCGGCGCTTCTGCCCTCGGCGACGACGCGCTGGCAGGCAGCGGTCGCAGGCGGCGCGCTGTGGCCTCGCGCGCTGCGCCTAAAACTTCATCTGCTGCGCAACCGCACCGGCCTGCCGGGACAGTGGACCGTGGAGTGGGATTATGGCTCGCGTTCTTTCTCTATGGTTTCCGCATCTTGCGATCGACCGGCTGACACGCCGCGAGCCGTCCTTGCGTGACGCGCCCTTTGCCTTTGTCGCGGAAACCGCCAATCGCCTCGTGCTGCAGGCGGTGAATGGGCCCGCCCGCGCAGCGGGCGTTGCCGCCGGCCTGTCTCTTGCCGATGCCCGCGCCATCTGCCCGCAGCTTTTAACCCACCCCGCCGAGCCCCGCGCCCATGCACGGGCGCTCACGGCGCTCGCGCGCGTAATGGAGCAGTTCAGCCCCTTAATCGCCTATGACGCACCCGACGGGCTGTTCGCCGATATGAGCGGCGTGGCGCATCTGTTCGGCGGGGAAACGGCCCTGCTTGCCAGGGTGACGGGGCGCCTGGAACGCTTCGGCCTATGCGTGCGCGCGGCCCTTGCCGATACGCCTGGAGCGGCCCATGCCCTCGCCCGCTATGGCAGCGGCTGCACGCTCGTTGACGTCGGCGCCCATCGCGCCGCCCTCGCCTCCCTTCCCGTTGCGGCGCTCCGCGTGAGCGACGAGGTGGCCCAGTCCTGCCGGCGATTGGGCCTGCAGACGATCGGCGATCTCATCCCCCTGCAGCGCAGCGCGCTTGCCGCCCGCTTCGGCCTTGAGACCGTGAACCGCCTCGATCAGGCTTTGGGCCATGCGGCGGAGCCTTTGCGCTATATCCGCTTCGTGCCGCCGCTGCGCGAGACGCTCGCCTTCGCCGAACCGATCGGACGAACGGACGACGTAGAGCGGGCCCTGACGCACCTGCTCGAACGGCTATGCGTTCGGCTCGAGCGGGAGGACAAAGGCCTGCGCCTTGTCAGCTTCACAATCGAGCGGGTCGACAGCGGCCTGCAAACGGTGACGATCACGACATCGCGGCCCAACCGGTCGCCGGCCGCGCTTTTCCGGCTTTTTCGCGACCGGCTCGACGGCCTCGATGCGGGCTTCGGCATCGAACGGGTGCATCTGGAGGCAGAGCGCTGCGAGCCCCTTGCCGCAGTACAGGTGAAGGGGCTGGAGCGTTTTCAGGCGAAGTGGAAGCCGGTTCGCCGCAGAAAACGCGACCAACAAAAAACAACGCGAGCGAATTCTGTTTCGGTAGAATCAGAATTCGCTCAAGTCGATAAGAACGGACAAGCGAGCACGGCGGACGACGACCTCATCGACCGCCTCGTCAATCGTTTCGGTCATGACCGCGTGCTGCGCCTCGCGCCCGCCGAAAGCCATCTGCCCGAACGCGCCTGGGTCGCCTTCTCCGCCGCCGTCGCATCGCTACATCCGGCCTGGAGCGCGCCCCCGACGCCCCGGCCGCTGCGTCTGCTCGCCCGGCCGCATCCGCTGAAGGCCGAGGATAACGCCGACCACAGAAGGCCGCCGGCCGCCATAAGCTGGGACGGACGCGTTGCCCGCCTGACGCCGCTCGCGGGACCCGAGCGCATCGAACCCGAATGGTGGCGCGACGATCCGGCCTGGCGGAGCGGCGCGCGCGACTATTGGTGGGTGCGGGCGGACGATGGTCTGCGTCCGAGCGGCCCGCATCCGGATGGCCTGCGTCTGTGGCTGTTTCGGGTGGGGGCGGAGGATGCGTGGGGCGCCTGGTTCCTGCACGGGTTTGGGGAATGAACCCCATGGCCTATGCCGAACTGCATGTGCGCACCAATTTCTCGTTCCTTCATGGGGCATCACACCCGGAGGACTACGTGCGCCGCGCGGCGGAGCTCGGATACCGGGCCGTTGCCATCACCGACATCAATTCGCTCGCCGGCGTGGTCCGGGCCTATTCCGAAACCAAGACATGTGCGCAGAAGATCATCGTCGGCGCCGAACTCCAACTCATGGACGGCCAGCGCCTCGTCGCCCTGCCTAAGGACCGCCCCGCCTATGGACGGCTCTCGCGGCTCATCACCATCGGCCGCCGACGCGCGATAAAAGGCACCTGCGAGCTGCATGCCGACGACGTCGCAGCGCACGGTGAAGACATTCTGTTTCTCGTGCTCCCGCCCGACACGCCGGACGAAAACTTTGCGGGCCAGCTCGCGCATTGGGCGGGCATATTCCCGGGCCATGTCTACCTTGCCGCGAGCCATCTTTATCGCGGCGACGATGCGCAGCGCATCGACGCCCTTGCCTGCATGGCCGGACAAGTTGGCATTCCCCTTATCGCCACCAACAGCGTGATGATGCATGCCCCGCAACGCCGGGCGCTGGCCGATGTGCTCACTTGCATTCGCGAGAAATGCACCATCGACACGGCCGGTCTCAAAGTGCTCAAGAATGCAGAGCGGCATCTCAAAAGCGCGGACGAGATGCACCGCCTCTTCCGCGGTCACGAGGATGCCGTTGCCCGCACGCTTGAGATTGCGGACCGGATCCGTTTTTCCCTCGACGATCTGCGCTACGAATACCCGGATGAAGTCTCCGCCGGGCGCGACCCGCAGGACGAGCTCGAACGGCTGGTCGCGATCCATGCCCGCGAGCGCTACGCCGCCGGCCTCCCGGAGAAGGTCGACAAGCTATTGGCCCACGAGCTCGCCATCATCCGCGAGTTGCGCTACGCACCCTACTTCCTCACCGTATACGACATCGTGCGCTATGCGCGCGAGAACGGCATTCTCTGCCAGGGCCGCGGCTCGGCGGCCAATTCCGTCACCTGTTTCCTGCTCGGCATCACCAGCGTCAGCCCCGAGCGCATGGACATGGTGTTCGAGCGCTTCGTGTCCGCCGAGCGCAAGGAGCCGCCGGACATCGATGTCGACTTCGAGCACGAGCGGCGCGAGGAAGTGATCCAGTACATCTACGGCAAATATGGCCGCGAGCGCGCGAGCCTGGCCGCGACCGTCATCAGCTATCGCGCCCGCAGCGCGCTGCGGGAAGTGGGCAAGGCGCTCGGGCTTTCCGCCGATACGGTCGCCGCGCTTGCGAGCCAGGTCTGGGGCTGGTCGGAATGCGGGCTCGATGAAAAGCGCCTGCGCGAGATCGGCCTCGACCCGGCGGACCCGCGTCTTAGACTCTGTCTTCAACTGACGAACGAGCTCATGGGCTTTCCGCGCCATCTCTCCCAGCATGTCGGCGGCTTCGTCATCACCCGCGGGCGTGTCGACGAAATAGTGCCGGTGGAGAATGCGGCGATGGAGGACCGCACCGTCATCGAGTGGGACAAGGACGACCTTGACGCCCTCGGCATTCTCAAGGTCGACGTGCTCGGTCTCGGCATGCTCACCTGCATCCGCAAGGGTTTCGCGCTGCTGCAATGTCATTACGGACGCAGCATCGACCTTGCCTCGGTACCGGAGGACGACACCGCCGTTTACGACATGCTGTGCGAAGCAGACTCGCTCGGCGTGTTTCAGGTGGAGTCGCGGGCGCAGATGAGCTTCCTGCCGCGCATGCGCCCACGGGATTTCTACGATCTCGTCATCGAGGTGGCGATCGTGCGTCCCGGTCCCATCCAGGGCGACATGGTTCACCCCTATCTCAGGCGCCGCAATGGCGAAGAGCCGGTCGAATTCCCCTCGGACGAGATGCGCGAGGTGCTGGGCAAGACGCTCGGCGTGCCGCTGTTTCAGGAACAGGCCATGCGGATCGCGATTGTCGGCGCCGGCTTTGCGCCGCAAGAGGCCGATCGACTCCGCCGCGCGATGGCGACCTTCCGCAAGACCGGCACCATCCATACGTTCCGCGAGAAATTCATCTCCGGCATGGTGGCGCGCGGCTATGATAGCGGCTTTGCCGAGCGCTGCTTCCGCCAGATCGAAGGGTTCGGCGAATACGGCTTTCCCGAAAGCCATGCGGCGAGCTTCGCCCTCTTGGTCTACGTCTCCGCCTGGCTCAAATGCCGTTACCCGGCCGCATTCGCCTGCGCGCTGCTCAACGCGCAACCCATGGGCTTTTATGCCCCGGCGCAGATCGTGCGCGATGCCCGCGAGCACGGCGTCGAAGTGCGCCCGCCCGACGTCAATTTTTCGTTCTGGGACTGCACGCTGGAACCGGCCGAAAGCGGCTTTGCCCTGAGGCTGGGCCTGCGGCAGATCAAGGGCCTCAAGGAGGACGACGCGGAATGGCTGGTGGCCGCGCGCGGCAATGGCTACGCCCAGCCGAAGGACCTGTGGCATAAAGCGGGTCTCCGCCCCTCGGTCCTGGACGTGCTGGCGCGCGCCGATGCCTATCGCTCCATGGGCTTGCAGCGACGCGATGCCCTCTGGGAGATCACCGCGCTCAAGGCCGAGCACCCGCTCCCCTTGTTCGCACATGTGGGCGAGGAGGACTGCGGTGCCGAGCAACCGGTCGTCCTGCCCGTCATGACGCTCGGCGAACATGTGGTGCAGGACTACACCTCCATGCGGCTGACGCTGCGGGCCCATCCGCTCGCTTTGCTGCGGCCGACGCTGCCGCCCGCACGCCAGAACGGCACGCTCGTTACCACCGATGACGGTACCTCGCTCTCGGTTGCGGGCCTCGTGCTGGTGCGCCAGCGTCCCGGCACGGCCAAGGGCGTCGTGTTCGTCACGCTGGAGGACGAGACCGGTATTGCCAATATCATTGTCTGGCCGAAGACGCTGGAGCGCTTCCGCCGGGTGGTGATGACGGCGCGGCTGCTGCGGGTGACGGGGCGCCTGCAACGCGAAGGCCTCGTCACCCATCTGGTGTCGGACAAGCTGGAAGACTTTTCTTACCTGCTCGATGGGCTCGATCGCACCCAGCCGCTCATGCCCAAACGTTCACGCGCCGACGAATTCGACCGCCCGCCGCGACCCGACCTGCGCGAACATATCGCTCGCCGCAGCTACAAAACCCCTGCCCCGCCGCGCCATCCCCGCCAACAGGCGAAGATTTTATTTCCCTCGCGGGATTTTCATTAAAAATGCGATGCGAAAAAAAAGTGATGCCCAAAAGTTATGAAGGACTTTAGAAGATTCCGGCGGGCCACACGCGACAAAAACGCGAACCACGGCTTCGCTATCGCACTACGGTGAGGGCTAATCCGATGAAGGGCTTCTCGGTCGCGAACGAACTAACGGCCCAAATCGATCACCCGAGGACACTGCGTTTCGTCGCGCTGTCGATAATGGTTGCGTCCCTGCTGGCAATGGCGGTGTCGTACTCTAGCGGCGCCTATGCGAGCCTGCCGCAGGTTGCGGTCGCGTTCATGCTCATCTGGCTTGTCCTCGCGATCACGGCCTTTGCTATTCTGCCCCGCGTAAGTTTTGTCGCGGGCTTCCTGGTCAGCCTGCTTTGCATGCTCGTGTCCTGGCGGATTGCCGGATTGCATGGCATCCATCTCGTGATCTACAGCCTTCTGATCGCCTTCCTGATTTATCTGGCGATGTTTGGCATTATTGCGTCGCGCAGCATCAATCACGAGGATCCGAAGCTCCGATTAAATAGGACGGACTGGCAGGCAACCCTGATCCGCATCTATATCGGCTTCGATCTGGTACCCCATTTTACCGAGAAGCTCTTTGCCGGACCCGGGCCGCGAGATGCGGACATCAAGGCGTTCACAGAGCTTGGTGTGCCCGCTCCGGACTTCTTTGTAACCCTCGCCGGCTTCTGCGAGTTGGGGATTGCGATCGGAATCGGTCTTGGCGTGCTCACGCGGCTGGCGGCGGTCTGTTCAGCGGTTTATTTCTTGATAGCAACGATACTTGGGCATCATTTCTTCCTGGGCTTCATCTGGAATTCGCCCGGGGGAGGCTGGGAATATCCCATGTTGATGATCGTGCTTCTCATTAGCTTCCTGCTCGATGGCGCCGGCCCGTTCTCGATCGATAACATCATACTACGCCGGCTCACACCTCCTATCTGGGTGCGGCGATTGATGGTTCCGCCGCGAGATTGAGCGGTCCATGGCTGCCACTCTCCGGGCCGCGAGGGAAACGGTTATGTCCATCAAGTTGCTGGTCGAGCCGTTGCGGCGGCCGCGCCATTTGTGCACAATGACCATAAGCATGCGGCCGATTCAAAAAAGATTCGCTCTAGCAAAGATGTCACGATGCGTGACGTGGGCATTGGTGTTGGGGGCCTGCTGGTTGACGACCGGCTGCGGGCTGAGCACCGCGCCGATCCTCGACCCTAAGGGCCCCATCGCGCTGACCGAGCGCGACATGATGTTCACGGCCGCCGGCCTGATGCTGATCGTCCTGATCCCGGTGTGGATCATGACCTTTGCCTTCGTAAGGCGTTACCGGGCGACAAATGAGAGAGCCGCTTACCGGCCCAACTGGGGCTTTTCCCTGCCGATCGAGATCGTGGTCTGGACCGTCCCCGCGGTGATCGTCATCATCTTGGGCACGATGGTTTGGACCAAGACCCACAAGCTCGATCCCTATCGGCCGCTCGACACCGGCGTTAAGCCGCTGCATGTCGAGGTCGTGGCGCAGGATTGGAAGTGGCTGTTCATCTACCCGGAGCAGAAGATCGCCGCGGTCAACGAGCTGGTCTTCCCGAGCGGCACACCGCTCAGCCTGCGGATCACATCTGACACGGTGATGAACTCCTTCTTCATTCCGGCCTTGGGCAGCCAGATCTATGCCATGGCCGGCATGCAGACGCGGCTGAACCTGCTGGCCGACGAGCCGGGGCGCTTCATGGGCCGCAACATGCAGTACAGCGGGAAAGGTTTCTCCAAGCAGTATTTCGACGCGATCGCCGTCTCGCAGGGGGACTTCGACGCCTGGGTGGCGAAGGTGCGCCAGTCATCGGAAACGTTGGATCCGTCCACCTATGCGGTGCTTGCCCGGCCCAGCATCAAGCATCCGGTAACTTACTACTCGGCCGTCGAGCCGAACCTGTTCGAATGCATCATCGCGAAGTACATGGACGGCACGATGAGTTCGGGCGTCAGCACTGCCCGATAGGCTAGAGCATGATCCCGAAAAGTTGGCAGACTTTTCGGACAAGATCATGCGACCAAACGAAGAGAAGCGTGATCCCGAAAAGTTGGCAGACTTTTCGGACAAGATCATGCGGCAGGACAAAGAGAAATAGAGTGCGATCGATTCAATCTGGATGGATCGCACTCTAGAGCATGATCCCGAAAAGTTGGCAGACTTTTCGGACAAGATCATGCGACCAAACAAAGAGAAGCATGATCCCGAAAAGTTGGCAGACTTTTCGGACAAGATCATGCGACCAAACAAAGAGAAATAGAGTGCGATCGATTCAATCTGGATGGATCGCACTC
>JANQIP010000136.1 GCA_028282095.1 Xanthobacteraceae bacterium | reverse complement strand
GGTTTCCGGCAGATTAGTTCGGTGACAAACTGTGCCGTGGCCGAGGAGATTTTTCGCCCTCCCCTGAAAGGGGAGGGTCGGATTGCGGCGCAGGCAAGCTTGCGCAGCCTGCGCAGGCTTGCCTGCGGTGCAATCCGGGGAGGGGTCGCAGGCCGCATCGACCCCCTCCCGGCGAGCTTCGCTCGCCGACCTCCCCCTTCTAGGGGGAGGTAACAATCCAACCCGAGGCGATCACGCGGAAAGCGTATCACGCCCGGAATTTGCGCGCGGCGCGCCACAGCGCCCATTGGCGGCGCCATTGCGGCACTTCGACCGGCGTGAAGGGATCATCGGCGTGCGCCTCCAGGCGGTCGAGCAGCGGCCGCGCCAGCGCCACAGCAAGGAACGCGGGGAAGGCCGGCGGCGGCAGGACGGCGCGCGCCTCCGCGGTCTGCTCGAGTTCGAGCCGCGCGCGAGCCCGAAGATCGGCGAGCGCCGCGCGAAGCTGTGGTGTCGAGCGGCGGGCGCCGATGTCGGCGACATCGACACCGTGACGATCGAGCACCTCGCGCGGCAGATAGAGCCGGCCCTGCGCGGCGTGCGCCGGGAATGCCTGCAGCAGCCGGGCAAGGCCCGATCCGATCCCCGCCGGGCCGGCAAGGCCCCGCGCCATCGGGTCGGGCCCCGCAAGGATCATGGCGGCAAGCTCGATCAGGACCGAGGAGGTCTTGCGGACATAGCCGTAGAGCGCATCGAGGCTCGGCATCGGATCGTCATAGAGATCGAAGCTGCGCGCTTCGATCAAGTCGAGGAGCGGCTCGGTCGGCAGCTTGCACGCGGTGATCGTATCGAGCAGCGCATCGGCGACCGGATTCGCGCGCACCTCGCCTCGTCCCGTTTCGCCGAGCGCATCGCGCCACCATTGAAGCCGGATCTCACCGGCCATCGGCGTGCGCGCCGCCTCGCGAACCCGCGCAATCTCGATGTTGAAAGCGTAGAGCGCGAACAGATGCCGCCGCCGCTCGGCCGGCGCGAACAGGCCTGCCAGGAACCGGTCCTTGTCCGCGGTGCGGACCAACGCTTCGCAGTGGCTGTAGGAGTCCACGTTCCCGTGTTCCGACTCTGACGGTTTGGCCCCGGACGACCCGGCTCGGACCGTCAGTCCGGATCACTACTTAGCTGATCTTTCAAGACCCAGACCGCGCCCCACAGTCGCGGAGTCCGAGCGTAGGCGTCGCAGCGAAAGGCCCCGGTTGCCCTGCCTACTCCACGGCGATCAGGATCGCGCCGACCCGACGACCTTCGGCGAACAACTGGTTATAGGTATGGATCGCCGCGGCGGTCGACATCGTCTCGGCGACGACGCCGCGCTCGCGCAGCCGCGCCCGCAACGCATCCGGCAACAGCCACGGGTCGCGCCCGGTACCGATCAAGAGATGTTCAACAGCCGGCTCGCTCCCGAGCACCAGGCCGACTTCCGCCTCGCCGATATCGCCCGGCGCCGCGCTCGCGATCGCCCAGATGCCGGCGGGCACGCACAGGATCGAACCGCGATGCGACATGCCGGCAAAGCGGAAGCCGCCGTCGCCATAGGCGTCGATCGCCGCCGGATAAGGAAGATGCGGGTTGTCCTGCTCGCTGGCCATTTCGCTCAGGCTTTCTCTTCGATGGGTCGCACTATTTCATGCGAAACGTCGGCCGACTGTCGGGACCATGCTCCGATTAGGCGGCTCATTCGAGAAGCCGACGAAGGTCGGCGTCGCAACCGGGCAGCGATGAACGCTTCTGGAAAAAGGGCCCCTGGATTCGCCCTCCCCTGAAAGGGGAGGGCCGGATCGCGACGCAGGTTTGGCTGCGTGCGATCCGGGGAGGGGTCGCGGGCCGCATCTCGACCCCCTCCCGGTTTGCTGCGCAAACCGACCTCCCCCTTTCAGGGGGAGGTGATAGAGGCAAACCGCGCGCAGCTTCATTGCGCTCCTAATCGTGAGAGTGAGAGTAGTCTGCCAACCCTTCGGGGTCACACTTTGGCGCCCGCCGACCGCGATGCGGCTTCGTCGCTCTCGTCGACGCCGCCATGGGTCCGAACGCCGAGATAGATCAGCATCGGCGCGGCGATGAAGGCGGAGGAATAAACGCCGACGATCGAGCCGAACAGCATCGCCTGCACGAAGCTCTGGATCACCTCCGGGCCGAAAAAGAGCAGGCCGAGCAGCGAGAGAATGGCCGTCGTCGAGGTGATGAAGGTGCGGGCGAGGGTCGAGTTCATCGCCATGTCGAGCACGTCGCTGATCGGGACGCGCTTGTAGCGGCGCAGCATCTCCCGGATGCGATCATAGATCACGACCGTGTCGTTGACCGAATAGCCCATGATGGTCAGCACGGCGGCGACCGAGGACAGATCGAAATCGAGCTGCATCAGGCTGAAAAAGCCGATGGTAAGCACGACGTCATGGAGCGTTGCGACCGTCGCCCCGATTGCGAACTGCCACTCGAATCGGAACCAGAGATAAAGCAGGATGCCGAGTATGGCGACCAGCATGCCCAGGATGCCGTTCTGGACCAGTTCGCTCGACACCCGCGGTCCGACCACCTCGACCCGGCGGTAGTCGAAGCCTTCACCGAGCGCGGCACGCGCTTTGGCGACCGCCGCCTGTTGCGCCTCTTCGCCACCGGGCTGCTGAGCGAGGCGGATCAGCACGTCGGTCTCCGCGCCGAAGCGCTGGAGCTGCACCTCGCCGAGATCGAGCTCGGCAAGGGTGCGGCGGATCGAGGCAAGGTCGGCCGGCCCCGTTTTGGACTGGATCTCGATCAGCGTGCCGCCGCGGAAATCGATGCCGAAATTGAGCCCGACCGTGAAGAACAAGGCGATGGCAAGAAGCGAGAGCAATCCCGACAAGGGGAACGTCAACCGCCGCCATTTCATGAACGGCAGATGCGTGTTGTCGGGAATGACGCGTAGATGCTTCACGGCAAACTCCAGAACCGGCGGGCCGCGCCGGCGCAAACGCGGTCAGATCGGTACCGCGGCCGGCCGCGTCATGCGGACCCACACCGCCACGATCAGACGCGAGAGCGTGAAAGCGGTGAACACGGTGGTGGCGATGCCGATCATCAGCGTCAAGGCGAAGCCCCGCACCGGTCCCGAGCCGAGAAAGAACAGCACCACGGCGGCGATCAGGGTCGTGATATTGGCATCGAGAATGGTGGAGAGCGCTCGCGAGAAGCCGGAATCGATCGCGGTGATGGCGGAGCGTCCGTTGCGCGCTTCTTCGCGTATGCGCTCATAGATCAGCACATTGGCATCGACCGCCATGCCGACCGTGAGCACGATGCCGGCAATGCCGGGCAGCGTGAGCGTCGCGTTCAGGAGCGACAACACCCCGAATATCATCACGACATTGATCGCGACGGCGAAATTGGCAAACAGCCCGAGCAGGCCGTAGGTTGCGAAGATATAGGTTACGACGAGCGCCGCCCCGACGAGGGCCGCGACCCTGCCCTTCTCGATCGAATCCTGGCCGAGCCCAGCCCCGACGGTGCGCTCTTCGATGATGGTGAGCGGGGCCGGCAGCGCGCCGGCGCGCAGCAGGATGGCGAGGTCGTTGGCGCTCTCGACGGTGAAATTGCCGGAGATCTGGCCGGAACCGCCAAGGATCGGCTCGCGGATCACCGGCGCCGAGATCACATTGTTGTCGAGCACGATCGCGAAGGGCCGCCCCACATTTTCCTGGGTCACCCGGGCAAAGCGGCGGCCACCCGAGGTGTCGAACCGGAATGTGACGATCGGCTCGCCGGTGCGCTGATCGAAGCCGGGCTGGGCATCATTGAGAGACTCGCCCGATACCATGACCCGGTTCTCGACCAGGATCGGTATCTGCTGACCGTTCTGCTCCTCATAGAGAAGCTCCGAATCGGGAGGAACGCGGCCGGTCTGCGCCGCCTGCTGGGCGTCGGTCGACATGTCGACGAGGCGGAAGGTGAGCTTGGCGGTCTCGCCGATCAGCTTTTTCAGCCGGGCGGGGTCCTGCAGGCCCGGAACCTGCACCAGAATGCGGTCGATCCCCTGGCGCTGGATCGACGGCTCGACCGTGCCGAGCTCGTTCACCCGCCGCTCGATGATCTGGATCGACTGTTCGACCGATTGGCGGATGCGCTCGGTCATCGCCGCCTCAGTCGCTTGCAGCCGGATCAACCCGTCGCCCAGATCACTGACGTCGACATTGCGCTGGCCGGTGCCGCCGAGAAGGCCGCCGAGCGGCTGCGACAGCTCGCGCAACCCGGTGAGCGCCCGCTCCACATCGGCGCTGTTGCGAATGCGGACCTCCACCGCGTCGCCGCGGGCCCTGAGGCCGACATAGCCGATACGCGCCTCGCGCAGCACGCGACGCACATCGTCGCGCAAAGCCTCGACTTTCTCTTTGCGCACGGCATTGGCGTCGACTTCGAGCAGAATATGCGAGCCGCCCTGGAGATCGAGCCCGAGCACGATGTGGCGCTGTGCCCATTTCGGCCAGCTCTCCACCACCTTTTCCGGGAACAGATTGGGCACGGTGGCAAGGCAGACGAGAAACACCGTCACCAGAATAGCCACCGCCTTCCAGGGCGAGATATACAGCATCAGCGCCTCATTCGATCGGCCGTCCCATAGAGGCGATCATTCCGATTTGGCGATGGCCTCATCCCTCACCGGCTCGCCCTTGGCGCGGACCTCAGCGACCATGCCGCGCATCTGACGCACCCTTATCCCTTCGGCGATCTCCACCTCGATCTCGTTCTCGTCGACGACCTTGGTGATCTTCCCCATCAGGCCGCCCGAGGTCACGACGTTATCGCCGCGACGCATGTTCTTGACCATTTCCTGATGCTGCTTCGCCCGCTTCTGCTGCGGTCGCAGGATCAGGAAATACATGATGACGAATATAAGAATGAAAGGCAGCAACGACACCAGCATGTCGCCGCCGCTCGCTCCCGCGCCCTGGGCAAAGGCGGGCGTAACGATCATCGTTTGTCTCCTTTGGCGGCTTCCCGGGAAACCGCTAGCTGTCTAAGACGGGCGTCTACGGCCCGATGGCCCCCGGCCCACCGAAACCGCCGGGACTATACCGGCCGAAATGCCGTTTGCAACGCCGCATGGATCATCCGCTCACCGCCTCATGACAAGACGGCGCGCGACAATGAGTCGTGTCGGTGCCAATCGTGTGAGCCCGGTGGTGCCCCGACCAGGACGACGCGAACCTACAACCGGGTCAAGGCACCCCAGAGATTCAGGCCAGCTTGCCAAGAATGGTCTTCATATCGGCCTCGGAGAAGGCCCGCAGGGTCTGGGTGCGCACATTGCCGAGCATGCCGGAACTCAAGCTGAGGGCCGTCATCGTCATCTCGTCCGGCACCTCGATGATCCCGACGATGTCATACTGGCCGAGCGTCCAGAATACTTCCTTGACGGTCGCGCCATGCTTCTCAGCCATCTGTTTGAAGGCGTCGGACCGTTTGATGGTCTCCTTGACGTTTTTCACGCCTTGTTCGGTGAATTGGCCCAAGACAAGGTATGTAGGCATTTTGTCCTCCTTAGAGCAGGTCCCGAGAAGCTGCGGACTTTTCGAACCAGATCATGCGACAAAAGAAAGAAAAATCGAGCGATATTGAGTTGGTGCCGGCCGGGGGCAATCGCGCTCCGGTGAACGCATGCACGCCTTCGCCGCGCGGGCAAGCATGCAACCATATCGCGGCTTCACGCGCCTCGGCGCAGAAGAGAGGTTGCGCATCGCCAACCGCGAAGCGCCCGGCCGCCGCACCGCCTGCCGGGTCGCTCGTCCCGCCTCCCCGCTACCGGATGAGGCCGGTGGCGGCGCGGAACTGCGGATGCTCGGCGGTGCCGAGCCACTCGAAGACCACCATTTCGGCGGTGACGATGTCGGCGCCATGGCGCTCCATGCGGCGGACAGCCGTCTCCTTGCTCTCGGCCCGCCGCGAGCCGATGGCGTCGCGTACCACATAGACACGGCGGCCGGCATCGATCAGGCTGAGCACGGTCTGCAGCACACAGACATGGGCTTCGCAGCCTGCAACCACGATTGCGGGCCGTTCCGGCAGCATCTGCGAAAAGCCGGCGGCGCGGGATGCATCGAAGGCCATCTTATGGGCGACCGGGCCGTTCGCGTCCGTCGTCAGCTCCGGCACCGTGGCGCCGAGCCTTTCCACATTCTGCTCGGTGAACAGGACCGGCACTCCGAGCATGGCCGCCGCTTCGCGCAGGCGCCGCGCATTGGCGATCGCCGACGCTGCGTCTTCGATCGCCGGCATCAGCCTTGCCTGGAAGTCGATCAGCAGGAGGCTCGTTGCGTCGCGGTCCATATTCGGCATTTCCTTGTCCTTTTTGGGCGCGGTTGCTTCAGCGAATCAGCCGCGTTCTATGCTTCTTTGGTCTAATGCATGATCTTGCCTGAAACGTCTGCCGCGTTTTCGGAACCAGGCCGGGTAATGCGGTCGCTACATATTGAGATCAACAATGCGCGACTGCTCTTTGTTTTATCGCATGACTTTGTCCGAATGCTGCAATCCGTCGGGAACATGATCGGCCGGTCGCCGTTAGGTTCGACGAGAATCGATGATGCCCGCTCGTATCCGTTGGCGTCAGCTCTGACCATCGAGAAGGTCTTGGGTGGGCAACGGTCACGCGGCTCGTGGGCGCATCACTCATGTCCATTCAGATGACCAGCATTGAACAAACAGAAGAACAAGTCCTCCCCCTCGAAGCGATTCCTTCACTATATATCTGATGTTGCATTGCGGGGCGGCGATGGATGCGGAGTTTCGAGATGTGGCCGTTCAGGGCGCGAAGCAAAGCCGTTTCAGTGCAGAATCCGGCGGAGTTGGAGAGCCTGGAACGACAGGTGACCGCGCTGCGCGCGACGCTGGCGACCTGCAAGAACATCGACGAGCGTCGGAGGAGATGGTTCACGGCATCCATCACGGCGCTGCTGGTATTGTCGGGATTGCTGGTCTTCGTCGGCCGTCAGACGCTGGAACCGGCGATGCTCGAGTTGATTCCAGCCTTACGCTTCGCAGAGCCAGCCAAACGCGTCGAGGCAGCCAATGCCGCCTATGACAAGGGTGACTATGACTGCGCGCTGCGGCTGGTGCGTCCACTGGCCGAGCAGGGCGACGCCCGCGCGCAATCCCTGTTAGGGCTCATCTATCACACTGGCCGCGGGACCGAGCGTGACCAAGGCGAGGCACTGAAATGGCTTGGCAGGGCTGCCGAGCAAAACGATGGGACCGCCCAACTGCAGCTCGGCCTCATGTACTCCGAGAGCCGCGGCGTGCCTCAGGACTATGCCGAGGCCGCGAAATGGTACCAGCTCGCCGCCGACAACGGCATCGCCGAAGCCCAGTACAATCTGGGAATCCTGTACGCTTACGGTCGGGGCGTCCCGCAAGACAATGTGCTTGCCCATATGTGGTTCAACCGGGCCGCAGCTCTCTTCACCAAGTACCTGCCGCGCAATCGCGCCGTGAACAATCGCGACATTGTCGCGCGACGAATGTCGCCTGACGAGATTGCGAGAGCGCAGGAGCTCGCGCGGCGCGACGGAGACCCGACGCTGACGCGTTGAGGACGCCGAAACTTTTTGACCCCGAAAATCTGAGCCGACCATATGACGTTGACCAAAGCCACTGTCGTCTTCCTTGCCGTACTCATACTCGTCCCGGCTTCGACCGCTTATGCGCAGAGCCAGCGACAGTTCGCCGACCCTCAACGACGCGCGAGCTCTCGTTCGGTGCCGGCTCTGACCAACCCGCGAAATGCAAGCGAGGCGGCGCAAGACTGCAAGACCGTATACAGAGGGTTTCGGCTCTGTGACTGGAACCGGTCTCGGGGCGACGGCCACTGATAATAAGAACGATCGAATGCCGACGACTTAGCCGGGGCAAGGCAATACTAAAACACGGTCGAACACCGTAACGATTCATATTAGTCATCACATCCGGTGAGGCCGTTGACACGCATCGGCGGCGCGGCATCATCTGGTACTTGGGACTATTTCGTTCCAGATTGTCTCCCGAATCCTTCGAAGGATTTCGCGCGATGAAGCCCGTTCCTTTGCTCGTATTTGCGGCTTTCGCCGCGGTGACGACTGTTGCCCATGCCGATGATGGGCTCGGACTGAAGCGCGGCGGCGATGCCTTGGATGTCAGCATTTCCGGCATCTCGTCCGGAGCGGCGATGGCCGTTCAGTATGCGGTCGGCCATTCCAGCTCGATTACCGGCGTGGGCAGCATTGCCGGGCCGCCATGGGGTTGCGCGGAGGGCAGCGCGTCGCAGGCGATCAACACATGCATGTGCGGGTGGCAGGAGCCGGACAACAGGGTCGACGCCGCCCGGCAACTGGCCACGACGGGCAAGATCGACAGCCTTTCCGCCTCAAGCAAACCGCTGCGGCTCGGCCGATCTTATGTTTTTCACAGTCCGGCGGACGCGACTGTCGTCGAGAAATCCGGCAAGGCGAACGCTGCCTTTCTTGCTGCCTTCATCGGCAGCAACCCCAAGGTTGATCTCGGTAATGCGGCCGATGGCAGCGACAAGGCAGGGCACGGGATCATCGCGCCTGACAGCCATAACGAGTCCTGTGAAGCCGACGGCACGGAAAAAACCTATATCCGCTATTGCGGTGCCGAGGACAACGCAGGAAAACTGTTTCATGCGCTATACGATGACGGGAGCTTACCTTTCGACCCAAGCCAAAGGGTGAATGATATCCCCGAAAGCGAGGTGTGGCAGTTCGATCAGAAACATCTGATTGATCGGGTGAAACCGGGGACCGAGGTTGCGCCGGACACCCTGTGGTGGTGGTTCTGGCGGTTTCCCAGCGAGCGCCGGAAGAACTTCGATATGGCCGAGACGGGCTATATCTACGTTCCGCCGTCCTGCCGCCCCAGTGGAAGCGCTTGCCGCGTGCACGTCGCGCTGCACGGCTGCAAGCAGAATGCGAAGGAATTTGCGGCCAAGGCCGGTTACAACAACTGGGCGGAACGTCACAAAGTTATTGTCGTCTATCCGGCGATTGAGCCGAGCGTGCCTTTGTCGGGGGAGGCCTGCCGAATGCCGATTGGTCGCGTGATCGACACCGCACTTGTCGAGATCAATCCCAATGGCTGTTGGGACTGGTGGGGTTATCTCGATACGTCGGCGCAGAAGGGTCGCTATCTCACCAAGGCCTCACCGCAGATGCGGGTGATCGAGGGCATTATCGCCGAGGTGACCCGCCAATAGCCGGAGGCTCGAGGCGCGGTGAACGCATTTGTGTTTGCGGTGAGCCGGCTGGATCGTGGAAGTCGCCTGACCGGCACAAAGCCGACGGTTGGATTGTGTTGAATTGTCTTTCCGCGATGCCGTCAAGAACGGCCGGAGCTTTATGGAGGTGCTCCTCCCACGCATTCGGCACGCGGGACGTTATACGCTTTCCGAGTGATTGCTTCTGGCTTAAGTCCTATTACCTCCCCCTGAAAGGGGGAGGTCGGCGAGCGGCGCAGGCAAGCTTGCGCAGCCTGTGTAAACTTGGCTGCGTGCTCGCCGGGAGGGGAGTCGATCCGTTCGTCCCCGCGCAAGCGGGGACCCAGGATGTTCTGTCAAGACTGGATTCCCGCTTTCGCGGGAATTAACGGAGTTCATAGGTTCAAATTGCCCCCTCCCCAACCCTCCCCCGCAAGCGGGGGAGGGAGTCGAGCGAAGCGAGACGGGAGGGGGCCCGTCCAACAAGACGCATGGCCGGCAAGTGCCTCATCTGGAGTGCCTCCTCCCCAACTCTCGCCCACTCAAAACGGAGCCGAACACGGGAATACCCGCGTTCGGCGCGGGGGAGGGAGTAAGGCCCTCAAGCCACAGCATGGTTCGTCACCGAAACAGTAAGCCGGAAATAGTATTAGGCAGTTTGAGGCGATGTGCCGTGTAATCTCAAGCGTCAGCCTTCCGGATCGCCCACAGTGTCGGGACCACCGGGCCGTCCATCAGGGCAACTTCCTGAATCTGTCTGGCGACATACTGGTTGATCGCCCCTTCTAGCTCCGGATGCAGCTCTGCGAGTACCGCGGCGCGCTTGGGAATGGTCTCTAGAGCGAGCGCATTGAACAACCTTCCAGCAGGGCTTCGTGTCCGCCGCGCGACGATTTCATCGCCGAACTGTGTCAGCCCGGCCTCCATGGCTTCCCGTTCCAGATAATTCTCATAGGCCGCTGTTGGCGGCACGCCGCCTTCCAGATAGGCGTCGTCGATGATAATCCAGCCACCATCGCGCACGACGGCGCGAAGCATACTCATGGTCTTGGCAGAATCGCCGAGCACCGGTCCGACCGCGATCATCAAGACGGCGTCAAAGCGTGCTGGTTGGGCGAGCGACTTGCGCAGATCGGCCGCCACAAATCTACAGCGCCGTTCCAGCCCCGCCTCTTTCGCCGACTGCCGCGCGATCTCGATGAACGGCGGGTGAGCGTCTACGCCTGTGACCTCGGCATCGAACGCTCGCGCCACCCGGATCGCTATGTCGCCTCGTCCGGTTCCGAGATCCAGGACAGCGCCGCCTCTTGGGAAGCCGACTTCGTGCAGCACCTCGACGACTTCGTCTTCCGCTCCGCTCAGCGACGGCAAGTCCTGAAGCAGATATGGCAGGTGTGGCAGGAGGCACTCTGGCGCCTCCATCGCATGGGCCACTTCGCTCAACAAGGTCTTCGCCATGGCCTTTCTCCGTTACCTCGCCTACCCTGCGGAGGATGACGGTTGATCTCATCGGGATCGGGGAAGATGAAGGGCACCGAAGCCTGCCGAGCAGCGCCGCGCGGGCGGCGGTGGCTACGGGCGGGAACAAACCGAGCCGAAAAGTTGCACTCAACAGCCGAGAGTGCAACTTTTGGCACTCCCACACGCAAGCTAAGTGATTGAAATTGCTGGAGCGGGTGAAGGGAATCGAACCCTCGTCATCAGCTTGGAAGGCTGTTGCTCTACCATTGAGCTACACCCGCAAACGCAGGATTTTTCCCACAAACGGCTCCTGCCATTCCCACAAAAAAGGGAACATTTGTTCACCTCGCCTGTCTAAGCCAGTATTGCGATTGCTGCAACCCAGCGCCGCCTCCGCCCAGGGAGGCGCCGTGTGATGAGGCCCTTTCGCGCCGCAGGCGATCCCACCAGTCCGGCCCACGACCTCGCCGGCTACATCGCCGACAATTACGGCCGCTGCCGCGTCGAACCGTGCCGCTGCCTGAGGCCCGGCTCGACCTGGCTGGGTCGAGCATGTCCGAATTGGAAACCGGTCAAGGCGCGGACCTGGGATGAACTGCGTGACGAGCAGCGCCGCTTCGCCGCCTCCATCCAGGGAGGCGCACGATGAAGTCTATCGGCGTCTACTCTGTCCGGGTCGAAGGATACGGCTCCGCTCAATACGCGGCGCGATCACCGGCAAAGGCGAGAGCCAGGGCCTGGCGGGATTTTTGCGAGATAATCGGAGCAATCCCCTTCGCGGACTTCCTCCGGCGATCATTGGTCAGACGAGTTCCGAACCCACCCGGCCATGGCGACCGCATCATGGTCTTGGGCAGTCCGGCGACGCGCGTATTCTCAGAGGGCCATGATCACTACGTCTCCTTCATGCGGGACGATGGCGACGTCGTGCTCTTCGCGCATCCAGCCGATGTCGAGGGGGGAGCGCAATGACCTCCCGCCGCCAACGCGCGCTCAATCGCCCTGAACTCCGCCATTCGACCACGCCTCGCGTTTCGTCGGCAGGCCCTACCTCGGCGGCAATCAAGGTCGTGGACCCAGATATGCGGCGCATGATCGACGAGGCCGTGCGGAACTTCCCTTGGAGGAGGCGATGACCACGCCGGTCAAGTTCGAGGTTCTGGATGATCCGAAGCGAGAGGCACGGGAGTGCGATCTTGTGGTCTGCCACCTCGTGAAAGACCTTCCAGTTCCCCGCGTGGCGGGTGCGGTCATCCATCATTGCCGGGATTGTGGCGACCGCATCTGGGTAGCTCCAAGCAGCCCGGAGAAGCCGCCAAAACTGTGCGTCTGGTGCGCGAAGAAGCTCATCGCGGCCGACGCTGAAGACGTCGTGATTCAGATGTCGACTTCAACAGCCTTGTCCATATTGGGAGGGCGGCGACGATGAAAGCCCTCACCGTGTGGCAGCCATGGGCTTCGCTCATCATGATCGGCGCGAAGCCCTACGAATTTCGACGGTGGGATTACCGCGAGCGCGAGCCAGCCCTTGAGAACGAGCGCATCGGCATCCATGCCGGCGTGCGCCCGGTCACGCTGGATGACGTTGAGGATATCATCGACCGTTACCGGCACTTCGCGGTGATCGGTGATATCGCCGACCCGCTGCTGCGAAAATTAGAAAAGGCGCTCAGCGACGCCGAGGCGGAAATGCCAGCCTATCGGAGCGCGCTCGCGCGTTACCGACGACAACAGAAGAAACCGCGATTCGTCGGCGATCCGGAAGTCAGCGAACCGGAAAAGCCAACCGGTCAGATACTGCCGCTCGGCTTCATGCTCGGCACGGCAAAGCTGCTCAAGCCGCGCAAGTGCACCGAAATATTCGGCGGCGGTCCGGATAGCAACCGCATCGACCATCACATGTGGGCCTGGCCGCTGGCGGACATCCACCCGTTTGAGCCCCCGATTCCGGCGCGCGGCGCGCAGGGATTCTGGACTTGGCACGGAGGGGCCTGAGCATGATCGGCGTCAACAAAGCCATCTTGGTCGGCCATGTCGGACAGGATCCCGAAATCCGCAGGACGCAGGATGGGAACGCGGTTGCGACCTTCTCGCTGGCGACCGGCGAGTTTTTGGCGCGACAAAGCGACGGGAGAACGACGCGAGCGAACCGAATGGCACCATGTCGTCGTGTTCAACGAGGGCTTGGTCAAGGTCGTCGAGCAATACGTAAAGAAAGGTTCGAAGCTCTACGTTCAGGGCGCGATCCAAACCCGCAAATACACGGACAAGCAAGGGATAGAGTGCTCGCGCACAGAGATCGTGTGCAAGGCGTTTAAATCCGAAATCGCAATGCTCGACCGCGCCGAGCGCGCGCCCGCACCCGAGGAAGATGCGTACGGGTCGGCGCAGCCCATGCACGCGGACATGGGCGATGAGGTTCCATTCTGAGGAACAGCAAGGAGGCGCGGTGATGGGCGCGACCACCGGCATCGAATGGACCGACGCGACGTGGAATCCGATCCGCGGCTGTACGCGCGCATCGGAGGGGTGCGGCAGTGCGCGCGGCGGCGGCTGCTATGCCGAGGTGATGGCAGCACGCTTTTCAGAGCCGGGTCAATGGGGTCACGGTTTCGCTGAGCGCCGCAACGGCAAGGGGCGATGGACGGGTCGAGTCGAGCTGATCGAATCTCAACTGCTGTTGCCGCTGCGCTGGAAAAAGCAGCTGCGCATCTTTGTTAATTCGACGAGCGATCTATTTCATGAGCGGCTGCCAGACGAGGCGATAGATAGAGTTTTCGCCGTGATGGCGCTGTGCCCGCAACATCGATTCCAGGTGCTAACCAAGCGCGCGGAAAGGATGCGGCAGTATGTGGACGGAATGTGGTCGCGTCGGGAAGATCTCGGCGACCTCATGGGGGCCATCGGTGGGCTCAATCGAGCCGGATGGTATGCCCCAGAGTCCGATGGTCAGCGCGGTTGGGCCGGCATGCACACGCCGCTGCCCAATGTCCATCTGGGCGTCTCGGTCGAGGATCAAGCGACGGCGGACGAGCGCATCCCGCACCTGTTGCACACACCGGCTGCGGTCCGATTCCTGTCTGCCGAGCCCTTGTTGAGGCCGATTGATCTGACGTCGATCCGCGGCTTCTTCGGCGCGACCCGAGAATATGCGGTCGATCGCAGTTCGTGTCGCGAGCGCATCGATTCTCTGCGGGGGAAGGACCGTCGCGAACATCTGCGAAAGGACGGCACCTGGAATCATCGCCGGTTAGACGACCCCGATGGTGATCCTGTCTTCACGGGCAACTGCCATCCGCGTCTGGATTGGATCATCGTTGGCGGCGAGAGCGGGCCTGGCGCGCGCCCGATGCATCCCGATTGGGCTCGCAGCATCCGCGATCAGTGCGCGAGCGCGGATGTTCCATTCTTCTTCAAGCAATGGGGTGCGTGGGCGCCGTGCGAGACAGACGACATTCCCGAGCGTTTCGGCGACCCCGCGCTCGACGATTTTCGTTGCGTCAGCAATTGCGGTTTCGTCGGAACGATGTCGATCAGTTCGGCATTCGCACACAAGCCACGTAGCTACCCAGATTGCTTCCCGAATGGGGAAGACGGCGATGCGATATGCAATCCCACAAACATGCACCGCGTCGGCAAGAAAGCCGCCGGCCGTTTGCTCGATGGCGTCGAGCACAACGGGTTCCCCGAGGGGTGGACATGACCGGCAGCGATCAATCAACGACAGACAAGCTGGAGAAGAAGCGATGCTGACCCAAACCGCAGAAGAAGCCATCACGACTGAGACGATCCATCCCGATGAGGACGGCTGGGAATGGGCGATCGTAGAGATATTCGGGCATCGCCGGCATGCCGGCCGAGCACGAGAGGAAGAGCGCTTCGGGGCGAAGATGCTCCGCATCGATGTCCCGGTGAAGGGCGATCCGGCGACGCATGGGTGGGAGACGCATTGGTGACGGACCAGTCGACGGCTTTGCGCATTAACAGGCCATACGAACCGCCTTCTGCCTTTCGACTGTCCCCGCCGGAAGAAAATGACGACCGCGACGATGACGGGTTTCCGCTGTGACCCGGCCCGTCCGCCTGCAGCTATCGCGCCGCAAGGGGTTCAACCTGCAAGCCCATTCGCTTGCGATGAACGGATTGACGGCGGTCAGCGTGGCGCGGCCGGGGCGTTGGGGCAATCCATACTATCCGGGTAGCGGCCGGGCGCGCGGGTTCTTTGACGAGTCACTGACGCTTTGCCGCCACGATGTGCGCGACCCGCGCGTACAGGTGAAGTGGTTCGGCGAGTTGATGGAACAAAGAAGACGCGAGAATCCAGCCGAGTTTGAATCCTATATCGCGCCACTCCGCGGGCAGAACCTCGCTTGTTGGTGCGTACTCGATGAGCCCTGTCACGCTGACGTCCTGCTCGAATTGGCGAACGCGGACAAAGAACGGGACTTGACCGCCAAGGTCGACGAGATTATCGCCCTGCTCTCCGGACGGCGCCTTCCATTTGGTTGCGAGCGGGACCTGCAGGATGCGATCGAGGTATTGCTGGAGGACCGCTTCGGCGCGACCGCCTTCGCGCGTGAAAAGCGCCTGAGCGCGAAGGACGTCGTCGATTTCTGGCTGAACGAGAGCAACGACAGCGCCGGCATCGCGATCGAGGTGAAGCTTCACGGAGGCAAGCTCGCCATCTATCGCCAATGCGAGCGCTACTGCCAGCACGACCAGGTCACCGGGATCGTGCTCGCCACGGCCGCGCCGCTTGCCTTGCCGGCCCTGATCAACGGCAAGCGCGCGATGCTGGTCGACCTGGGGCGCGCCTGGCTATGAGCGATGTTGCCACCATCATTGATCCCGCCGACCGGCGCCCTCGCCCGACCTACGGCAAGCTGCGCTTTAACGCGTCCAGCGGCTGGTGGATCATGACGGAGATCCCACCTCATGTCGCCCTGCGGCTGAAGGGCGTGTTCGCGCAGATCGACAAGGCGCGAACCGGGACCTTCACCTTTTCCGACACACCAATGATGTGCTCGGACCTCGACTGGTTCACCAGCCGCTATCCGATGCAGATGAGCAAGGCCGACCGCCGACGGCTGACCGACGGCCGGCAGCGCTTCGAGCGCGAGCGCGATGAGATCGAGACCATTCTGCTGCCGACCTGGCGTCCGGGCGAGCCGACGCGGCTCAACCCGGGAAAGCGCGCCTTCAAGTTTCAGGAAAAAGCTATCGAACTAACGATAAGGCTCAGTCGCCTTCTCGTCCTCGACGAAGGCGGGTTGGGCAAGACGGTGACCGGCATCGGCACGCTAATCCGCGCCGGGCGGTTCCCCGCGGCCGTGATCGTCGAGCCGCATCTCGGCTCGCAATGGGTCGAGCGCATCGAGCAATACTCGAACCTGCGCGCCCATCTCATCAACAGTACCACGCCATATGATCTGCCGTCGGCAGACGTGTACGTCTTCCGCTACTCGAACATCGCAGGGTGGGTCGACGTCGCGGGAAAAGGGATCTTCCGCCTCGTCATTCTCGATGAAATCCAATCACTCCGCCATGGCGACAGAGCTGCGAAAGGGCGCGCGGCGCGGGCATTCATCTCTGCGGCAGAAGTCGTGCTCGGGCTGACGGCGACGCCCATCTACAATTACGGCGACGAGATGTATGCCGTGCTCGATTACGTCGCGCCGGGGGCGCTCGGGTCTTGGTCGGAGTTCTGCCGGGAATGGTGTGTATTGCGGGGCGGAGCGGACAAGTGGATCGTCAAGGACCCCGACGCTCTGGGGACCTATCTCCGCGAACAGAATATCGTCATCCGTCGCGCCTATGACGACGAAGAGGTAAAGGCCGAGCTTGGCGATGCGCTGCCGCAGCCGAACCGCCTCGTCGTCGATATTCCCTACGATCACGAGGTGGAGGCCGACTCGCTGGAGTTGTGCCGTAAGCTCGCCATCAAGGTGACGACGGGAAGTTTCGTCGAGCGCGGCCAAGCGGCGCGTGAGCTCGACGCCGCAGCGCGGCGAATTACTGGCCTCGCAAAAGCACGCCACGTCGCAGCCTATGTCCGCATGCTGATGGCGGACGGGGAGCCGGTCCTGCTCGCGGGGTGGCACCGGCAGGTATATGAGATTTGGCAACAGGAGCTCGCCGCTTTCAATCCGGTCATGTACACGGGCAGCGAAAGCCCGTCGGCAAAGGACAAAGCCAAGCAGGCATTCATCTCAGGGCGCTCGCGCATGATGATGATCTCGCTGCGTTCCGGTGCCGGGCTCGATGGCCTGCAGGCTGTCTGCAACACCCTGGTCGTGGGCGAGCTCGACTGGTCGCCCCAGGTGATCGAGCAATTGATCTGGCGCTTGCGTCGGCTCGGCCAGCAACGCTGGCCGGTCAATGCCGTCATTCCATACGCCGACGGCGGCAGCGATCCCGCCATGGCGACGGTGCTCGGGCTCAAGACGATGCAGTCCCGCGGCATCACCGACCCCATGAAAGGGATCGAGCAGGTGCAGACCGACGAGAGCCGGATCAAGCTTCTTGCGCAGCGCTATTTGGAGAACCAGCGATGAGCAAACGGGGCCGGGGCCGGCGGGAAACTGAGCGGGCTGCCGATTCTCCTTGATTACCCCTCTTGACGAATGCTCACTGTGTCGCTATAAATACGACACATAGGCGCTCGGCATTGGGCCGACCGCAACGGCAAAAGGAAGGCCGATATGACTGACACCGTTTCGATCCCGTGCGACGCTGACTACCGCGTGAAACCGTGGGTCGCCAAGATTCTCGGCCGTGATCCGAAGACAGGCTACAAGCGCCAGTTTTGGCGCGGTTCCGTGAGTCAGCCCGGACTCTTTGAGGCGACGGCGCGCAAAAACCGCCGCAATTTCTACCTCGTCGTCCGGTCGTCGACCGAGGGGCTGGTCCGGCTCCGGCTCGGCGAGGAGACGCTCGCTATCGTCGTCGACCAATACCTTGGTCGCCTCGATGAGATCGAGCCGTTCCGCGACGAGGATGGCACTTGGCGCGTCCGCCGCGAGGACAACACCCTCGCGCTCCGCGCCCTCGGACGCGCCGTGTCCGCGACCGACCTCCACGATGCGCTGTCCCGCATCGAGGCCTCCGCTCGCTATCTCACCGACGCTAAGGCCGGCCAAGCGCTCGGCGCCGACGAGCTGCGCGCCGCAATCGCCGGCATCCGCGACGTTGCTCGCGACGCGCTCGGCATGACCGAGTAATCCCCCCCCCTTAGAAGAGTCGGGCCGGCGCGGCGACATTGCTGCACCGGCCCACGGAGGCTCCATGACCGTCGAAAGCTACTGGTATGCATCCTATGTGGATGGCCGGCCGCCGCCCATACGGATGATCCGGCCGGAGGTCCGCGACGACCCCGACGCCCCGCGGCGGCTCGCCATCGCGTTCGGCGCGGGGGACGGTTACGGCGACGCCGGCTACCGCCCCGTCCGAAACTACTGGCGGCGGCGGCACCAAATCTGGTTCTGGCACGGCTCAGGCATGCCGGGCACCTGGTTCTACATCCCAGACCGATTCATCGAGAATATGCGCGACATCCGCAACGTAGTACAGCACCACTGTCACAACACCATGGGCACAACCATCTCGGTGGAGCAGCTCATTGCCGCGCTCTCCAACCGTGCCTTGGTCGAGCGCATCATGGCGGCACGATGATTACGATCGCAGCCGCACTTGACGCATATGCCGCAGAGCGCCGACCCGTCGTCATCGACGTAGATCGGCTGACGAGATCGGCTGCCAAAATGGCCGAGATCATCGGCATGACGGACGCTGCCGATCGCGCAGCGCTGGCTGCAGCGGTGGTAACCTACCGCGAAGCACGACGCGTCCACGTCACCGACAGTACGATCCGACGTGATTTGATTGTTCTGCGCGCGGCGGTCAACCGCGCCTGGAAGCTCGGCGACATAGCCTACCAACCCTATGTGGCGCTGCCCACCGCAGCGCCCAGTCGTCACCGCTGGCTCTCAGCCGCCGAAGCGCAGCGATTGCTACGCTGCTGCCCGGCGCGCCTGTATCTCTTTGTCTTGCTCGCTCTCGCGACGGCCGCCCGGCGCGCCGCGATCCTCGATCTAACCTGGGACCGGGTCGATTTACGCCGCGCCATTATCGACTTTCGTGCCCCGCACCCGCAAGCCGCGCGGCGCAAGAAACGTGCGATCGTGCCGATGTCCGCACTACTCGCCCGCGAGCTCGCTGCAGCGCGCCGGCGCGCAAACGAAGAGCGCGTTGTTCCGTTGTCGCGCACGGCCGTCGAACAGATGATGCGGGAGGCCGCCGCCGACGCCGACCTCCCTGGCGTGACGGCTCACGTCCTACGCCATACCGCAGCCACCTGGCTGCTCGGCGAAGGTCAACTCCCGCTGGCGATCACCAGCGCAATGCTGGGCCATCAATCGACGACGACGACCGAGCAAGTGTATGCTCATCTGATCACATCACACCTGACGCCCGCGGCCGATCTGCTCGGGGATATGCTGACATGATCAGCTTGCGATCGCTCGCGGTACGGATTACGCCTCGCCGCATGAGCGATCGAGATCAACCGGCGCCGCGGCCGCCGCGCATGCCACTCGATGACCTGGTGCGCGCCGCAGAGATCATCTACGGGCCCGAGTGGCAGACGCCGCTCGCCGCCGACCTCAAGGTGGCGCTGCGGACGGTCCAGCGCTGGGCGTCCGGCACCATGCAGCCGCCCGATGTGCGTGCCGACCTCGCCGCCATTTGCCGCCGACGGTCGAAGAACCTCTTGGCGCTCGCGGATCGGCTCGATCGCGCGGCGTCATGATCACGCTGCCTTCGCCGCCAGCGCCTTGACGAGTTCGCCGATCGAGCGGTCATGCTTTTCCGTCATCCGATCGACCGAGTCAGAGAGCCTGTTGACGGCATTCTCTAAATGATCGCCGCGCTGGTCGATCGCTTCTTTGATGATGTTCTGAGCGTGGTGGGTGACATAGGTCTGAGCCACCTCGGTGCGTAGCATGCCAATCTGGCGATGGAGGTCATCCGCCCTCGCCCGGTGCTGGTTGGAGTCCGCGTAGACCCAAGTGAACACGCGAATGATGATCGCTCCCGTGATCCCGACCGTGAGGACGATGCACGATACGATCGTGAGCAGCATAGGCCATTCGACCAAACCGGTCATCGCGATTGTCCTTTTTTGTAATCCACCGGCAGGCGATTGTACTTTTTGACCGTTTGTTACAACGGCTTCCGCCGCCGGATCATCCGCACCACCTCGCGCGGATCATCCGCCCACGCGGGAATCATGACGACCAGCGCGATCGAGGCGCAGAGGATCAGCTCGCCGATCATGGGACCAACCCACGATCCAGCGCTGAGCCGATCGCGACGCAGACAAGCGGCGTGATCGGGAGCGCGAGCAGCGATCCCCAACCCGTGCCCCAACAACAGCAGCGCGACGGTGAAAAAGATAGCGAGCGGAACGCCGATTACGAATCCAAGCGCCGCGCCCAAGTCCTTCATGTCGACTATGGCAGCGTGACCCCAAGCTCGCCGGCCGTCTCCGGTCCGACCTCGCCGTCGATGACGAGGCCGCGCGCAGTTTGAAACTTCATCACTGCCGCTTCGGTTTTCGGCCCAAACCCCCCGTCGACGTCGCCTGGTGAGTATCCGGCCTGCTGCAGCGCCCGCTGGATCTCCTCGACCTTGGCCTTGCGCATGTTGGGTTGACCGATGGCGTAGATGGTTGCCGGCGCCGAAACATCGATCGGCTCATGGCCATCGTATGCGATCCACGGCACGAGGCCGCCAATGTCCCAATGGCGACCGCCGATCTTATCCGCGACGATCCCAGCGCGCGTCGACTTGGCCTCGAGCGTGCCGCCCTTGCCATCGCTCAGTGCAATGTGGCCGATGCCCGATCGGCCAGGCCGCCGCAGCAGGAATGCGCCCGGAGTTGCCGCAGCCTCCTGCACTGAGATGGCAACGCCGAGCTCGTGCACATCGCGCCAAAACGAACCCGTATACGCATCGGCCACGCGCATCGGTGCATTATTGTTGGTGCACCCGTACAGCCGCCCGGTCAGACGAGCGATCAGGTATGAGACGAACTCGGCGCAGTCCATGCCGCCATCTTTCGGATAATCCGGATGGTCTTTCGGGACCCGAGCGCCAAGCACATACCGGCCGCCGATATAGGTGCGCGCAAGCTCAAGCAGATCCTCCCCGGTGACAGCGTCGTCAGCGCCAGCCGCATCAAACCCGTCGAGATAAGCATCTGCGCTCCCCGCCTTGAACATCTCCCAGCCCATCCGCAAGTAATCGCGGGAGATGTTGTATTGGGCGCCTGCTTCGTTACGGCCGAGACCTTCGAGAAAGTCGAAAAACTCCGGCGTGCCCTCATCGATCATCGCCGCGGTTAGTATACCGGCGCGATCCCAGCCCGGCTTGCCGCGCATGCTGGTGCCCGGCTGGCCTGTCGTCCAGATCGAGCCGGCCTCACGGAACGACTTGCCGGCATAGAGCCGGCGCAACAGGCTGATCGTGGCGGCGATGCCGTTGATGGCGTGCGGGAAGCGGGTGATCCGGTTGCCGTCCCTAAGCTTCCCGTAGCCGGTCGCACCGAAGAGGTGCGAGTGCTTTGCCGGCCAGTGAGCACCGAAGCAGTTATACCGCACCGGCGCGTAGCGACCGTCGTAGGGGATATCGCGGCGCTGAAATTGCGTGCCGTCGGGAGTCGATCGACCTATCCCCGGCGGGAGATCGCGATCATCCGGATCGTCAGTGTCGAGAGTAGTCGGCTCGCGGTCGAGTGATTCAAAGGGAGGAATAACCTGCGGCGGATCAACCGGCTCACCGAATGGGTTCTTACTCCACGACCCATGAGACGTCCCCGTCCAGTAAAAGATTGACGCTCCAAGCAGCGAAAGCATCGCCCCGAGCGTCACGCCGCCCAGCGTCGCCGCCGCTGTGTTAAGCGTGGAAATACCGTACGCGGTTACACCGAGGGCAATCACGCAGCCCGAGAACAACATGAACGGCAGCCACGCTAGCACTCTCGGTGCAGGTGCAGGCTTGCGAGGTGTCGAGGCGGCGCCGGTGCGCGTCAGCGCATCAACGAGGGAGACCAACTGCATCGCAGCGCGCTCATCGCTGCTGCGCGCAGACGTGGTCCGAGGCGATGGCGCGGCCCGTTGGGCCGCGCCTCGCAGTAGTGCGCCGATGAACGGGAGGAGCGGGTTCATCGCGAATGGCCGAGCGGCGTATTGGTAAATGCACGCAGCAGCACAGTGATGCTGCCCGCGACAACTGACGCCACAGTCGGGCTGACATACTGAGTCCAATCAACGCCCCCGAGATATTGCAGGCCCGCAGGCACGAGCGCCATACCCAGGCCCCACGCCAAAGTGCGCCATCCTTTCATGGCGTTATCCTTTCCTTGATGTGTCTTAGATTTGCCCGGCATCCGGCCGGGCGCGGTACGCTCAACGCGTACGTCACTATTGTTGGGGTCCGCACAATCGCGCAGCCGCGATCGCGCGCCGTGCTAAGACGCTGGCGGCACAATGCCGAGCGCAGTGGCGATCTCGTCAGCGCGCGCTCCACCGAGCGCAGCCGACAGGCCGGCCCAGCCACGCTGAAAGCGCTGTGCCGTCGTGCGGATCGGCGCCTCACCCTGGCCGAGCAGCCCCTCCCAGAGCAGGAGGAGTTCATCGTCAGCCGCTATTGCGACGCCGATCGCGCGACGATCGACGATCGTCAACAGCGCGAGCAGATCGCGCGCGAGAAACGATGGCGGAGGCTCGGGCGGCACCTCTCGCAACGGAGGAGGCTGCGGCGGATCGATGACGATCCCCGCCGCATCCAGCTCGGCCTGCAGCTCCGTCGGCGTCATGCCGAGGCGATCAAGAGCCGATGTGTCAGCATTCCGCTCATAGGCCGGCGCACCCTCTGGGCGCCGCCATCCGACGGTGGAGCCAGCCAGCAGCCGCAGCGCGACCGGCCAGTCCGGCGTGCCGCGCAGCGCCTCCAGGTCCGCGCGCGTGTTGATGATCATCGCCCGATCTCCAACTAAATGTGGCATACGTGGTCACAGTAGCCGCGCGCCCCGACACTGGAGTTCGAGTTCCAGGGACAGAAGTGCCAGGCCGCCGCGCGCGAGCCGGCGTCCGCGGCGGCGTGCCAGGCGCCCCCGAGAAGCGCGGCAACGAAATTGACATCGCCGCCGATATGGAGCTGGCCGCGGCCGCCGGTATTGCTGCGCCAAGCCCAGCCGCCAGTGCCGTCCCAGCGCGTCGAGAAGTCCCGGCCCCAGACCCACATATTGCCGGCGGCCTGGTACATGTACATCGATGTCCTCGGAGCATCGAGCTGCGTCGTGACCGGATCGCTCCCACACGACGTCCCCTCGACGACGCCGAACACCGCAGCGGCGAATTCCAGCGGGTCCAACAGCCGCGCCCCGGCGCTGCGATACACTTCGTCCGCCTCCCATTGCGTTAGGCTGCCATAGGCTGCGGTACCGTCACCGCCGCGCGACAGGGGAATCTTTGGCGGCGATACCCCGTCGGCGATCGTCGCACCGTGGGCGGAGACGCCATCGACAATCCAATTGACACCCAGTGGCCATAAACTCACCCAGCCCGAGCCAGTGAATGACCAACCGCGGCGGTCGTGGACCGATGGTCGGAATTTCAGGTCCCAGATAGTAGGGATGAGGATTTGGGGCGTGGTATCTCCGCCGGTATTATACCCGGTGGCCAACCCGCCCGGGCCATAATAGTAGCCGCCGATCTGGCGGCTCGTGGTCGCATCGAACCCGACCGGCGCGATCGCGCTGGCGTCGCCACGGATCGAGCCATCATTACACTGATAGATGAAATACGCTCCGACGCTGTGCGTCGGCATCTGGACCGCCGTGTCGGCGTCGTAGCTGTAGACCGTGCCGTTCAACTCGATCTTCGTGCCGGCCTTGATTGCCACCGTCCCAAGGCCGGTGCGAGTGAACCCGACCGACTGCCAGTCAGTCTTATTGAACAGGCCATCGGCCGCGCCCGCCGGGGCCGCCGGGACCGACCCATCATAGGGCAGGGTTGCCAGCACCCAGACACCCGACCCAAGCGATAGCAGCCGCAGCACGTCACCCGCACTCGCGGTATAGTCGCTCGCACCCGGCACTGTAAGGTGCGCCGAGTGCGTGAAAGTCGGGCTACCCTCGCAGTAGAACGTCACCTCTCCGGCCGGCTGTGACGGCAACCGCTCTATGGTCGTCGTGCCAACAAGCACGAAGAAATCGCCGTCGACCGGCCGCCACGACAGTTCGCGCGACGCGCGCAGCCGGCCACCGAAGCGGCTGACGCGATCGAGCGCGCGCGCGCCGTGCGAGATACGTCTATTGCCGGTCATCAGAAGTCGCCGCCGAAGCTGATGACGTTGAAACCCTCGGCATTATGCGTCGCTGCCTGCAGCGACCACCCATTCGGTAACGCCGAGCCGTCGGCAAAATCGACGTCCTGTGTAAACGTTTCAACCAACTCGCTCGGCGTGGTCGCCGACACCATGATCTCTCTCAGTAGCCGCGTGTGTGTTCCGTCATGCAGGAACAACCGCACAACACCAGCGGTTACCGCACCGGTGGCGACGATCCGCACCTTATCGACACGCGATCCGTTCGCCCCCGCCGTCACAACATTGACAATCGTACCCGTCCCATCGCGGTTGGCGTTCGCGATGCTGATTGCGGCCATCCACGTCTTGGGCACTCCGATAAAAACCGGATCAGATGCCATGGACAAAACCCCTTATTTTTAGCGACACGATACCGCGAAAAACAGTTTCTCGCCGACGCCTCGTCCAGTCACCACGAGCCCGGCCGGCGTCCATGTGTGATCCGTCGGATTGATCGTGCCTATCAGCACGTCCTGCGTACCGTCATAGTAATAGAGCTCCCACGCGGTGGCGCTCACAACCTTGGTCCACCGTCCGGATCCGTCTGCCGTGATGACGGCAGGTCGCGCGGCACCCGAATGCTCGGTGACAAGCGCTAACAACAGCGCGACGAGATCATTGGTGTCGAATGGCGGAGCCTGCGGGACGCCACTCGTGAGATTGGTCGCTTGGGCCATTAGCGTGACGTCATGAGCTTGTGCAGCTCGGCGGCTAGCGCGGCGTGCTCATCCACGATGTGCTTGGGCACCGGCTGCTTGATTGCGACATAGCTGGCCCCTAGCGCCGATACCTCATTGAGACTCGCCAATAGCGCGTGTTTGCGCTCCACGATTGGATCAGGCGGCACCGGTTCCTCCGGTGGCGGCGGCTCTGCCGTCAACCCCAACTCAGACGGGTCACCCAGATCGGCGATGTGCACCGCCCGATCGCCCTGCCACCACGTCTCACCGCGATGATCGGGCCTCAGCCTCCAATCGTTGCCATCCCACACTGCAACAAATCTGCGCGGAGTCTCCGGCGGCGGCATTTCCGTCGAAAAGCCAGGATAAAGGAACAGAACCTCATCGCGCGCCAGGGACGCTTGACAAATGTCTGGCCTCGACTCGCCGCGGAACTCTTTTGTCCGCGGATCGAATAGGTATATTTTTGGTCGCGTAATTTTAATCGGCTCGCGCATTCCGTCCCTCTCCATTACCTTTTGATACACGCCAACATCGGCATATTCCGCGGCTCGGCTTCCGCCGCACCGTCTGCGATCACCAGGTGATCGTGATCCCCAGCCACAGCCGTATTGGACCCGTATTCACCACTGTTGGCATGGTTAGGATATGCCTCGCCATAGAAGTTTATGACATTGTTATTATATGATCTATTATAGCCGTGGGCATGAGAGCCAGCACTCTCCATACCATGGGTATGGGACTTATTCGCGTCGGCGCGATAGGTTCCGATCGCATAGGTAATTTCATCGGACACGCCGCGGAGGAAATAACCGTCGATGTGCGGGATGCGGAAGGTGGTCGACAGGTCGCCGGTCGAAAAGGCGCCATAGGCACCCGCCGACCATGTAGCCTCGGCCACCAGCTTGCCGCGGGCTTGAGCGCTCGCCCATAGCCGGGCATCGGTCACGCGCGACAACAATGCGCCATTCGCGACGATAAACCCAGCCGGCGCGCTGGTCCACGGGCCGAATATGATTGTGCCCGGCGGGACAATCTGTTCGGCAAGCTTGCCCCAGAGCGCACTCTCCACATCGCCGGTCGCCAGAAGCTTGAGCGCTTCGGCATCGGCCCCATCGAGCAGACGTAGCGCGGCCGTCCCTTGCGCCAGCATCTTGAATTGCTGGGCACCGGTGACGCCGTTCGACCAGCGGATCGCCGCGGCATCACCATCGCCTGACAGCTTACCCCTGAGCGCGATCTGCGCCTGGCCCTCGACCTCTTGCGAGGCGACGATCCGACCATTGATCAGCGTGAGCGAAGTGACGTCATTGCGCGCCACAGCCGCAGTTGGAAAGCCAAGCGCAAGAGAATTGAGGACGAACGTGCCGGTGATCGGATTGAACGTCCCGATCAACATGTCGGTCGTGCCGTTGTGGACGTGCAGCTCCCATGCCGACCCCGACACGATCTTGAGCCACATCATGTGCGCGACGGCGTAGCTCGGCCGCGACGCACCTGAATGCAGCGTGAGAAGCGCGTCAAAGCTCGGCCTGGCACGCGCGGCATAGGCCGACATGCTACCGGGTCCAGCAAGCGGAACGCTCCATGTGGCGGCTTGGCTCATGGTGTGATCACCGCTCCATAACCTTTTGCATGATAGTCGATCGACCGGCCGGATTGTGCGACGCTCGCAGCGTCGCGCACGGTGATGTCGAATCCCGTGCGATCAACATTGGTGATTTCCGGCCAATCGCCGGGTGCAGCACCCTCAATACCGGTGACGACGATCGACGGCCGAGTCGGACCACGAAACGCCTGATCGAACGCAATGCGCGTGCCGCTCACATCGATCGGAATGTCGGCGCCCCGACGATCACTGTCCGGCATATCGATAATCACATCGCCCTTGGCGATCGGCGTCACCGTCTGTTCCGCACTCTTGAGCACAAGGCGCGGCTGGATCGCCCGCGCCCGTACATCAGAAACGACCAATCGTTGCCAATCGGACCACGACGGTGCTCCGCCCGGATCATCGTCGGTGGTGCGGATTTCCAGGTGGGCATCCCAGCCGGTCGGATCGTCGCCCCAGATATTGGTGAGCGCCCAAACGTCCGGCTCGGCCCAGATGTCCTCGGTCGTGCGCTCGCCGAACACATCGAGATCGGCCGTGACGCGACTGGTGAATCTCTCACCCAGATCGAAATAGGGCCAGGTGAATGTCCCGCTACTCTTCACCGCATATGTGTCGAATACATCATCCTTATCAAACACGTCGGTGCGATCGACAAAGAAGTCGCCAACATCGGGCGCCAAACGGATGGCCTGCCGCGAGGAGTCGACAATCACGTCAACAAGCGTGCCGTTCCAATCCGGATCACCGACAAGCGTCTCAACAATGTTGATCGTGAGCCCCGTCACATTGGTGATCACGATCGCAGCATTGACGGATCGCGCACCCTGCGCCGTCACCGCCTTGACGGCATAAATACCGGTGCGCACAGCCGTCTGCATCGACGCTCCCGACACGCGCGGCGCAATCGGCACCATGGATTCCCAATTCGCCGCCGCGTTCGCGGAATACCGCACCTCATAGTGCGATAGGTTGGCGACGGTCACCGGCTCCCACGCCAGCAACGCTGTCGCATCGAGGACGTTGACCGAGAGCCCTGCGACGTCCGGCGGTGCGGCCTGAAGGCCGACGAATGCAGCCGCGATTGGCGTTGACCAAGGCGATACCGCACCATCATACCCGATGGCACGGACGCGAAACTCATAGGCGGACGCGCCGAGCTCATCGAGCTCGGCAATCGTGCCGACCGCCGATCCGACCGAGCTATAGCTCGCGGCACCAATCAATCGATACTGCACGTCGTAGCGCACCACCCGCGGATCGGGATGACGCGCCCAGCCGAACGTCACGCGATGGCGATAGGCACCCGAGGGCAACCGCTCGATTGTCTCATCAATCATGAGGTCGGTCGGCGCAGCGATCGGCCCCGCGCCATAGCCCGTGAAATCCGGTAGATCGAGAATGAGGCCGCCCTCAATGCGCGCCTGCTTGTGCTGATCGTGCAGCACGGCCGTGACGCCATAGCTCCCGTCACCGCCCTCCTCGATTGCAAGCACGCGGAAGCGACGCGGAGCGAGATTGCTGCCGAGCAGTTGCCACACCGCGCCGATGATCGGCGGCGGGGAAAATGCCGAGGTGATAGACAGCACGCTCGCGTCGCCCGGATCATTGGTGACGGTGCGCGATTGCAGCGCACCGGTCTCGTCCACGACCCGCAACTCATAGGTCTGGTCGCTCTCGATCGTCACCGCATCGTCGAGCGTCACGGTTGCGCCGTCGATGGCGAGCAGTCGGCCGGCGCGGCGAAACCCCTGGACCGATGGATCGGCAACCTCGACGTGATCGCCGGGCAAGAGATCGTGCTGGTCGGCGCCGGTGCCCCAGCTCGCCGTCTGCGTCTCGGACCATGCCGTCTCAAGCTCATAGCGGCCGATGCGAGCCGCCTGGCCCTGTGACGTGCACAGCAGCGCCGCGACCTCCTTGGTGCGCACCCCGTGCAACGCGATCCTGTCCGGGTTCTCGACAGCTTCGACCGCGCGTTTGTAGCTGTTGTCGGGATTGCGCCAGGTGACATGAACCGCGGTCGGCCGTGTCGCGAGATCGCTGCCCTGATAGACGATCTTGCCGTCGACCACATTCGCTGGCCCGACCTGCTTGACCGGATCGTCAGGCTTGTCGACTACAAGATGCGCCGCACCGCTCGACCAATAGGCCATCGCCTGACATGCGCCGGCGAGCGCGACAATGGCGTCATAGGCTTTTGCCGAACTCTCGAACGAGCCGTTGAACGTGAATCGCGGTTCGGTCCCGCCCTTGCCGTCGCTGACAAGCTCGTCGAACCATTGTGAGGCGGCATAGAGCGACCACTTGTCGACCGTTGGGGCGTCGATCCAGCGACCGAGGCCCCAACGGTCATTGGTGAGGACGGCCCACAGCACCCAGGCGGGATTGTCGGTCCATCCCGTTTTGAACGTGCCGTCCCAGACGCCGTCATAGGTCCGCGCGACCGGATCGTAATTGGACGGGATTTCGAGTATCAGGAATTGACCCTGATACTCGATGGTCGGGAACGAGCCGGCAAACTGCTCGGCGTCGATCCTCAAGCGCAGCATCGCTGTGTCGGGATAGGCGAGACGATAATCCCGGATGACACTCAGCGACGTCCAATGCGTCTCGTTGAGCAGATTGCTGCTGGTCGAATCCGGCGTGAGCCGACGCACGCGCACATTCCACGGCCCCGCGCCCGCCAGCGGGAAATCATAGTCGAACTGCACCGGCGAGATGCACTTGCCCGCGATCGTATCGGTGACAACGGTCGCGTAGGAGCCGCCGTGCGGCTGCACATCGATCACGAACGCGACCGAGCTTGGATTGCGATTGCCGGTGTTCGGGTCGCTCTGGACGAGCGCCGGAATGGTGATCGCCAGGCGCGCCGCGGTCGCCGTCAGATCGCTGATCGCCTGCACGATCGGCGTCGCCGCCGTGACCTTGACACGCACACCGATGGCGGTCTCCGCCGCGGCCGTGCCGGGAATATACGCCTGATCGGGATAGCCGAGAGCGATCGACGCCGACACATTCGCAAAGTTGAACGTACCGTCGCTCGACTGCAGCGGCACGCCGTTGAGATAGATTTGCTTGTGCAGATCGTCCGGCACCACGATCGGCCCTTCGCCGATGACACACAGAATATCCGCGATCGATTTCGACCGCAGCGTATTCGGCGCCTCGACCGGCGCCGTTGGTGGCGGCGGCGGTGGCGGGCTCCCACCGCCAGCGCCCATGATCAACGGTTTCATCTGATGTGTCGATCAGGCGAGACGGACGTTTTTCAATTGCACCGACACGCGGATGCAGGTGACGCGGAATAACCCGACATTCACGGGCACAGGCCGGCCCGCGATCGGCCGATCAGGCAAGCCTCCAAACATGAAGGACTCGAAGCGCTCATCGGTCGGCGACGTCGTGCCGCCCTCGAGTTTTGGTTTGGGCGCCAACAGTGCGGAGACGCCCGAGAGCGCGAGCGAGGCGCCGACAAGACCTATCGTCTGTGTCGAGACGCCGAAGATGGTTGCGGACCCGAGCAGTCCGCCGCCGAGCAGCAGCGGCGCGGCAAATGCCGCCGTGAGCAAGGCGGCACCGGCAACGACTAGGCCGACGGCGCCACCGCGACCGCCCGCGCCCGCGATCACTGGCACGATGTGCAGCGCATGCGAGAACCCGACCGTCATTTCATCCTCACCCCGCTCCCGCCGCCGGCCAGGCGCGCCCGCCACGACGCGATAGAGGCCCTCGCGCAGCGCCGCACGGAAACCATCGAGCTGGAGACTCAGCGCCCGCACGGCCTCGGCCGGCGTTGCCACCGCAAGGCGGAAGCAGCGGCCGAAGCGCCTGCCGAGCGCGCCGTGCAGATAGATGGTGCGGAGCTCAACCGACATACCGCACCGCCATCCGGGTCAGCCGCCGCCACCCTCCCGACCACGGTTCACGCCGCGAGAACTGGTCCGCTCGATGATGCAGCATCGTGCCGTCGCCCAAGAGCACGCCGCAGTGATTGACCCGGCCGCCCGGGATGGCCATCAGCAGCCCATCATCTGGCCGCGCTTGCTCCGGCGCGACCTGCACAAAGCCAGCCTGAGCAAATCCTCGCATCAGCAAGTCCTCGCCGCGCTCGTCCCAATCCACGTCACGCGGAAAGCTCTTGAGTCTGATCCGGCGCGCCTGCCAGTAATGAGCGCGGACGAGCTCGTAGCAGTCCATCACCCCCGGTACGAAATCGCGGCCGATCAGTGGCTCGTCGAGCACATGATCGCCGAACCAAAGAATCGGCGTTGCCGCCTTGCCGTCGCTCGCGACGATGCCGAACGGTACGGCCGCCGATAGCTGCGCCAGCATGTCCGACTTCCCCGGCGCACGACGGATCGGATCGACGGAGCCGAAACAGATGTGCGAATGCACGACCGCCTGCACATCGTCCGACCACGCCGAGTCGGCAACAAGGAATTCCTTAACGCGATCGGCCGCAATATTGGCCTGCGGGACATAGGCGCCGCCCATCACATAGCCGACGCTCTCGCGCGGCCATTCCGCGACCGCGTGTTCCGCGGCGGCGGCCTCGACCTCAGGTCCGAACACGATCAATCCCCGGGAAGCCCGAAAAGCCGAGATCGGCCGACACGCCGAACCGCGCCAGGCATTCGGGCAGCGTCTTGGCGCACTGGTCGTTCGCTGCCGTGGTCGGCTGCCCCGTGCGCGTGCGGTAGACCGCGCCGACATAAGGACAACTTGCCTGCGAGTAATCGAATGCGCTGCCCGTCCAGCGCCTATAGGTGTGCAGACAAACATTCTGCGTCATCGGTCGCGAGGGGAACGAGCGGCCCTCGACGTCCATCTTGGCCGCCAGCTCATAGCGCACGATCTCATCGTCCTGGTGGAGCTTGCGCGCGATGGCGAACACATCGATCGGGTGCAGGATCGCATTCGGATCGGCTTCGGGCTCGCCGTCGAGTGCCCAGGCATAGGTCCGCGTCCGCGTGACCCCCACGCCGAGCAGGTCGTCATAGAGCAGGTTCAGCGCCGAAAAGAGACCGGTGACATTCGAGAGTGTGAGCACCGGCCGCGGCAACTGCCCCTGGCCAGACCGCCGCCACCCCTCCGACATGATCGGCATCGGCGTGTAGGTCACGCCGCCGAACACGACGCTCGCGCCGGAGCCGTGCACATCGTTGACGAAAGTGTAGGCCTGCCCGTCATAGATCGACGCGTCGATCTTGTAGAGCTCGATCTCTGCAGCAAGCGCCGCTCGCTGCACATGCGCCGCAACGGTTTCGGTCATTCCACCTCACGCCCAAAATAATTTGATTGTCAGTACAAAAAAAGATTGACGCTCAGTCTAATTGGGTGTACAAATAAATCATCAAGACGGAAACGGGAATTCCTCACAGTGGGCCACCTGAAAAGGGCCGGTAACGGGAAAGGGAAAGAGAAATGACCAAGCAAGACCTCATCGACCTGGCAGTCGAGTACGGAATGATCAAGAGCAGCCAAGACTTCAACGAGAGAAACGCCAAACAGCAAAACGCTATCATCAAGACGATCGTGAGAATAGCGGATCAGATGGAAGTGGACGGGGCCTTCTAGGCCCCCAATCCACAACAACGGTGGAAAAGACAATGACCCAAGCAATGACCAAGACTGAGCTGGAAGCGCGCATCCTCACCGACATCGTGAAGAGCTACGAGCCCTACGATAGCCTGGAGGCCTTCGGTGAGGGGTTTGCAGATTACCAGCGGCGCAAGCATCAAAACCCCTATGACGGGATGCCCAGCAAGGGCCTGCAGGCGCAGGCCTGGGATCGCGGATGCGAGGCAGCGGCTCGATACGCCAGGGCGATCGGAGAACCAGCCCTATAGTAAAACGGCGCCCCGAAAGGGGTCCACGCCCTCCGAACTGAGCAAGGCCGCCTCCTGGCGGCTTTCTGCTTTTTGTCCGTACAAAAAGACCTTGACGCCCAACCTTTTTGTATGTACAAAAAGATTATTAGGGGGCGGGCATGCGGTACGGATGGAACGAGACGAAGCGGAAAGAAAACCTCAAGAAGCACGGGGTAGACTTCGCCGGTGTCCAGCGTTTCGATTGGGAAACCGCCGCGACCGCGATTGACGACCGCGAGGACTACGGCGAACTGCGCGAGGTCGCGAAAGGGTTCATCGGCACCGAACTGCATGTGCTCGTGTTCACGGCCCGCGAGGATGACGACGGCGAGATCATCTGGGTTATCAGCCTGCGCCGGGCGACAAGAAAGGAGCGACGGGATTATGGGCAAGAAACCCGAAAATAAGCGCGGACCGCGCTCCATGGCCGAGGCGCGGCGTTTGGCGCGAGAGAGCGCCGACGCCATGTCCGACGAGGAGGCCGCGACGCTCGAGGCCGCGGCACGCAACGACCCGGACAATCCGCCGACCGATGGACTGGTGTTCCGGCGTGGCCGCGGTCAGCGCGGGCCGCAAAAGTCAAAGCCGGTGAAGATACCTGTCAAGTTGCGCCTGTCGGAACATGTCGTCGAGCATTACAAGTCAGGTGGAGCGGGCTGGCAGACGCGGATCAACGATACGCTCGAGCGCACGGTCGACCGCGAGAGAAAGCGCGCAGGGCGCTAGAGCATGATCCTCATGGATCGAAGATTTCCTTGACCTCGACGGTCACCGTGTAACGGTTGTCGCGGCGTTGCTCCCAGTCGATCTTGTCGACGACTTTCCAGCGCCGCTCCGTATCGCCGGGAAAAGCGTAGCGGAAGCCGCTGACCGCATTGTCCGACAAGAAGCCGACCAGCGTGTCGTACTCGCTTTGGCTCAGGTGCCGCCACGCCCAAGACTGCGTGCGTCGCCGCGAGTTGAGCCCGCCCTCTTCCCGCTGCTCGTAGCCCTCGCCGAAGGCGATTGCCTTGGCGTGGATGTTGATGGCGCCCGTCGCCGGCGCGGTCGGCTGCTTGGGCGGTACGAGGAGCGGCAGTGGCATGGCTGTACGTCAGCGCCCTTGTCTTTTGGAAGCCCTCGTCAGAGTATTTGCCGGAGTTTGATCACCTTGTGCTCACGAGGCAGCAATGTCCCCATTTTATGGCTTCTCTATCGGCGCTATCACTCGGGCGGGTCACGGCAAGTTCCTTGGCGAGGTGCAAATCGAGTTCGGCAAGACGGTCGATCCGAGTGAGCCGCGAGCCGGCATCAGTTGGGTGATCGTGAAGACCATGGTGGAGCTCAGCGAGACTGCAACGCTATCCGAGATCGAGACGGCGCTCTTGCTGCGGACATCGGAGCTGCTGCGATCTGCCGCTACCCTTACATCGGAGAACACCGTCAGCAGCCTGGCAGCAAGGATGGTGGAAGCTGACGAAGCGAGGGCGGCTGAGCGTCGCGAGGACTTTGCGAGAGCCCTCGACCCGCGCCAACATCTACCTTGAGAGCTTGCCGCCGCCGCGCATGTTCCTCTCAAGCACTTTCTCCGCGACCACCTCCATGTGCCGCTCAATCTGACGATTGATCGCATCGCCGAAACGCTTGCCATCCTCCGGCTTGGCGCCGGCGGGCATCGTCACGTTGATGGTCGGCGCGAAGTTCACGGTGGTATTGCTGCCCATGCCGCGGGCCTCGACGCCGAGCCGTCCATTGATGCGCTTGAGCGGCATGATGGCCTCGGGCCCGGCCTCGCCCGCAAGGCCGATGCCGTTGGCGAGCGGAAATAGCGTCGGGCGCGTCAGCACCCCGCCGGCGGCGAACGGGATGATACGACCGCCCTCGAGGACATTCCCGCGCGCCGAGGGGAAGATCCCGCCCAGGATGCCGGATAGGCCTCCCGTGGCAGGGCCGAGAATGGCCTTGGTCACGGCGATGCGCAGCAAGTCGCTGGCGACCGACGCGGCCATCTCGGAAAACGCCGCGCCGAAGTCGCGCAATTGCGCCTTACCCGTCGCCAGGTTGACCCCAAACTCGGCAAGCTTGTCGCCGATCGCGTCGAAGGACTGCGAGGCGACCTGGTCGACCGCTTTCAGGGTGTTCTGCGATTCGAGCGACAGCCGCGTCAACTCGGGCGTGAGCGAGGCCCGGATCTGCTCCGCTTCGATCTGCTCGCGGACCTTCCGCGTCGCGATCTCAATCGCTTGCGCTCTTTCCTGTTCGTTGCGAATAAAACCTTCGGCGGAAGCCCGAGCGACGTCGACCACGATCTGGCGCTCGCGCTCGGCCTGTGTGGCAATGCCGAGTTGGGTGCGTGCCGCCACCGCGGCGCGACCCGCAGTCTCGTTGAACGCGGCGAGCGCGCGATTGCCCTCTTCCGCATATTCGGTCCAGTTGTCGGTGGCAACGGCGAGCTCGAGCTTGCGCAATCGCAGCCGGTCCGTGGCGGTCGCCGCCTCGCCCAGGACCTTGAGCCGCTGGCGCTCGCGGTTGAGCTCTGCCTCGGGCGAGAGCTTTGGCTCGTCCGGTTTTCTTGCTGGCGTGACTGTGATCTTGAGCGGCCCCGGCGCCGCGCCCCCTGACGCCGCGCCGGAATCGGGTCCGCCCCGCGAGAACGGCTGCCAGTATCCCAACGACACGATCCCGGCGGTCACGTTGGCGAGTTCCTTCAGGCCGCCGACGAGTTCTCCGTCCTTCAGCAGGCGGGACATCTCCCTGATCTGTTCGGTGAAGCGATGCTGCAGCCGCAAGGCCCGCTCACTGAACATCGACTCGATATTGCGGCGCGCGTCAGCCGCCATATCATCGATCTGCGCCTTGAGCGTCGAAGTGCGATCGACCAGCCCCGGATCGATCGCATCGCCGGTTCGGAGGAACGCCGCGGTCAGCGCGTCGACCCCGCCCTGCGTGGCGATCAGTTGCGTGAGCAGGCCCAGGCCGAATCCGGCGGTGCGACCGAACGCGTCTTTCGAGACCCGCGCCTTTTTTGCAGCGTCGTCCGTGGCGCGATAGGCGCGGCCGAGCAGGTCGAGAGCTTCCGCCGTGTTCCGCGTCCCGGTCAGCTCGTCGGCCAGTGCCGGACTGATCTGGCGCACCGACTTGTAGAGCGCGCCGGTGGCCTGGCGCGCCTCGTCGAGCTGCGACGACAACCGCTCGAGTCCCGCGCGCACGCGTTCGCTCGACAGGGCGAAGTCGCTGCCGGCATCGACCACCGCCTGCAATTGCTCGACCGTGAGCCCGATCGTCCGGGCCGTGTCGCGCAACGCCAGCATGTCGCGGGCAAAGACGTGTGCGCTCCTTGCAGCCCGCGCGAGCGCAAGGGCGACCGCCCCGATCGCGCCGGCGGCAACCAGGCCGGTGGGACTCATTCGCGCCAGGGCCGCGCCTGCGGCGCCGATCCCGCCGGCCCAGGCCGCCAATTGCGATTGGCTCTGGGCGAGCACCTGGTTGAACGCCCTGACCCCGCGGGATGGTTGCCGGGCAGCCGTGTCGATCGCGTTGAGCGCGCGTCGCCCGTCCTTGCCGAGCCGGTCCAGCGCCTGCCGGACCACCTCGCCGTCTTTGACAGCGAGCCTGATGCTGATCGTGCCCGCGCGGCGATCCGCCATGGCATTCAACCCTTGTTTGTGTCGAGCGTGTCGGTAGGCTACTGCCGCTTCAAGGAAGAGCGGGAGGCGGACCGATGCGATGGTGCGTGTTAGGAGCGCTGGCCGCGCTGCTCGCCGGATCAGGCGACGCGGCCGCGGAATGGACGATCAAGAGCTACACCGACCGGATGAGCGACCAGACGGTGAGATATGCCAAGGTCGCCGCCAAGCAGCCCAGCCACGGCATTACAGCCTCGATTCTGCTCTTCTGCGCGAAGGACCGTGACCTCGGTGGCTACAAACTCCAGATCAGCATCTCGGCGCGGATCGCAGCGCGCGAGGTCAAGGTCCGGTACCGATTCGACAGTCGCCGCGTGCGGCGGCGAAGCCTGCCGGTCGATCGCGACTTGCAGACCATCCATATCGTCTCATACGACGCCAACGATTTTCTCAGAGCGCGGAACGCCAAACGCCTCCGGCTGGAGATCTTGCCTATAGGCGGCCCGGAGCTGTTCTATGAGTTCGACATTTCCGGCATGGACGAGGTGTTGAGGGCCATGCCCTGCAAGCGCGGCGCGCTGATGCCGAAGGAATGAGCCCGGCCGTGAGCCTCGTTCACAATGAGCTGACCAAGCTGACGGCGGCATGGCTCGACCGTGGTAGTTCCGCCGCCTTGACCGTAGGGGTGGTCGCCCCGCTCGCGGCATCCATGTTTGGCTATCCAGGGCGGCCCATTGCTCCGGGCATTCTGATCGCAGGAGTGGGCTTGTGGACATTGGCCGCCGTCGGCTTACATTATCTGGCGCGGCTGATGATCAGGAGACTCCGGCCATGACCCAATCCGACCTGCTGTTCTTCGGGCTGATCATATCGCCGATGCTGCTGCTGGCCGTTGGCATCGGGGTCTATCTCGTCACCGGCTGGATGGACCGAAAGCAGACGACCCACGATTGACAGCGGCACCGCGCAAATGACCGGGCTCTGGATTTACGCCTATGTTGTGCTGCCCTTGATCGTGGTGGCGATGGGTTACGCCGCGATGAAACTGGCCGAGCGCGACACCGCCCGCCATCCCGCCGAATAGCTCTTGCGGCAGCGGACCGGGACGCCGTTTCCGGCGCCCGGTCTCCCATGCCTGGCCCTGCCACGCCGTCCTCGCCGCGTCTCGCCCGGCCACACCGACCAAGCCCGGCCACGCCGAAGCCATGACTTGCCCCGCCGCGGTGGCCGCGTCTTCACAGCGTTTCCGCCGTGAACCTTCCGAACTTCGGGCGCCAATCGCCGACACCGATGACCAGGCCGGCGGTGCGCACCATCTCTTCAATCTCGCCGCTATTGAGCTGCGACGGCATGTAGTCGACCACCACGATACACGACCAGGCCCGAAAGATCGGCCGCGTCCGCATGACCTTGTTTCGCTGGACCCGCACCCCGACCGTAAGCCGGAATGTCTCGTCGGCCCATAGCGCCTCGGGCGATCGCGGCCCGTCATAGGCCAACGAGAAATTGCCGACCGACACGATGCCGGCCTTCGCCTGCTGGCCCCGCCGCATTTTCTTGGCCGCCTCGATCAAACTCGCCTCGACGAGTTCGCCCGGCAGGCACGGCTCCTTGTTGTGATCGACATAGAGCGAACCGAGAAACTCGATCCGCGCCATTTCCTCATAATCCGCTTCGGTCTTCGTCCGCTTGCCGCTGACCTTCCGCAGCTCCTTCGCGAAACGGTTCAAAGGATCGGCCAGTTGCCCATTGTGCATGAGCAGGGGCGACATGCCACGTAACCTGAACCTCGAGCGATGGTAGCCCTCCGGGGGACTGTCCCCATCCTGGGGTTCGTCTGCCGGCCGATTCGACGGCGTGCGTCCGTTGCCGATAGCGTCGCGCTCGTAGGACGCTCGTGATGGCCTCATGGCAACTGCCGGGACCGCCACAGAGCGTGACGAGATCGTCGAGCGATTCCGTTCCAAGCACCGCCGGGTAGACGGCGTGGTGAACCTCGAGACGTTCGGTCGCGCCGCATGTCCGGCATCGGTGTTTGTCACGGGCAAGAGCGGCCTCGCGCAAGCTCTGCCAACGTGGTGACGAAAGGTACTCCTCATACGTCACCCCGCATCCTCAACGAGCAGGTCGTCGAGCAGCGAGATCATCAACCGCTTGTCGGTCGTTGCGTCCTCGTCGGCGAACGGCGTGCCGCCCCAGCACCAGGAGATGGCGAGCGCCTTCACCCGCAGGCCGGCCAGCGTGGTCGCCTGCGTGCCTTCGATCTCGCCGACGATCCGCTTGGAAGCTGCATAGGCCGCGTCGCATGCCGGACCGGGCGCCTCGCGGGCGAACAGGGCGCTTTCGCTCGCCCAAGCGGCCCGCAACCGCTCGCCCAGCGCCACCAATGCCGCGTCGGGTATCACGAAGGTGGCGGGAACGGCCGAGGCGGCGAGCGCCGCGCCGATCATCCCGCGTCGGGACATACGTGTGCTATGCTGCCGCGCAGCCTGGGCCATGGGTTCTCTCCGTGGCTCGGGTTAGGGCAGCCGAGGTGGTTCCAAGCACCTTGGTTGCCCGACCTAATTATGATATCACGTTTTCATGCCGCGTCAATCTGTGATACCAAAGAAAAAGAGAGGCCCTCCGCCCACTGGCAAGGGCACTCCGGTTATGACGCGCCTTCAGCCCGATCTCCTATCGAGAGTCAATGCCTGGATTGCCGAGCAAGACGATCCCATTTCCCGCCCTGAAGCAATGCGGCGCTTGATCGAGCTTGGGCTCAGCGTGCCACGGAAGAAACGCTAACTTAGCGAGGCCTCACGACCATGGCTGACCTGACCCTTGAAGCCCTTCGCGCCGAACTGGCGCCGATCCAGGCGAAGCTTGACGGCCTCGCGATCGTCAACCGCGCCGTCGCGGTGGTGCAGCAAGACGTGCGGGCGCTCCGCGCGGCGTTCAATGACTTCGCCCGGACCAATGTCACGGCTGGCGAGATCGAAGCGCTGCATGCCGACGTCAATGCCGTCCAGGCCAGAAACGCCGAGCTGGAAGTCGAACTCGCCACGCTACGGCGGCTGGTCGAGCAGGCGCTCTCCCGGGAGCCATAGGCTGCGCGACCGCGGCTACCTGCCGAAAGCGAAGTAAGAGGGTTCAGCGCGGGAGGGTTCTATGGTCGCTGAAGTGTTTGCCGGGATCGGCGCGTTCAAGGCGCTGTTCGACCTCACGAAGTCGATCAAGGACGCCACGGATGTTGCTGCCCGTGATGCGGCCGTCGCGGAGCTCCGGGAACAGATCTTCGCCGCCCAGAATCGCTATGCGACGGCGATTGAGCATATACGCGCCCTGGAAGCAAAGGTGGCCGAGTTTGAAAACTGGGACGCAGAGAAGCAGCGCTACGAGCTGAAGGATTACGGGGGCGGAACTTTTGCCTACGCCATTAAGCCAGGCATGGAGAACGGTGAACCCCCGCATCGCCTGTGCGAGAAGTGCTACCAGGAGCGCAAGAAGTCGATTCTGCATTTCATTGACCATCGGGATGGGCAGGACCGCTATCGCTGCTACGGCTGCAATACATTGTTCCGATTCGGCGAACACAAGTCCCCGCCGCCACCGGGGCCGGGCCCCGCCAGCGGTGACTGGTTCGGCCGGTTCTGATCGTGTCGGCCCTAGAGGTTCTTTGGAATGATGCTTCCGTGATCTGGAGGCGGTGGCGGATTCGGCTGAGCTGACATGCCCTCGTCCAAGGCACGCAGGCAATCGGTCGCGACGGCCGCGTCACGACGGCTGACAAGACCTGCAAAAGCGCTGAACAGGTCGCGAAGCGATCCACCCGACTCGGTGTATCTATCGGCCAGGCTTTGCGCGAACTCCGCTGCCGTGATCACATCTTGTGGAAGATCGGACTGCGCCGCCATGACCGACTAGCTCCATGTCCCGACGCACCTTGATCCTCCGCAGCGTGTCTGCGGAGATCGTAAAGGTTCGGTCACTCCCGACAAGCCTTAGCGCCTCCAAGCTCATGATCTAATCGTCCTTGTTCGCCGCCAGCCACTCGACGACGAAGGGCGTCTCCGCCGCGAGGAACAACCGGCGGGCAAAGTCGCGGTCGAGCCCTGCCGGGAGCGACGCCAACGCCTCGACCAGGTCCAGGCCGACGATGATGGCGCTCATTCCGGCGCGCCGCCATAGGCCAAGGCGGTCGAGCGCATCGGCCACCGCCCTGCCCTCGTCGGTGCGCGGCGCGTGCTCGATCTCAGGACAGCGTTCTCCGTCGGCGCCGCGGCGCCCTAATGCACACGGTGCGGCGGAGGATCGACATCCGGCGCAGTACTCTCGCCCGCCGCGCCCGCGCCAGGCGGCGAGACGGGCGAGCCTTCCCCCTCGGCTTGCGCCTCATGCACGTTCGCCTCGATCGCCGCTCTGATCTTTGCGGCGATAACTGAATCGCGCAGCAACAGCGCCAGGATCTCTCGCGTCGGCGAAACCAGCGTGTCGTCGACTGCGACGCCGTCCCAGCTCTCGACGCAGAACACAGCCAATTCGACGAGGGCGAGCTGCTGCGACGCCGCGGCCACCCATTCCGGGTCGGTGAAATCGGCACCGGCGAACTCCTCGCCCAATGCCGCCGCCACCAACGCCGCCGCATCCTCGGCAGCGATCAGCCCGGCGAGTTGGGTGCTGACCGTGGCCGTGGCGCGCGCGACCTCGAGCGCGGTCGCCGGCCGGACCATCGCGATTGCGTCGCCGCCAAGCGCCACCGGCACCGCGCGGGGCAGACCTTTTCGCAAGTTCAGCATTTGAGCCCTCCCAGAGCATGATCCCGGAAATGTTGGCCGACTAGGCGTAGGCAGGGACTTCGTTCCTCAGCGTCGCGGTGAGCGTCGGCGCCGACGGCGATTGCTCGGCCCGGAAATTGAATGATTGCTCGATACCTCCGGGCCCGCGGATTTCGACGCCCTGACGCTCGAACTTGACGACCGGGGCTGCGAGCGAGAACTGCCGCGTCGCGCTGGTCTGCCACAGGAACTCGAGCGCCGCCGGCGTCGACGCGACAGCGCGGTCGTAATGGGCGAAATCCTTGAAGCGCACGCGCATCGTGCCGGTGAAGGTCGCAGCCTCGTCGGTGTCGTAGCCGGAGACGTAGTTGCTGCCAGCGAACTCAAGGCCTTGCAACTTGTTGTCGTAGGTTGCGTTGATCGAGAGCAGATCGGCCGGCGTGACGGCGTCGATCTTGAGCACGCCGGTGGCGGCGAGCAGGCGCGCCAGTGCCCAAGGTGCCTCGGGCGTGCCGCCGGCACTGGTCGGCAGCTTGGTCTCCTGGCGGCCCAGCGTGTCGATGGTAACTCTTTGGAAGTTCGCGGCACGCGACAGCTCGAGTGTCATGCGGTTGGCGATGATGCCTGTGTGTTGCATGAACCGGTCGCCGCCCTCGGCCGCGACCTTTATCTCGACAGTGCGATAGGGGATGGTCTCCGCGCCGGAATTGAACACGTGCTCGTAGTCGGGGTCGATCCCGCTGGTCGACGGCAGGCCGAACAGGCTGACGAGCCAGAAGCCGAGATGGTTGAGGCAAAGCGGTACCACGATCTGGCCGTCATGCGCCGGCAGGCCGAGCACGGAGCCGAGCGTGTCGCGATCATTGTGCCGCGGCTGGCCGAGCAACGGATCGTCCTCGAGGGCGGCCTTCTCCATCAGCGACGCCTCGTAGGCGAAGGTCCGGGTGTAGTTACCGATGGCGGCGGTCGCGAAATCCACCTGCGTCTTGGCGAGTAGTTCGATCTGCATGCCGCGCGGAAGCATGGCCTACCTCTCTTGTTGTCAGAACGGTCGGGCGGACGCAAAGGACAGCGCGACGGTGATCTCCACCGCCTTGATACCGACCGTGCCGTCGAACACGAGGCCGGTGCGCTGCGTTTGTTCAATCCGTGCCCAGGCGACCGTGCCGTTGAGCGTTCTATCGGCGATCAGCGCGTCGTCGATCGCAATCAACGCAGCGTCGAACGCCGCATCACGTGTTGGTTGGTCGGCGTGCTCGATCGCGAGTTCGAGCGCGGCACGTTGGGTGATCTCGTAGACCTCGGTGATGCCGTCAGAATCGCCGAGGGCCTCCCCCTCGATCTCGCCGTCGCCGTCGAGCAAGTTGAACCAGAATCCCGCGCCGCCAAACTGCGCGAAGTTGCTCGGCAGAACCTCGTTCCGCGTCGGTGCGGGAATGGCGGGGTCGGGCTCTGCGGCCTTCGCCGTGAGCGCCGCGGCCAGCGCTGCGAGCGCCGCTTCGGTCTTGGACATCAGTTTGATCCGGCGGCGAGTGCGGTGGTGAGTTCCTGCCCCAAGACAGTCGGCCATTCGCGCCCGAGCTCGTCGAAGATGCGCTGCGTGTCGAGCCGCTTGCGCAGCCGGACCTGGCGCACCATCACGAACATCAGCACCATCTCGTTCTCACGCCCGTCCTTGGCGCGCCGCTTCGCCGCCTTCCGAAAGCCCTTTCCGCTCTTGGTGCGCATGGCGCTCACGAAAGCGAGCATCTGGCCGCCTCGGCCTGGGCGAAAGACGAGGTCCTGATTGAACATCGCCTCGACTTCGACAGGTGTCGCCAATCTGCGCCCACGACGCGGTGTGTTGTCGGTCGGGATGGCGAGATAGACACCGTTGGCGGAACGGATCGTGGTAGCCCGCGAAAAGGCGCGGACGATCTTCGGCGCTTTGCTGTGAATGAACACAGCCGGCCCGTGCGTCTGTATGCTGGCGGACCGCGGGTAGACGTCGGCGCGCCAGGCATTGGCGACGCGCTGGCCGAGCCCGCCCCGCAGCACGTCCTGGCGCAGCCGTAGCTTGCCCCGCACAGCCAGCCGCTCGGCGGCATTGCGCGCGCCGCGCGCCACCCGCAAATGGGTCGCCTCGGTGAAACCGGGCAGGTCATGCTCGAGCGCCAGCTTGACGAGGCTCATGGCTCACCGAACGGTGCAGGACCAGACGGCGCGGTCGGCATCCTCGCGTATCGGATCGCCGGCGATTGAGTAGTTGGTGCCGCCGATGGTGAACACGCCGTTGCGCGACGGGGTCAGGTCTGCCGCCAGCACCTCGACGGTCATCGACTGGCCGATCGGGTGCGAGTCGCCGAACTGCACCGGCCGATCGCCATGCTTGGTCATGACGCGACAGGCGACCGGCGCGCCGCCAGGAGCGGTATAACTCGCGTCCTGCGCGACGTTGCGGTCGTCGAACAGACGGCGCCGCGCCCGGTCGAAGGCGTTCGTCACCATGTTACGCAGGTCGCGCGCCGTCCTCGTTCAGTTTGGCGCGTCCGATCGCGTCCGCCGCGGCCGCCGCCGCAATGGCTACCGCGACCTGTTGATTGCCGACCGAGGTCTTGGTCAGCACCTTGCCGGTCGCATCCCAGTACAGCAGGTCGCCAATAGCCCAAGCGGTCCCTGTCGCCTTCGGCAGATCGAAGACGCCCGAGGTCCTGATTTCGACATCGGCGGCTTCTGCCGCGGTGTGGGCCGCCACACCAAAGAGTGCGGCGCCAACAAGGACGGGATCGCCGGAAACGACACCCCCGGTGGGCGCGGGCACTGTTAGTGTCTTGCCGGGTTGGATGTAGTTCTTCATGATTTTTCTCGCGGGGTAGGGAGAAGAAGGGCTTGGAGGCGCGAGGCGGGGAATCAGCGCCCCGCCGCCGTCGGTTAAGCCTCAGAACGCTGAGATCAGGTGGCCGGGTTCTTGTAGAGCCCTCGCCAATCGATGGCCTTGGCGCCGACATCCATGCGCACTTTCACCTCAACGCCGTCGACGTCGAAGCCCATCTTGGTCTCGGTGTAGACGCCTTGGGCGCCCTCGAGATATGCGAGTTCGATGATGTCGATTTGGCCGACGCTCGCGGCGAGGTACCAGTTGGTCGCGGACGCGGCGTCGAGTCGTGGCTCGGAAACAACCGCGAGGCGGGTCAGCGATTCAGGAACCTTGTCCGCCGTTTTGGCGGCATAGATTTGTCCGACGAACTGCTCTGCCACGGTCTCCAATGCCGTCGGGACCAGGAATGCGACCGGACTCAGATTGAGGAGGGTCTTGCCGTCGAGACCGGTCTGATTCCTCATGGCAGTGCGGCCGGCGCTGACCGTGGCGACGGCGATTGCCCCTCCGGCGCCGGCCAGATTGCCGTGATTGGCGTGGAACAGGGTGGTCTCGTCGGACATCACAGGATTACCCGTGATCTGAGCCCAGACGAGATCACTCTCCAGATTGGCAGCCGCTACGCCGAACGAGCGCGGCACGCGCGTGAATGCGTCGAGGTCGTCATTGACGATGACTTGGCGGGTGATGGCGACCACCTTGCCGTAGGTCGCGACCGCATATTTCTCGGCCGAGTCGCCCATGCTGCCGCGCTTGAATTCGCCGTGCTGGTTGACCTTCTCCAGTTGCGGCGCTTCGCCGAGTTGGGCCCGGCTGACTTCTTTGAAGTCCGGGACGCTGGTCACGCGGACGATCGGACGGAAGGTCTGCGGCGCCGCCTCATAGGCTTGCCGCAGGGTCTTGTTCGCGACATTGGCAAGGACGGCCGGGAAGTCGCTGGTTGACATCATGCCGCCCGCGCGAGTCAGCAAGAGACCCGCCAGCTCTGGTCGCGGCATCCCTCGGGTTCGCACGCCCTGTGCATCGAGGAACATGCGTCCGATTTCCAGCAGTGACATGCCGCGCCACTCGCGACCCTGCTCGGTGAGCGGAAACGCGCTCGAATCGAAGCGATGCAGCAGCGCGTTTTCCACGGCAGCAGCCCGCGTCACGACCTCGTCCTGCCCACCGGGCTCGACGCGGACATTGCCGTTCGTCGGATGATTGTCCGTTTGCGCCGCCAGCTTGTCGAGCACGGCCGCGCGGAAGGCCTCGACGGTCGAGCCGCTCTTCACGTGCTCTTCGGCTAGCTCGGTCTGGCCGAGTCGCTTGCCGAGATCGAGAATGTCTTGGGCTCGCTTCCGCTCGTCCTTCTCGGCCTGCGCACGGATGGCCTCGCGGTCCACGTCCCGGTGCGGGGGGTCGACCGGATTCGTGCGCTGAGGTTCCTCGTCGTCTAGGCGCCGGATCTCCGCCTCGGTCGAGTCGATCTCGGCGAGGATCGCTTTGTGTTCTTTCTCGAGGCGCGCGGCCTCATCTGCCGGAATGCCGTCTTTCACTTCCGCCAGCTTGGCCTCAGCAGCGGCCCGGAGCTCGGCGAGTTTCTTCTGGAGCCTCTTTTTCATCGGGGCACGTTCCTTCTTCTTACCTCGGCCGGTTGGCCACAGGCGAAACATCCGCTGCTGAATGCGCGGAATCGTGTTGAGCGCGCCCAGCCGGATTGGCCGCCACGCCCTTTGTGGTGGTCTCGGTTCAGTCGGCGTGTAAAGGATTCCGCGCGGCGGCGCGCATGCGCATACGGGTGGCCGCAATGGTAGGTTGGTCGCTGACGATCATGCGGCACGGAAACCGCACGAGCGCCTTGTCGTCAGCACGGGTCTGCGCGCCAGGGTCCGCGCCGATCGGCACTGCTGAAATCTCGAAGGGCTCCCAATCGATGACGCGCCAACGCGGCACACTGCCCTCTTTGCCCTCGATCTTCTCGATGGCGTGGTAGCGATAGCCGACAGAGACGTTGCGAATGATCTCGTCCTGGATGTTCTGGACGATATCGGCGTGCGCAGGCGCGCGCGACAGTCTGACCAGAGCAAGTCCCCGGCCTTTTTCGATCCGCGCGGTACCGGGCACGACCGACCCGATCACATCGGACAAATCCCATGTTCCATGCGTGTTCAAGAACGGCGCGCCCGCGTTGAGCCTGTCGAGGCGCACGGCATCGGCCGAGACGACGAGCTCCTCGTCCACGTGCCCGCGAGCCTCCCAGGAATAGCGCCGCACAACGGCGCCGGTGGTCCACACCACTTCGACCGTGTTCGCCTCCAGGTCGAATGAGGCGGCGCGGAGGATGAGCCCCTGCTCTTCGCCGGCAGAGCGGGTGGCCGGCGGCAGCTCGATCGTCTTGTCCATCTTGTTCCCTCTAGGCCGCGGCGGAGTCCTGCACCGCCTCGGCGGCAACCGTGTCGGCGAGTTTTTGGAGAACGCCCGAAGCTGTCGTCTTGCGTGGATCGCAGTCGAGGACGATTGGGTCGCCATCGTCGCCGCCATCCAGCAGCTTCATCCAGGCTCTGATCTCGCTAACAACCTCGACCGGGTTGCGACCAGTGGCGGCGACAGCCTGCTGCCAGGTCACGAGACCAGCGCGGATCGCCAGCACTTGGGCGATGACGTCCTTGTACGGATCAACCCATTCGAATTTCGGCGGCGACCATTCGACGGGGACGTCGGGCCGGTCGATCTGACCCGCCACCCAGGCCGCCTCGCAGAACCAACGCCAAAGCGGCTCGCAGTAGATCTGGATGATGGTCTGCCACTGGATCGTGTCGACGGATCGCCGGAACTCGACGAGACCGGTGCGGATCGATGAGAAGTTGACCTCCGACAGATCGCCGCTCAGCAGCTCGTAGGGCAGCCCATAGCCAGCCGCAGCGGTGCGGAGTTGGGACGCCTTGTAGTCGTCGTAACCTCCGACCGCAGCCGGCGTGTTGAACTTGACGTCCTTGCCGTTGCGGGCATAGGCGAACATACCGGGCGACAACGATTCGACAGGTCGGCCCGAAGAATCGGTTACCGAGAGGTCCCCGGTAACGCCCTCGTCAGAGTCGTCGTTCCCGAAGACGACGCCGACATTGCAGGCTTCCGATTTCTTTCGGATGATCTCAGCAAACTCGTAATCGGCGAGGTCACGTAGGGTCCGCATCGACGGCGCGACCCAGGGAACCCCGCGCACCTGCGTGCGATCCTTGCGGTAGAGATGCACAATCTGATCGGCCGGCACAGGCGCGCTTTGGAAGCGCAGACGCGAGGAGACGACAGCGTTGCCCGGATGCTGAGCAAACAGCCAATAGGCTGCGCGCTTGCCGATGCGGTCGAATTCGATTCCTTGAACCGCGAGATTACCGTTCGGCCGCTCACCGGAAACGCTTGAATCCAGGTGATCCGATTCCAGAATCTGGACCTGCAACGGCACGCGCAGTCCATCCTCGGCTCGACGATTGCGCCGCCGCGCCAGGACCTCGCCGGCTTCGACCATTCCGGTGACGGCAAGCATTTGCAGGCCGTAGAAGTCGAGTTGACCGTCGGCGTCGCAGTTGTCACACCACGCGTCGAAGGCCTCCTTCACGCGCGTGTCGAGTTCGGCGTCTCCGCTGTTGGGGCGCGGGGTTATCCCGGAGCCGATGAGATTGGTCACCCAGGCCGAACGCCCTCGGGCGGCATGCGGATTGTTGCGCCCAAGATCGCGCGCCCGATCGCGCAACAGCGGCCCGGCCGCTGCAATCTCTGCGTCCGCCGACGTGCCGGCGGAGATCCAGCCGTCGGTGTGACGGCCGCGCGCCGCCCCTTCATACGCGCGCGCTTCCATCAGCAGTTCTAGCTGGACTTGGGCGCGCACACGGCGCGCCGCGGTGCGCGGCGCGATCTTGCCAAGCGCGCGCTCAAACCAGCCAACACCCACGCTCATTCTCCGCGCGAGAAAGCGACGACGCCGACGCTCGGATTGGTCTGCCCAGAGCGCCGACGCAGTAGGCTGATCCGCTTCATGATCTCGTTAGTGTTCGCATACCTGACCTTGCCACCGTCGGCGGTTTGGACCTCCACGGTGTCGTTTGCGAGCGCTCGCTCGAGCGCTGCGATTTCCGCGGAATAGTCAGCCATCTCAGAACCAGTCTTTCACGGGCGGGAACCACGTTGGCTGCGCGCCAGGCGTGGCCGTTGTTCCCGGTGGTTTCGGCGGGCTTGTTTGCGAGGTTAGACGACGCCGGTGCATGCCGAGTAGGAAGCTCGCCGCGCCCTGCATGGCCTCACAGTCGAGGTAGTGGTTTTGCTGCGACGTTTGCTTCCAGATTGGTGTCCCGGAGGCGGTGACGAGGCGCCGCTCGGAGGCAATCTGCATGCAATAGTCGTCGTCGATGTCCGCCGGCAGCCGCCATGCCCCTGGCTGCTCTTGCGGCCAGGCGACGCGCTCGAACACCCAGCGTTTCCAATGGTCGGTATCAAGGTGGACGAGCTCCAGCCCGTATCGCGCAATCTTGCCGCGCTTCGTGATCTCAGGCTTGGCCACTCGCACCGGCGCGCGCTGCTGAGCGTGTCCCTTGGTTGGTAGAACCCGCCGGCCGGTGAAGCGTGCGCAGAACTGGTAGATGCGGTTTACCGGCAACTGCCAGGGCTTACCCGGCCGAAACCCTGAATCGATCAGCGCCAACCGGATCGTCAGACCGCCGTATTCGGCGGAGACGATCTGGGCGAGTTCATCCCACACCGCAATTTCGGTGGTATCGACTGCCGCGCGGATCTCCTCGCGCGCGATCAGCCACGAAGTGGCAAGAGCCGCCCATCCGCGGATTACGTAGATGAGCCGATCCTTTTGCACGTCGCAGGTGAGTGTCAGAACCTCGACGCTCTCCGGCACCTCGCCGAGCATGTACTGCGCGCGGCACCCGTCCCGGATCGCTCTCCATTTTGGCGCCTCGCCCGTAACAGGGGCGAAGCACTCGCCGAAGCCGGCATTGATCGCGGTCTGGCGTTCGTCGGACTTCTTAGAGCGCATCGCCTGCAAGAAGCGCTCTGCACGTTGACCAAAGGTACGAAACGGCGAGGCAAGCCCGGATACCCACTTCGAGAGAATCGACACGTCAGCGGGCTCGCCGGTGATCACTCCGGCTTTGTCGATGGTTTCTCCTGGCGCGACATATGCGCCGCGCTCGTTCAGTTTTGCCTTGTGGCTCTCCTCGATCACGCCGCCGCAGCGCGGGCACTCGACATAGGCTTCGCGGCGCGCTTGCGCCGGTGAGCTGCCTTTCGGCCACCTGAGTTGCCGGCCGCGCAGCACGAAGTACTCGCCGCAATGAGGACAGGGCCAGCACCAATGATGGCGCGTGCCTTGCTGAAACAGCCGCCAGATGGGGCTTTCGACATCGGAAGGGTCCGAGGGCTTCCAGAATTCCAGACCCGACGCCGCGTCAAGCTCGACATCGACGCTGCCGAGCGACGGCGTCGAGACGACGGCCGCGACGAAGTCCGCATAGGTATCGCCGCGGGCAAGGACGAGGCCAAGCGGATCGCCCTGCCCTTTCACATTTGCGAGCATCTCGTCGTACTCGTCGACGAGAGCAAGCGCGGCGGGGTCGCTCTTGAGCGCTGTCGACGAGCCGGCGTGGGCGAGCCGCACCGGCACGCCGGCGATGACCTTGCGCGTCTTGGTCATGCGCTTGCCGCGCGCGACCTTGTCTCGCAGCAGCGGCGCTTCGTCCAGGAGCGCCATCACGCGGGGTTCGAACTGCTCCTGCAGGAATTGCTTCGCGGGACCGACATAGATAATGGGTGCAGGCCGCTGATCGAGCCGATGACCGATGACGTCGAGAAAGGTCTCCGTCTTGCCGGACTGCGCCGCACAGGCCAGGACCACGAGGGGGTACCGGCGCGCAGCAATCGCACGGCCGAAAGGTGGCATGTACGGCGTGAGCGCCGGATTGCGCGGCCCGGGCAGTCCGCTGGAGGGCGGGTAGACCCGGTTGGCCGCGCCCCAGGCGTCAGGAGTCGTCCTCGGTGACGGCCTGGTCGTCGCCGCCGCTCGCGCGTAGAGCAACGGCCTTTTGCTCGAAACGAGCCGCGGCGCGCGAGAATATGCCATCGATGGCGGCTTCGATGCGGTCGCGGATTTCGACATCACGAGTGACTGTGGCGGCGACGCCGCTTGCCTCCGCGCGTATCGTGCCGATGATCTCGTCGACGGTTGCGATCGCCTCCTCGGTTTCGATCAGCTCGTGGCTTTGCTCGGCGATGCGTAATTCGATCAACCGTGCGCGGGCGTCGCGGAGACGACTGTCGGCAGCCGTCTTTGACGATCGACGTTGGTCGTCCTTCAGCCAGCCGATGTAGCCGCGGACCGCGGCGCCGACCGGGTACTTGCCCTTGGCCTCGCGCTCGATCACGCCCTCGCCGGCAAGCTTCTCGATCCACTTGCGGCTGACGCCGAGGAGCTTTCCGAGTGCCTCCGCGCTGACGCTGATCGCGTCGAGATCAACCGACTTGGCTGATTTCCCTGCCGACTTCTCCACCGCCGCAGGCTTGGCCGCGCTTTTCGGCTTGCGTCGCGGTGCAGATCTTGTCGCCATGAACGGAACGGAACCGAGAATCGCGAACTCCGAAAAATCCGCAATGATCGCGGCAAAGCCTCCCGCACGTTTTTCTCGGCCAGGAAGGACCCGCGCGATCTAATCGCGGCGGGTGTCAATGATCTTGGTCCATGGCGAAGAGAACTGGACGATTGTTTGAAGGCGTCGATAGGCGTCTACCAGCGGCATGATTGGAAAACAGGGCCTCATCGGCAGATAGGGTCTCATCGGGTTCGATGGCGGCGCGAAACTGCGGGGCAATTTGTTGTCAAGTTCTGGCAACTTGTTGTCTCGCGCGGCGACCGGTCAGCGCTTCCCACCGCGCGATCGCCATCGCGACATAGGTCGGCTCGATCTCGATGCCGAAGCAGACGCGGCCCGACATCTCCGCAGCGATTAGTGTCGTGCCTGATCCAAGGAAAGGGTCGTAGACGCCATCCCCCTCGACACTGTGGTTGAGCATCGGCCGGCGCATGCACTCGATCGGCTTTTGCGCGGCATGCCCGGTTTCGGAGCGCCGATGCACAATCGGCCAAACCGTTGTCTGTTTTCGATCGCCAGTCCAATTCGCGGTCCGACCCTTGCGCACCGCATACCAACAGGGCTCATGGCGCCAATGGTAATGGCCGCGCGAGAAGATCAGCCGCTCCTTGTCCCAAATGATCTGAGCTCGTGCTTTCAAGCCGACGGCTTCGAGCTCAGCTCGCACGAGCGTGCTGTTCAGCGCCCCGTGCCAAACATAGGCGACGTCGCCGCCGAAGTGCTCAAACGCGCTCCCCCAATCGGCACGGTGATCGTTCGTGACAGCATAAAGGGCTCGCCCTGCCTTGCTCCTCCCGCTTGCCCGATCGATGACCTGCGCCCGCCATGACGGATCATAACTCACGCCGTAGGGCGGGTCAGTCACCATGAGGTTCGGCGCTGCGCCCGCCAACGCGGCGGAGGCGACCGTCGGATCCGTCGCGTCGCCGCAGACGATCCGATGCCTCCCCAAACGCCAGATGTCACCAACGCGGACCTTCCGCGCCGGCGTTCCGGCCCGATTAACCAATTCTTGCATGACGCGAGCGTACGATTCCGCCCCGCCGCGCCGCGGCTGGCGGGATGGCCGAGGAGATCGGCCGGCTCCAAGTCATGCGAGGCTACCCCCTCGCGGCTCGGGGTGTTCCAGCACCCCGCGCCCCCGTCTCGTGCGGACGTGGCTGATCGCTGCGCGTGCGCGCTATCTCACAAAAAGTCCTTTCCCGCGTGATCGCGGAAGGCTTGGTTGCGGCGGTCGTAGACCCGCACCGTCTCGATCCGCTTGTGGCCGGTGACGTCCATGACGCGGAACGGATCGGCGCGATCGTCGAGCGCCTGCGTCACGAATCCGGCGCGCAGCGAGTGCCCCGAGAACATCGCCGGGTCGAGGCCGGCCGCGCCCGCCCATCGTTTCACGATTGCGGCGATGCTGCGGTCCGTCAGTCGTGATGCACCGAGCCGGCCACCCTTTCCGATCGGGCGGAACAAAGGGCCGTCGCTCAGCTCGGCCACGGCGATCCAGTCCTCGAGCGCCGCCGCAGGCCTGAGCCTGCGTCCATCGGGAATCGCGATCTCGCGGCCGGCGCCTTCCTGGTCGGTCTTCGAGCGCCGGAGGTGGACGACGAGTCCTTTGCCTTCGACCCGCTCGATATCGCCGACATCCAGGGCAGCCAGTTCGGAGCGCCGTAGCGCGGCGGCGAACCCGAGCAGCAGCAACGCGCGGTCCCGCTTGCCGGTGAGCGAATCCACCGGAATCGCCTTCACCATGGCCGCGATGGTGCGCGCCACCGCCGGCGCCTTTCGTACGGCGGCGGTGCCGAGCGTGCGGCGGATCCCACGCAGCACTGCCCGCACTGACTCAACCTGAGTCGGCGGCTCGTGGCCGGCGAGTCGGTGCGCATATCCGATCGCTGCACAGCGACGCGTGATGGTCGAGGCCTTCAGGCCGGCGTCGGCGAGCGCCGCGAGATAGGCCGCGACCGTCTCGGCCGATGCGGGAATCGGGTCCGTCTGCGCGCCCCCGCACCAGGTCGAGAAATGCTCCCAATCGGCGCGGTAGGCGCGGCGTGTGCCCTCGGCCTTTTCAGCGCGTGCATAGTCGGCGGCCGACCGAAGCCCGTCGGTGACGGCCGCCGGTTTGGGCCTGTCCGGACGCGTGACCGGTAGGCCGGACATGGCCTTTTTTCGCTTCTGTTTTCAGCGGCTTACGTGGCACCCTGGAAAGCCCGAATAGCTTCCGGGAAGGGCACTTATCGGAAGCAAAATGATGTGGTACACCCCGTGCAAATCTGTTGTTAGCAACAGATCAAGCCGTGGCTTTCGCCCAAGAGCGCGCTGCACCGCAGCAAGACACTCACCGCTTGCGCTTCTGTGCTGGCTGAGCGCTCGCAAGCTCCACCTTGACGGACGGCTTGCGCGCATCCGTCCATTGCTGCTGCATCGTGATGACGCCGTCGGCGATCAGCTTTTCGCGCCGCTGCTCGGCGAGTTTCAAGAACGCCTCCGGCTTGAGCACGGGCATGATCCCTTTGAGCTTGGATTCGCTTGCGGCGGTGACCTTGACCGAGTCGCCGTCGATCTCCTCCGTGAAGCCGGCGCCGGCCGTGATCGCTTCCGCCCGCAGCTTCTCCTTGAGCACCTCGATCTCCGCGACGGTCGGCGCGATTCGGCGCTCGAGCGCGATCAATTCCTGGGCGATCTCGCGGCGGGTGTTGGCCATGGCGGTGAGTCCCGTTTGCGCACGGCGCCGCAACGCCGCCCCGAGGAACGGAGCGCGCGCAGGCGGCGCAGCGGATGAAAAGGATCAGGCGTGTCGCGCGAGACGAACGGCCGGATGTTTGGTGGCGCGGGTCAGTCCGAGCGCGCACACGATGCGGTCGGACGGGCGCTGTTCGGACGCGGTGCGCCGCATCCGTTGGGCGAGGTCCGTGAGCGCGCGCTGCAGCGCGTCGGTGTCGATGACGTAGCGCTCAGAGCCGCGAAACCGCGCGCCGTGCAGGCCATTGGCGAGCGCGGCGACCTCGTCGGCATAATCGGCAAGCGGATTTGGCGCCCGGCCGAATCGTTCTCCGGGCAATGGTGGCGCGCTCACATTCCGGCCCCCACGGGCAAAAAGCAAAGGGCCCGCTCACCGCTTCCGGCGCCGGGCCCTTTTCTTGGCTCTGGGCTTACTCTGGCTCGTCATACCGGGGATGTCAACGGTCTCGCTTGACGGCCGCTTGGCGACATCGACGACGTCGCCGCAGATCGACACGCCCCATTCGCGCGGCGGGCCCGTTGCGGGGTCGGCCGGCCCGCCCCTGATCGGCAAGGTGTTCTCGGGCGGCCCCTCGGCAGCGGCCATGCCCCAATGCTCGGCGAGTTGTTGCAGCGCCTCGCGCAGCCGTTCGGCCACATAACCGGCTGCGCCGTCGCCCTTGACGATACCGCCGGCCGCGCCCCAACGTTTGGCGACTTCGGCGAGCGGTAGGTCGAGCCCGAGCACCTGGACGACGATCGGCGCGGCCCACGCGCCGAGCACGCGCATGGACTGCTCAAGCTTGCGACTGGCGTCCAGGACCTGGTCCGTCAGCGGGTCGTCGGCGCCGCTGGTCTGCACCCGCTCGGTGTACCGAATCCCCTGCGGCCCGCCGATTTCGGCCATCCGGTAGAGCCGGGCGAATCGCTCGCCGGCCGCCTTTTGTGTGCTGTCGATTTTTTGCCGGGCCGCGAGCCATTCCAGAGCGGTCGCCCGAATATTGACGCTCGCTTCGGTTTGCGTCCCCGGCACCAAGGGATTGTCGACCATGCGGGTGCGCACTTCGCGCTGGCCGGCGAATCCGGGCCCGGCCGGTTGCGCCTTCCCCTTTCTTGGGCCAGCCCCCTTACCCGAGCGCGGACCAGCGGCCATTCCTGACCTCCTGTTGCAGAAATAGCACAAGTAGCACAAGCGCGTGACGGCAGCCACGCGCAACTCAGCAGTACTTCGGGCGGCACCGGCCAGGCGCCTCGCTCACATCCTGTAGGTTTCGAGCGGGGTCCCGCTCTTGATGTACAGCGGATGCTTTGGCGCGCCGGACTTTGTCGTGCCGAGGCAGAAGACCGCTGGCCGGCGGCATCGCATCATCGAACGGACAGTGCGACCGCGGCCGATCGCCATCGGATGAGAGCCCCAAGCACAGATCGCCAAGTCGCAGCGAAGCAGCGCGGCTTCGATTCTCTCGTCGTTCTTTGGGCCGACCGGATCGATCGCGCGCTCAAGTTCAGATGGATCGGTAGCGCGCAACGCGAACAAATTGACGACCTCGAAGCTGCCATAGCCCAAGCTCTTCGAGAGCCTGATACACGAGCGAATCGTCGGGTCGTCAATCTCTGCGTCGGCCACTGACGGGTTGAGCATCACGAAGAGCGCACGCAGTTTCCTATAATCCCAGGTGCGGCGGAGCATGTAGCGGTACTTACCACACGCGGAGATCGTCGCATCGCGCTCAAGGAACAGGTCGCTCACAGTCTGCCTCGCCCCGCTTCACAGCTCCGGGATCAACCCAATCTCGCGCATGACGACGCGCATCGAACGGCTTGTCGCCGCGCTTCATGGCATCAAAGTACTTAGGCCAGCATTTCAGCTCATGCTCTACCGTTGACCTACCTTCTCAGTGCAGAGCATCGCGCACGGACGCCGTCAGCTTTCTGCCCTCTTACGTCTCGCGCTCCACTGCGAGATACGTCCTCAGCTCATCCAACGTCTTAATTTGGCATGCCGTGCTTGCGGGCGGCCAATCCGATGGCTCGCCCTCGGCCTCGGCAACAACTACTCCGCTGCCAAGACACTCCGGGCACCTGATTTCGTACCGCTGGGTGCCGTACCTATCAATGATCGGATAACGCCCACTGCCCACGCACACGTCGCATTGTTCGGCCATGTCCCCACTGGCTCCTTCAGCCGTTTCCATCATTCATTTTGCTCGCTCGGGCGATATGATGAGATGGGAGTCACGGCGGCGCTCGCGCGCCTGCCGCGGCGCGTTTCGTCTGCGCCGCCCGCATCGCTTCCGGTTCGCCGGTGATGAACACCCGCTCGGTACCGTAGGCTGCTCCCGCGGCGGATCGCACGTGGCTGCCATAGTGACTTTCGACATAGGTCGCGACGAACCGAGTAGGCGCCGCGATGCGAAGCACGCCGTGTTCGACCTCCCGCGGAACAAGGCGGCTGAACCAGCTTTGCCAATGCTCAGGCCCGATGGCGGCTGAAACCAGCTCGGAAAACTTGAGCCAGCGTAGGTCATTGACGGTAGCCGTATCGATCGGATCGATCGCCGGCGGCGCCCGGATCGCCGGCGAGGCCTCCTTGCGTGGCGGATCGGCCGCCGGCAGCCAGTCCTCCCAGCGCCTCTTGCCGAACCAGGTCTTGGCTTGGGGGATATGCGGCGTGTTCTGGAGGTCGACCGTCGCTGCGCTTGCGCGCCAGCGCTCGAACGCTGCAATCACGACCTGCGGATCATCGTCTGGGAGCCACGCCTCGGTGAGGGCTTCTATCGCTTCGCGTTTCGGGTTTTCGCCTTTCCTCGGCGGCCACCGCTTCGGCAGGCAGTGATCGATCACTGCCTGAACCGGGGGCGGGATCGTTTTTCGCCGACTGTCACGACGAGCGGCGTGACGCGTGACATCAGCCGTATATATATCTTCTTCTTTTTGAAGATAGTTATTATTATATATATATAACCCGTTTTCGGATTTCGTGACACCTGTCACGCTCGGTTTCGTGACAGGTTGATTTTCCTCGCACTGAACCGATTGGGAAATCTCGGATTGCGCCGCGCTGCTGTCACGCGGCGTGACGTTTTTCGTGACATTGTGACGGGCTGCCGTGACACGGCGGTTCTTTCCGCCGGGAATGGCGCCGCCGACCAGCGGGAGCCGGAGCTGCGCCGATTTCCGGGCGCGGCTGCGGCGCTTGCGCTCGGCGACGGTCATCGGCCGTCGCTTTTCCGTTTCCGGCATCGCCACGACATTGTCGACGGCGGCCACCGACGCCCTCCGCGCGGTGTCGCTTTTCGCGCCCTCATTTGATGCAGAAAAATGCGACATCGCGCCGTTGCCAAGCCTGAGCCGCCCCTCCGAATCTTCCCCGATCAGGCCGGCATCGGCGAGCGCGGCAACTATCCGCGCGGTTGAGAGCGGACCAAGCTTGCTCGCCTTCTCCACAGCCGCGAGATCGAGCTCGCCCCCTTGCGCCACGAAACATGCGATCCGTGCGAACGCGCGGTACGTCTCGGCATCAAGCGAATCGAGCCGCGGGTCGGTGAGGATCGATGTCGCAAGCGCACCCATCGCTCACTCCGCTGCCTGGAGGGTGAACGCGGGTAGATCATCGGCGCCGACTTCACGCGGCGCATAATTCGCGCGCACCAGCGCTTCGGCGACCGGCGGGCAGACGCTGTTGCCCACCATGCGGATCTGGTCGGTCTTGGTGATCGGCGTGCCGTCGGCCCTGCGATCGATGATGTACGACTCGGGAAAGCCGTTCCCTCGGAACAGCTCGCGCGGGATCAGCATACGCATGCCGATATCGACGATGGCATAGGCTTCGCCGCCGATCGTGACGGTGACCAGACCGAACCGCGCTTTGGCGGTCGCGGTGTGCAGTGGCTCCCCGAGACGAGGGTCTTGATCGGCACCATAGTACTTGAGGAGAAACGCGCGGACTTCAGCGGCGTGGGTGCCGTGCGCCGTCAGCGCGGCGATCGGCGCTTCGACCGAACGCGGCATAAGTTGGTCGGACGCGCTGCCCCGCATATTGATCAGGCCAGCCGAGACGACGGCCTGCGTCGAACCCTTCCCGACAATAGTGGACACCGGGTTGCGCGCGTCGTGCCCGACCATGTCCGTATTATGTTGCGCAAGAAATGCGGCAACGAGACTTCCGCCATTGGCGGTCGGCACGATCGCCGACATGGGCTCGTCGGCCGACCTGGTGCGCGGCTCCTGGCCCGGCCGCTCGCCATAGCGTGGCACGAAATAGGGCATGACCAGCGCATGCTCACCGCGATGCGCTGTAGTGACCGTGCGCAACGGCTCGCCGATCCCGTAGGTTCGCGCGTCGCCCGTGTGGGTGATCGGGATGATGAACGGCTCGGCCGCGTCGAGCACGTAGCGCTTCACGCCGCGGGCGATGCGCGCCATGGTGTTTTCGGCGAGCGGGCGGATCGCGCGCACGCCGTGCTTGCGCATGATCTCTTCGGCACTGTCGAAAATGGATGGACAGGGAATCGACCAGTCGATGATCTCAGCCGCCGTGCGATACGGCCTGAGATTATGCGCGGGGCTACTCGGTTTATGCGCCGAACCGCCTTGATTATGCACCGGACCATGTGTGGGCTTGGGCCACACGATCGGCTCGCTGTCACAACGGGCGATGACGTAGAGCCGCTTGCGGATCGTCGGCGTCCTAAGATCGCAGGCCCTGATCTCCCGCCATTCGACGCGATAGCCCAGCCGCCTCAGTTCCCGCACCCAGCGCTGGAACGTTTCGCCCTTGCGCTTACGACACGGCCGCAGCCGGCCATCCTCTACTTCGACCAGCGGACCCCAATCCGCCCACTCCTCAACGTTTTCCACGATGATGACGCGCGGCCGACGGCGCTCCGCCCACAGCACGACGATCCAGCCGAGATCGCGGCTCATGCGCCCTTCGTGCCTGATCGGCACGCCGCCTTTAGCCTTCGAGTGAAAAGTGCAATCCGGCGAGGCCCAGAGAAGCCCGATCGGCCTTCCCGGCTCGACGTCGGCCGGATCGACCTTCCAGATATTGGAATTCAGGTGGATGGTGCTCGGGTGGTTCGCCGCGTGCATCCCGATCGCGACGGCATCGTGATTGATCGCGATATCGGGCGAGGCGCCGAGCGCCATCTCTATGCCGAGGCTTGCCCCGCCACCGCCGGCGAAGGCATCGACCACGAGCTCGCGTGCGTGAACGGAATCAGACACCGCACATTCCTTCGCACTCTTCGAGAAACAAGTTGAACTGCCCGCGCTCTTCCGCTGTCGAAAGATCGACGAGCGACAGCGGCTTCCTACTTGAATGAGCGTATTGCTCATGCTGAGCGCCGGGCTGCCGTCTGATCGCGTGGTCAACTTCGACGGCGTCCGCAAATTCGCTTAGCGATAGCGCTCGCCACTCGGCGTCTGAGCGGAATGGGCATCCGATGCATGCCGACCGCGGCGGCTCCGGGTAGCCGTGATCACCCAACCAAGCGAGGCAGTCGCGCCGCGAGAGCCACAGATCGATGAGGGGAAACCGGTTGAGTATGTAACGGACGCGCGATGGCTTCATGCGCGCGACCTCGTCCGCGGAAATGCCGATCCACGCCTCAGCACCGCCGCGCACGCGCCCACCCATAAGTTCGACTACTCTCCGCTGGATCGGCCGGAGTTTGTACTCATTGGTGCATTGGCGCCGGCCCATCCCACGCTTGCCGGTTGGGGACACCGTGTACCAAGGGATGGCAGCGAAGCGCTGGCCAGTGGTGTTGGACCTGGAGATGGTATCGGAGCGAATGTTGCCTGCGGAAACGACAAGCACCGGGTACGGCAGTTCGCTTCTCAACCACTCGAGATGACCGTAGACCCCTCTGGGCTCCCACCCCGTGTCAGCGAAGATTGCGCAATCCGGCATCGGCCCGATTTTCCCGCGTGCCGCCATCAGCGCCATGGCCGTGCTTTGCACGCCTGCGCCAAGGGAGATGAAGCGCAGCTTCGGATCGCGGCTGTCAGCGCGCCCACTCATAGCGGCGCCTCGAACAAGAGCTTGTCTTGCGTTGGGTGCTTATCGACGCGAGGCCGCGACGGGCACGACCAGGAGCGCCCGCGCACGTCGCCGATTTGTCGCCATCCGGCAGCTCTCAGCGACCGACCGGATTCGGACTTGAGGATGTAGGTCCCAAGCCGGGTGTAGCCGAGAGCAGCACAGGCTCGCTGGGCTGCACCGTACAGATACGAGCAGGCGTTGGGCGTCCCGTCGGTCGCGAGGCGCGTGATCTCCAGTGTCTGCCCGTCCTGCCGCGGCCTGCCCGGCCCGGCCTCCGGACCTCCCGTGATCGCATCGCGCGCGCGGGTGACCACCTTCATGCCGCGTCTCCCTCGGAGAACATCTCGGCCTGCCCGGCGGAGTCATCCGGCGTCGCCGCCACGACCGGTGCCGCCATCAGCGGTGCATCCTCACGGATGCGCCGCTCGGCCATCGCCGCGTAATCGGGATTGCGCTCGATCAGGATGGCGTGGCGCTGGAGCCGATGCGCGACCAGCCCCACGGTGCCCGCGCCGGCAAACGGGTCGAGGACCGTGCCGCCTTCCGGGCATCCGGCGAGCACGCACGGCTCGACAAGTGCGGGCGCAAAGGTGGCGAAGTGCCCATCTTTGAACGGCTCGGTCGCAATCGTCCAAACGCTGCGCTTGTTGCGCATCGCCACGAGGTCGGCCGTGCCGAGCGCCGCGTTGTAGTTTTCGTTGTTCTTGATGCGCGGCCCTTGGCCGTCGTGAGGGGCGAGCTTTCGGCTGCGCGGGACCCGGTCGACATGCACGCGCGAGTTTCGTCCCGGCCTATGTGCGGCGCCATTTGGTGCGCCCTTCGTCGGCCGCGCGCCGTTGCCGATGCCGACTTCCCGCAGCCGCCCGGCAACCGGCGGGTTGACGGCGATGGTCTGCGGTGATTGCGGGCAGGCGTCAGCCCATTTGTGCTCCGTGCTGCGCGATCGCGCCGCCCTCGCATGCGAGTTCGGCGACGACGGCTCCATGATGGCAAAGGCGTCATACCAGTAGTCGTAGCCCCGCCACAGATTGACCCGGATCCAGTCTTTGCAGTGCTGCGGTTCGCGGCGCTCCTCTCGCGTCTTGCGGTGACGCCAGATGTAATCGGGCTCGGGCTTGGTCCACACCCATCGCCCGTCCCGGTGACGCCAACACAGCGTGTTCCCGGATTTGGACAGCAGGAAAATGTGCTCATGCGCGGTAGTCGGCCGGTCGGTGACCGACTCCGGCATCGGGTTCGCCTTCTGCCAGATAATGTCCTGACGCAGAAACCAGCCATCGTCCTGCAACGCGAATGCGACGCGCCACGGAATGCCCACCAGGTCCTTCGGCTTGAGGCCTGGTTGCGGCATCCGATTGGGCTGCGTCATCGGGCCAAGCGCGGTCATTGCCGTGTGCTTGCCGGCATGTCGGCCGTCGCGAAGCGACCGACAGCGCTCGCCTCGCTCGGGCGACGCCCCTGCCCAACGCGCACCCTGATCGCCGCCACCAGAATGCTCGCCGACCGCTCCGGCGCCCGTTGCGTAGCAGTCGCCGAGATTGAGCCAGAGCGTGCCGTCCTTGCGCAGCACCCGCCGAACCTCGCGAAACACCTCGACGATATGCGCGACATAGAGCTGCCAGGTAGGCTCGAGCCCGAGCGCGCCGCGCCAGGCCCCGCAGCGGGTGCAGAAGCCGTGTTCGTGCTTGACGTGACCGACCTTGGCCTGCTTATGGCCGCCGCCGCGGTAGCGCTCTCCAAGAGCGGCGAGCCCTAGACCCGTGCGGATTTCACGTTCGACGGTTTCGCAAGTGAACTCATGCGGGCAGGCCGGATCGCCGCCCCAAATGCTCGGCTCGATCTTGTAGTCCCTCTGGCCCCAATACGGCGGCGAGCTCACCACGCAATGCACGCTCTCGTCCGGCAGCGTGCGCAGCACCTCCAGGCAATCCCCGATCCGGATGTCGACCGAGGTCATGATCTTGGCTCCGGCCAGAGCGTGTTGCTCCGGTGCACCGCATTGCCCGCGGTCTCCGATGGCGTCATGCCACCGGAGACCGGACGGGTGACCGCGCCCTCGCCTGCGGTGCCTCTGCAGTCGCCGATCTCGTGAGAGCCGAGAGTCATGCCGCGCAACCCTCCGCGGCGGAATCCATCATGTGGGGCGGATAGCCGGCGGCAGCCCAACGCGAGAAGGCGATCCTATCGCCGCGGCAGATCGAGAATGTTGGCGGTCCGTCACCGCGATCGAAGCGCAATTGGGCCGCCCCATACCGACAACCAGGAAACACAAACGAGACCAAAGCCACTTCAACAGCGTGTGGCCGTGCCTGGCCGGGGCGCACATAGACATGCGCATGAGGAGCGATGATTGCGCCAGGGCACGCGCGAAGAACACGATCCGTCAGGTGCGCGATGACCACCGAAGCGATGCGCGCATGCTCCTCCTGTTCGGCGAGATGGCGTTCGCGGCATTCGGGCGTGCAGTAGACCGCGGCCCCAACCTCAACGATATCGAACTCTCGCTCGTTGCAGTCATCGTCGCAGGCGCCCTCTTGAATCGTACAACCGCACCCGTCGCACTTGGTCCACCATCCGTGATCAAACAGAACCTTCCACGGCACCGGGCCGGGCGCGTATTCATCGGCCCACGGGGCGCGCCGGGCCTTACCCCAATTGAAATCACCGTCCCCGAACTCGCACGAGCCCTCGCGACGCGCTTCCGCGCTTGAGCGCGCAAAAACGATGCCGCCGGTATTCTCGGTGTCCTCAAGGACGGTATAGGCTTTGAGAGTCATGCCTTCCCCTCACACGGCGGCGTCTTGCGCCCGTTCTCGTTCATCTGGACTCGCTCCCCGTCCCGCCATTATTCGGTCCACGGGATGATTCCCGGCTCGTGGCGGGTGATTTTCATGAGTCCGCAATTCCAACATCGGCGCTTGGTGGCGTATTGCTCGCGATAGGGATCGGACCAGGAATGGCGGTGGTGCGGTTGACGGCCACTAAGCCAACTCCAGAATTTCGGTCTGCAGCCTCTTGATTTCTTCCGCCAAAGCGGGGGTCGACTGAATCAGCCCATCGATCCTGCGGATGCCGCTGAGCGCGGTCGTATGATCCCGGCCACCGAATCGGCGGCCGATCTCGGGGAGGGATTTCAAGGTCATGTGCTTGGCGAGCCAGTAGCCGACCTGCCTTGGACGAACGACGTTCGCGGTCCGCCGCGCGGAGACGATGTCGCTCCGGCTCACCCCGTAGTGGCGCGCCACGACGTGGATGATTTCCTCGATCTTGATCCTGCGCGGTTCGGCCGGCCGGACGAGGTCGCGGATTTCGCGCTCGGCAACGTCGAGGGTGATCGGCTGCGCGGCGATCCGGCTGCACGCAATAAGCCGGTTCAGCGCGCCCTCGAGGTCGCGGCCATTATGGGTCACCGATCGTGCGATGAAGGCGAGGACGTCCGGCGGCACGTCGAAATCGGGGTTATGCTGGCGGGCGGCGGCGACCCGGCATTTGAGGATTTCCAGCCGCAGCTCCTCGCCCAGCGGACCCATTTCGACGACGAGCCCGCCGGCGAGCCGCGAGCGCACCCGCTCGTCGAGATTCTCAAGATCGAGCGGGGGCCTGTCGGCGGCCACCACCACGAGACGACCGGCGTCAATCATGCTGTTGAGGATGTAGCTGAATGCTCTGGTTGCCTCTCTGCCCTGCAGAAATTGCAAGTCGTCGGCCAACAGCGTGTGGCTACGCAGGAGGTTCCTGAAATCAGGCGAAGTGTGGTTGCGCACGCTGAAGGTAAACTTCTCTGCGGTGAGATAGGCAAAGTGGCGCATGCCATTGATCCCCGCCCAAGCCATCGCCTGAAGGATATGCGTTTTGCCGAGGCCCACTTGGGCATGAACATAGAGCGGGTTGAAAAAGTTCTGCTCATCACGCGGCGCCGCGGTCACCTCTTTCGCCATGGCATGGGCGAAGGAGTTTGATTGCCCGACGACAAAAGTGTCGAAGGTCAGTTTCGGATCCAGCGGCGATCCACCGAATTGCTCGGGCGCGGTTAGTGGGCGCGGAACGCCAAGCGATTTCTCTTCCGTGCCGATGGTCTGTGAGTTCTTGGGCGCCGCCGGCGCCGATCGCAGCAGGCCCGAGCGCACCGTCAGGTCGACGCGGCGCACGGCCGGCTCTTCGTCCTTCCAGCAAGCCAGAACGCGATCGGAATAATGTGACGCAATCCAACTCTTGAGGAAGCGCGTG
>JANQIP010000068.1 GCA_028282095.1 Xanthobacteraceae bacterium | reverse complement strand
AGCGCGATCCATTCAGATTGAATCGATCGCGCTCTATTTCTCTTTGTTTTGCCGCATGATCTTGTCCGAAAAGTCTGCAACTTTTCGGGATCATGCTCTAGCCCAGCGCTTCGTAGCACCCGCCGGGATCGGCAAGCGCCTGCAAGCGCAGCGCCGCCGCTCGCGCGAAAGCGAGCAACAAGCTTCGGCGCGTCGCAGCATGCAGCCGATGCTCGGGCGCTTCACGCACCAGCGCGGCACCGAACTCATCGGCGAGGATCAGCCCGGCATCAGCGGGAAAGATGGCGGCAGGCACATGCGGCGCGGTCGCAAAGAACAGGCGATCGCAATGGGCGCGATAGTCGGGCCATTTCTGGTCGGCGCGGAAATCCTCGACCGAGGATTTGATCTCGATGATCCACACCTCGCCGCCGCCGCCGATCGCGACGAGATCGGCGCGCCGGCCGGAGGCGAGCGGCAACTCGCTGACGCAGGCAAGACCAAGCGAGTGGAGTAATCGCTGCGTGCCGCGCGCGACGGCGAGCGCCGTTGGGGATTGACGCCCGTCGCCAGGCGTCGCCGATGTGGGAGCAACGAGCATCGGCCGACAATGCCACGAGATCGCGCGTTAAGAAACGGGCCAGCAAGCGCCAGCTATACAATCCAACGAATCGACCGGAAAAAACCTCAGCGCCGTCGATCACATCTCCACCGTCACCGTGACCGGGACGTGGTCGGAGGGGCGGGTCCAGCCGCGGGCGGCGCGCGCAACCGTCATGCTGGTGACGCGGTCGGCGAGCGCCGTGCTCGCCCAGAAATGATCCAGCCGGCGACCGCGATCCGATGCCGCCCAATCGCGCGCACGGTAGCTCCACCATGTGTAGAGTTTTTCCGGCTCGGGCACGAAGCTGCGCATGACGTCGATCCATCCGCCGGCATCTTGCGCGGCATTGAGCTTCTCGCATTCGATCGGCGTGTGCGAGACGACGCGCAGCATCTGCCGGTGGCTCCACACGTCGTGCTCGAGCGGCGCGACATTGAGGTCGCCGAGCAGGATGGCGCGTTCATTCGGCTGTGTGTGCAGGAACGGCGCAACGCGCATCTCGTCGAGAAAGGCAAGTTTATGGGCGAATTTGGGGTTGAGCTCCGGGTCGGGCTCGTCGCCGCCGGCCGGCACGTAGATGTTGTGGAGGACCGTCGGGTCGCGCAGTCCCGCGCGCTCGCCCAAAGTCACGGCGACGTGGCGACAGTCGTGCTTGTCACAGAACGGACGGGTATCAACTGTCTCGAAGGGAAGGCGCGAGATGACGGCGACGCCGTGATAGCCCTTCTGGCCATTCATGGCGATATGCGGATAGCCGAGCCGAGCGAAGCGCTTGTGCGGAAACCGGTCATCCGGACATTTGGTCTCCTGCAGGCAGATGATGTCCGGCCGCGTCGCCTTGATGAATTTGGCGACGAGATCGATCCGCAATCGGACGGAATTGATGTTCCAGGTTGAGACGGTAAGACGCATGCCTGCGGGGCCAAGTCATCCCGACTCGGCCGGCTGACCGAGCTCCGTCAATTGATAGCGTACTGTCCAGGTTCGGCAACCCTGCGCACCATTTGCCCACAGACTGCGCCGCATTCCGTGTTCATTCCTTGGTTGGTAGACCGATCGTCACGGGCGCAAACGAACAAACCTTCATTGCGCCTTACGCGCGGGGGGGATCTGCCGGAGGCTGTGTCGCAAGGTCAGGCTGCGATGCGTCGGCGAGCTTGGGCAAGCCCGCGATCTTGTCGATTGCACGCACGATCTCATCGGGCACCTCGTAATGGAGCATGTGTCCGACGCCGTCCACCATGCGCAAGGCCGAGTTGTTGGTGGCCCGCTGCAGGCGCGGTGCCTGCTCGACTTCGACCATCTCATCGCCGCTCGCACCAAGGACCACGAGCGGACAGGAGAGATCGCGATAGTGCCGCTTCAGCCGCGCGGCAGATGGGATCATCATGGCCGATTCCTGCGCGGTGGCGCGCAATTGCGACGGCCGTAACGACAGCTCCAGCGGGAATCCTCGTTCGAAGGCGGGCGACACCTCGTTCGGTGCAAACAGCGACCGGATCACCGAGGGTGTGAACACCTGGCTCAAGACCGGCGAGATCGTGTAGCACATGATATCGCCGATCAGCGGAATCGCGGGGAAGGACACCGCGATCACGTCCCACCGCATCGTCGGGAAGTAATAGCCCGCAGCGAGCACGAGCCCCTTCACTGACCGGTTCACCTGGGGAAGGTGCAGGGCGAGCGCGAGCGCGACGAGCGTTCCCCAGGAATGGCCGAACAGGATCGGCTGCTGAACGTCCAAACGTTCGAGCGCCTTCGCGAAAAGGCGGGCCTGCGCTTGCGGCGTCATCAGGCGCAGGAGCGGCCGGCCGCTATAGCCGAATCCCGGCCGATCAAAGCAGATGACGCGATAACGATTCGCCAGCCGGTCGACCAGGCCGGTGGCCGTAAAATCTTGGATCATCGCGCCATTGCCGTGGAACAGCACGACCGCGGGCGCTGAAGGGTCGCCGCATTCGAGATAATGCAGTCGCAGCCCGTCGATCTCGATGAATTTGCCGATCGGCGGATTGCGCCGCTCGGCCCGCCGCGCAATCAGCATGACGATGCCAGCGTTCACGAGCCCGATGGCGACGACGATCAGGACGGTGATTTCGATGGCGGGCATCGCAGGGTCAGCCGACCTCGGCCGGGGCGAATACGCAATTCAACATCGAGCCGAGACAAACGTTCCCGCCGTTCGGACAACGGCTCTTTGCTTCTTCGTATGATCGTGTCCGAAAAGTCTGCCAACTTTTCGGGATCATCTTCAGGTTTGATTCCGTTCATTCCCGCGCAAGCGGGAATCCCCCTCCGCGGTGCATCTGGTTCCCCGCTTTCGCGGGGACGAACGGACCAGAGTGCGATCATTTGAGTTCGAATCGCTTGCGCGCTGCCTCTCGATCTTATCCAAAAAAAATCTGCCAACTTTTCGGGATCGTGCTCTTGTTTGATCGCGCAATCTTGTCCGAAAAGTCTGCCAACTTTTCGGGATCGCGCTTTAGTCCAGCATGCGCGTGTATTCAATCTTGAACAGCGCGGGATCGGGCTTGCTCTTGGCGTCGAGATTGTACACGGCGACGGTCGTGTCATAGCCCTGTGGGTCGGTGACGGTCCACTGGCGGAGCTCGAAATCCTTGGCGCCGAACATCATCATGAGGCGGTGCTTGCCGGCGAGCGCGTGCGTTTCCTCGATCACCATAGTCACGAACACGTCGTCGGCCGAGACCGAGACGAGATTGGTGTCACGCAGAAGGTCGATCCTGTCGACGAGCAGATAGCGCAACGGCGTCTGCGACAGCGGATAGAGGTCTTGGGTCGCGAGCTTGCGGTCGCGTACGACCACCGACGAGCCGTCGGCAATCACGTCGATCGGGCTCGGCGGACTGTATTCGAACCGCACCTTGCCCGGCTTCTGCATATAGAACTGCCCCTCGGTGCGTCCGCCGTCCGGCCCGATCTGGATGAAATTGCCGCTGAGCGTATGTACGCTGGAAAGATAGGCACTGACCTGATCGGCGAGCGCGCGCTGGTTGCCGTCGAATCCCCTTATGCCGCGTCTGCCGACCGGCGCGGTCACCGCCGAAACGGCGCCCGTCGCGCGCGAAGGTGCGGCTGATGGGCCTGCAGTCGGCCTGCTGCCCGGGACCGGCACCGCGGAATCGGGCTTGGCGGCCGATTCCTTCTTCGGCGAAGGAACGGGCACGGGCACCGACTGCGCCGTCGCGATCGCAGTGGCGCACAGCATCATCATACCGCCAAACCCGATCGCCCCCAAAATCCGCATGATCACCTCCGGTCCGGCAAGCTGGCGCGGACTGTCTCGTCCAGGTCTATGGCGTTTTCGCGACTCGCGAAGGTCACCGCATATTAGATCATGATCCCGGGTCGACGGCAGATTTTTGAACATGATCATGCGGCAAAGAAAGGGAAAACGAGCGAGTTCCGTTTCTGCGGCTGGATAGGACTATCGTCGTACCATCCGGCGCCCCGAATCGAATCGATGGCGCTTAGAGTAGCGGCCAAGAGAATCGGGCCGGGAACGGACCATTCCAGCCGGAGCGGCGGCCGGGCGATCAATCGCTGTCGTCGTCGGTGCCCGCGCCCTCCAGCAGGATCTCACGTTTGCCGGCATGGTTGGGCTGGCCGACAATGCCCTCGAGCTCCATGCGCTCCATGATCGAGGCCGCCCGGTTGTAGCCGATCTGCAGCCGCCGCTGAATGTAGCTGGTCGAAGCCTTGCGGTCGCGCAGCACGACCTGCACCGCCTGCTGGAAGAGATCGCCGCCACTGGCGCCCATCGCCGTGCCGTCGAACACCGCCTCGCCGTCGCCTTCTTCGTCCTCCGCGGTCACGTCTTCGAGGTATTGCGGTGCGCCCTGCGCCTTGAGATGGCGCACCACCTTCTCGACCTCGTCGTCGGAGACGAATGGCCCATGCACGCGGCTGATGCGGCCGCCGCCTGCCATATAGAGCATGTCGCCCTGGCCGAGGAGCTGTTCGGCGCCCTGCTCGCCGAGAATGGTGCGGCTGTCGATCTTTGACGTGACCTGGAAGGAAATCCGCGTCGGGAAATTCGCCTTGATCGTGCCGGTGATCACGTCGACCGACGGGCGCTGGGTCGCAACGATCACATGGATGCCGGCGGCCCGCGCCATCTGCGCAAGGCGCTGCACGGCGCCCTCGATGTCCTTGCCGGCGACCATCATCAGGTCGGCCATTTCATCGACGACCACCACCAGATAAGGCAGCGGCTCGAGATTGAGCTCCTCGGTCTCGTAGATCGCCGTGCCGGTCGCGCGATCATAGCCGGTATGCACCGTTCGCGAGAGCGGCTCGCCCTTGGCGCGTGCCTCGGCGACGCGCAGATTGTAGCCGTCGACATTGCGCACGCCGAGCTTGGCGAGCTTCTTATAGCGGCTCTCCATCTCGCGCACCGCCCATTTGAGCGCCACCACCGCCTTCTTCGGATCGGTGACGACCGGGGTCAACAGGTGCGGAATGCCGTCATAGGACGACAATTCGAGCATTTTCGGATCGACCATGATCAGGCGACACTGATCCGGCCGCAGCCGGTAGAGCAGGCTCAAGATCATGGTGTTGATCGCAACCGACTTGCCGGAACCGGTTGTGCCCGCGATCAACAGATGCGGCATGCGCGAGAGATCGACGATGACCGGGCCGCCCCCGATCGTCTTGCCGAGACAGAGCGGGAGTTTTGCGTTCGAATCGCGAAACGCGTCAGCCGCCAGGAGTTCGCGCAGATAGACCTTCTCGCGGTGCGGGTTCGGCAATTCGATGCCGATCACATTGCGGCCGGGGATCACGGCGACACGGGCCGACACCGCGCTCATCGAGCGGGCGATATCGTCGGACAGGCCGATCACGCGCGAGGACTTGATCCCGGGCGCGGGCTCGAGCTCGTAGAGCGTGACCACCGGCCCCGGATGCGCATTGATGATGCCGCCGCGCACGCCGAAATCGCCGAGCACGGTCTCGAGCGCGGCCCCGTTGTTTCGGATCGCCTCCATGCTCGGCGTGTAGCGCTCCGAGTTCTTGGGCGCCGCGAGCAATGTAATGGCGGGAATCTCGTATTTGTCGGCCGTCGGACGGGGATTGGCGCGACGCCGCGCCGGCTTGCGCGCGGCGGGTTTCGTTCGCGCCGGTGCAACCGGTTCTTCGAGCTCCTCGGCGTCGAGTTCATCGTCAAGCTCTACGCTGTCCGGCAGGTCCTCCGGTTCGGCGAAACGGGGTTCGAGCCGGGCCGCCGCGATCTCCGGATAGAACCGCGACAGTCCGGGAACCGTCGCGAGGCTGTAGCGCGCCCAGCGCAGGATACGGGCCTTGAGACTGAGAACGGCATGAACGACCGCTCCGATCGAGATCGAGGCACGCTCGACATCGTCGCCGGTGGGTCGGACCGGTTCGTCGCTCTCAGCGTCTTCATCGGCCTGCTTCTCGGCGAAACCAAAACCGCAAGCGAAAACAATCACGGCGCCCGCGAGCGTTCCGAACAGAACGGCCATCAGGACGTATGCTCCGGGCCATCCGACATACGCAAAGAGCGCGGCCGGCCAATACGTCAGCGCATCGCCGACCACGCCGCCGAGCCCGCTCGGCAATGGCCAGGCGGAGCTGCGCGGCAGGCATGCGGCAAAGCCTGCGGCGACCGGCGGTGCAATCAGGAAAGCGAGCACACGCCACAATTGGCGATCGAAGGATCGCCGATCGAGCAGGCGCCAACCCCAGGCCGCGACCGGAATGACGAGCGCGACGGAAGCAAGGCCGAACAGTTGCATGGCAAGATCGGCAAAGACAGCACCAGGCAGGCCGCCGAGATTGCCCACCGGCGCGCTTGTCGCATGGCTCAGGCTCGGGTCTTCCACCGACCAGGTCGCGAGCGCGGCAGCGCCAAATACTGCAAGAGCCGTCAGAAACAGTCCGATCGCCTGTCGGACACGACGCTCAAGCCCTGCGCGGAATGCATCCGGCATGAGCGCGTCCAGCCCGAAACGATGCTGCAAAGTGGACATGTCCGCTCCGCCCGCTCCTGCTCATCCCAGCGTGGCGACGAGGCGGTGCAACGCCTCCGCCGTAGTGGTTTCGTCCTGAACGAGTGCGATCCGAACATGATCCGCGCCCGGATTGGTGCCGTCGGCATGGTCGCTCGCAATGTAGCGGCCGGGCAGGACCCGCAAGCCCGCCGCGCGCCACAGCTTTAGTGCCGCTTCCTCGCTGCCGCCCGCGGATGCTAGATCGAGCCAGAGATAAAACCCGCCGGCCGGCCGCCGATAGCCGAAACGCCCGCCGATTATGGCGTCGGCGAGATCGAATTTGCGGGCGTAGAGCCGCCGGTTCTCCGCGACATGGGCCTCGTCCGCATAGGCAGCGATCGCGACCTCCTGAGCGAGAACCGGCACCTGCGGGGCGGCGACATTGCGCAGGTCGAGGAAACTCGCGAGAAAACGGCGGTCGCCGGCGGCAAATCCGACCCGCAGGCCCGGCAGGTTCGAGCGCTTGGAGAGCGACTGGAACACGATAATTTGGGAGAAATCCTCCCCTGCCACCTCGAGAATGCCGGGCGGCGGCTCATGCGAGTAGATTTCGGAATAACATTCGTCCGCGAACACCAGGAAGTCGTACCGGCGGGCGAGCGCGATGAGACGGGCGAGATAGGCGCGGTCGGCGACCGCGCCCTGCGGGTTCGACGGCGAGCCGAGATAGATCGCAACGGTGCGCGCAAGCAGTGTCTCATCGAGCGCGTCGAGATCGGGCAGGAAGCCGGTCTCCTTGGTGGCGGGGAGAAAGACCGGCTCGCAATGCGCCGCTTCGGCGCCGACCGGATAGGCGGCGTAGAACGGATCAGGCGTGAGGATCGCCGGCCGTCCGGCGCGCGGCGCGACGAAATGCACGGCGGCAATCGCCGCGAGGAACAGGCCTTCCCGCGTGCCATTGAGGACGATCACTTCGCTTGTCGGATCGAGCGGACGCGGCAGGTCGTAGCGCCGCGCGAGCCAGCCTGCCGCAGCCTCACGAAAGCGGTCGGTGCCTTTGGTGAGCGGATAACGGCCGAGCGCGGCAAGATGCGCGTTCACCGCCTTCCCGACAAAATCGGGCACCGCGTGCTGCGGCTCGCCGACCGACAGGTTGATCGGCGACTGCCCCGGTGCGATGCCGGCCAGAAGCTCGGCCGTGCGCACGAAGGGCGATCGCATATCGGCCGGACCGGTCGAAAGGAAATGCTGGCGTTCGGCGCTGGTCATGGGCTCGGTCGGCGCGGTGGGCGGGCACCGCGTACTATCCGGCTATCATAGCGATGGCGAGGTTAAGGCGCGATTAACCATCGTCGCTCGGCTCCGGCTGCGTCCGTCAACGCTCGCAATGATCCCGGTAGAGTTGCGGATCTTCTCGGGATCAGCTCCAGCAAAAAAACACGCTCTTACGGGCAATAGAAGGAGGCCCCGACAAGGTGTCGGGGCCTCCACGTGGCGGGGGATGGGTGCCGGGTTCCACCCCCGCCCGTTTTGGATCGCTTGGCCTTATCCGGAGCCCTCCCGGTATCACACCGGGTTCGACCTCCCCGGACGGGGAGGTCGTTGAGGTCAGGCCAAGCAGGCCTTTGGAAAGAGCATCAGAAGTTGTAGGCGCGCTCCCCATGATCGGCGAGGTCGAGGCCCTCGCGCTCGGCTTCCGGAGTTGCCCGCAGGCCGACGATCATATTGACCAGCAGGTAGAGGATCGCTGAACCGATGCCCGACCAGGCGATCGTGAGCAGCACCCCTTTGCTCTGAGCCCAGAGCTGAGCGATCATGTCGTAGGGAGCCACCTCGCCGGTCACATAGTCGAAGATGCCGGTGCCGCCGAGCGCCGGGCTGACGAGGATGCCGGTGCCGAGGGCGCCGACAATGCCGCCGATGCAGTGAATGCCGAACACGTCGAGCGAGTCGTCATAGCCGAGCGCGTTCTTGATTGCCGAGCAGAACAGCAGGCAGACGACGCCGGCGATGAGCCCGAGGACGAGCGCACCCATCGGCCCGGCAAAGCCGGCGGCCGGGGTGACCGCAACCAGGCCCGAGATGCAGCCCGACAGCGCGCCGAGCAGCGAGGGTTTGCCCTTGATGATCCACTCCGCGAACATCCAGGACAGCGCCGCGCCGGCGGTGGCGACGAAGGAATTGGCCATCGCGAGCGTCGCGGTGCCGGTCGCTTCGAGGTTCGAGCCGGCATTGAACCCGAACCAGCCGACCCACAGCAGCGAGGCGCCGATCATGCTCTGGGTCATCGAATGGGGCGGCATCAACTCCTTGCCGAAGCCGATGCGGGGACCGACGATCAGCGCCCCCACGAGGCCGGCAATACCGGCATTGATGTGCACCACGGTGCCGCCGGCAAAGTCGATCGCGCCCCAGGTGAAGATCTGACCGGCGTCGGCGAGGACCTCGTCGAGCTTGGCCTGCGCGGCCGTCCTTGCCGCTTCGTCGGTCGCCGCCTTGACCGCCTCGGCCGCTGCGACGACGGCATCAGGGCCGGCCCAGTACCAGACCATGTGCGCCATCGGGAAATAGACGAAGGTGATCCAGAGCGGGATGAACAGCGCCACTGCCGAGAACTTCATGCGCTCGGCAAAAGCGCCGACGATCAGCGCCGGCGTGATCGCGGCGAAGGTCATCTGGAAGCAGATAAAGACATATTCGGAGATGGCGGCACCGGTCGAGAAGGTCCCCGCCTGCGAGTCGGCGGTCACGCCGGACATGAATAATTTGTCGAAGCCGCCGATGAACGGCGAACCGCCGGTGAAGGCGAGACTGTAGCCGTAGACCATCCAGATGATGATCGCGACGCACACGGTGTAGAAGACATGGGTGAGCACCGAGAGCATGTTCTTGGACCGCACCAGGCCGCCATAGAACAGCGCAAGGCCCGGGATGATCATCAACAGAACAAGCACCGTCGCGGTCATCATCCAGGCATTGTCGCCCTTGTTGATCGTGGGCTCCTGAGCGAAGGCCGATGTCGCCGTGAGCATCACCACAGCAAGCGCAGCCAATCCCGCACGATGCGCAGTTTTGAAGGTCATGGTTTTTCTCCTGTCCGAACGCATGAAGGAGCGGGCGTCACAGCGCCGCATCGGCGGTTTCACCGGTACGGATGCGATAGGCTTGGTCGATCCCGAAGACGAAGATTTTGCCGTCACCGATCTGTCCGGTCTTGGCCGCAGCGCTGACGGTCTCGATGACTTTGTCGACCTGCGCCGTGGGGACGGCGATCTCGACCTTCACCTTGGGTAGAAAGCTCACGGCATATTCGGTGCCGCGATAGATTTCCGTGTGGCCCTTCTGCCGCCCGTAGCCCTTGACCTCCGTGGCGGTCATTCCATTTACGCCTATTGCGCTGAGGGCATCGCGGACTTCGTCCAGTTTGAATGGCTTGATGATGGCCGTAACCATTTTCATTGCTTGCTTCCCCGCGGGGGTGAATTCCTTGTCGCACAGTTGGAATTCGCCCTTGCTGTGGTGTCGAATGCATTTTCCGCGGCGAACGGGTTCCGAGTTCGCCGGAAAAATGCCCTGGAACCCCTCCTTCGAGGTCTGGCTGACAAACAAAGCCTCGCGCGAGAACACCCCCCGCAGCTTTGCCCGCTGGAAGACGAATCAAACCGCGTGCCAGTTGTGCAGCGCAGCACTACGTTATTGTTAATACAGGGCTTTGTCGGACCCGCCGCAGACGAAGCCCAAATCGGCGGGGACCACGCCCGGTATTGACGGGCATGCCTGCACAAATTTCAGTCAATAGGTGCAATTGTAAAGATTACCGCCCAACGATTGGGCAAAGGGAGGACCGTCGGTCGCGGCATATGGAGGAACAGCCCGCCTTTTTCAGAGCGCGAGCAATTATTGAGAGCGCGATTTCTTCAGGTTGAATCGACCGCGCTCCCTTTCTCCCTATTCCATCACATGATCTTATCAGAATAGTCGGCGAACTCTTGGGGAATCATGCTTATTTTGTTTAATCGCATGATCTCGCCAGATAGGCCTAAGACTTCCCGTGATCTCACTCAGTTTTTTCTACGAATGAGCTTGTCAGAAAAATCCGACAAATTCTCGAAGACCCTGCTCAGAGCGCGTCATTATTGGTTTCGCCGGTCCTGATACGGATGGCTTCGTCGATCGGCGCGATGAAAATCTTTCCATCTCCGATCTGGCCCGTGCGGGCGCTTCCAACGACTGCCTCGATCACCTTTTCGGCATGCTCGGACGGAACAACGACTTCGACCCGAACCTTCGGCAGGAAACTGACGGCATATTCGGTGCCGCGATAGATCTCAGTATGACCCTTCTGCCGCCCATAGCCCTTGACCTCGGTGACGGTCATGCCGCTGATTCCAAGGCGATTTAGCGCATCATGCACTTCGTCGAGCTTGAACGGCTTGATGATGGCGATGATCAATTTCATGCCGAATTGCCCCTGTCATTGTTGTCGTCGCATCGCCACGGCGCCGCCGTAGCCTTGCGCGGCCCTTTTTGTACCGCACCGCACTCTAGAGCATTTTCCGGCGAAGTGTGAACAGGTTCGCAGGAGAAAACACTAGAATCGAACGATGGGCTGATCGGATCGCGATCGCCTCAGATCGCGGTTCGTTCCCATCCGGGCCGCCGTTTCCCCTGCGTGAGCAAATCGGCGTCACAAACGCAAGTGCGCGCCAAGACGCAGGGTCTCATTCGCGGCGCTCGCGCACGAGCCCCTCCTGGACGACGGAGGCGATCAGCGTTCCGTCGCGCGCGAAGACCAGACCGCGCGCGAGGCCCCGGGCACCACCGGAACTGGGGCTGTCCTGCGCATATAACAGCCACTCATCCGCGCGGAACGGGCGGTGGAACCACATTGCATGGTCGAGGCTCGCCCCCATTATCGACTCCTCGAACAAGGTCCGGCCATGCGGGATCATGGCGGCGTCGAGCAAGGCCATGTCGGAGGCATAGGCGAGGACGCATTCGTGGATAGCGGGATCGTCGGGCAATGGACGGGTCGTGCGGATCCACAGGTGGAACCGGCCTTCCGGGTTTTTGCGGCCGAGATAACGGTCGATTTCGACCGGGCGCAGCTCAAGCGGGCGCTCCCGTTCAAAATAGCCGCGCACCGGCGCTGGCATTCTCGGCATGATATGCTTTCTGAACTCGGATTCCCTCGGCAGCTCTTCCGGCCCGGCGACGTCGGGCATCTCGAATTGATGGCTCAGTCCGGGTTCGACGATCTGAAACGACACCGACATGACGAAAATCGCGTGCCCGTGCTGGATCGCGACGACCCGGCGTGTCGTGAAGCTCCTGCCGTCGCGGATGCGGTCAACCGAATAGACGATCGGCACCTTGGGGTCGCCCGGCAGCAGGAAATAGGAATGCAAGGAGTGCGGCGGACGTTCGTGCACCCCTTCGACTGTCCGGCAGGCCGCGACCAGAGCCTGGCCGATCACCTGGCCGCCGAATACCCGCTGCCAGCGCGACTGAGGAGAACGGCCGCGGAACAGATTCACTTCCAGCGGCTCGAGATCGAGGATCTCAAGCAAATCCTGAACGGCTGATGGCATGACAGACTCTTGGGTGGAAATGACATCGCTGCAAGGCGCAGCGGGACGGCGCTCCAGCCAGTGACGCCCGCCGCCGCAACAAGTCAAGTCATCGCTTTGCTTGTCAGGTCTTCGGCCTGCGGCGTACCGCACGGGCAGCGGCGCTCGCCATCGCGCCTGTCGGTTGCTAAAGCATGATCCTGAGAAACGGCCGGCTTTTCCGATCACGTCATGTGAAAGAACAAAGGGAACGAAGCATGGGACGGATTTGATCCTGCCTGAGCCTCATCGCTAGAGCATGATCCCGAAAAGTTGGCAGACTTTTCGGACAAGATCATGCGACGAACCAAAGAGAAAAGAGAGCGCGATCGTGCCAACCTGAAGCCATCGCGCTCTAGTGTTTCCTTCTCTGACGGTCCGACCCCGGACCGTCATCCCAGAACACTAGCTAATCCGATGCTTTGTGATGCGGCACCAACACAATGAGACGAGCCCAAGCGT
>JANQIP010000048.1 GCA_028282095.1 Xanthobacteraceae bacterium | reverse complement strand
CTAGAGCGCGATCCATTCAGCTTGAATCGATCGCGCTCTATTTTCCTTTGTCTTGTCGCATGATCTTGTCCGAAAAGTCTGCAACTTTTCGGGATCATGCTCTAAACCATGCATCCTTCGGGACGCCCGCTGCGGGCTCGACCGAGTCTCATACCGCCCCGTGTGATCACGCGTCCGGCTCGGTGGTTTTTTTCGCTCGTCGTGCCGTCGAACCTTTGGTCTGTTTCTTCGCCGTCTTCCGCTTCGGCTTGTCGCCACCCGCCTCCCATGGCGGTGTGGCGGCGCCATCGGAACCTTCGGTGGTATCGGCGGTAGCGGCAGCGGCCGCGGCTGTTTTTTTTCGCGCCGGGGCGCGGCGGCGCGTCGGGGCATCGCCAAGGCGTTCCGCCCGTGCCGCGAGCAGGCCGACGGCGTCGGCGAGCGTGATCTCCTCGGGCGACTTGTCCTTCGGAATGTTGGCGTTGAGCCCGTCATGGCTCACATAGGGGCCGTAACGGCCGCTCTTGACCACGATGGGCCCGCCTTTTTCCGGATGATCGCCGAGCGCGCGGCCGGGATCGCCGCCGAAGCGGCGCCCGCGCGAGCCCTTGGTGCGCTTGTCGGCGATCAGCGTCACCGCCCGGTTGAGTCCGATCGTGAACACGTCGTCGGCCGCTTCGATATTGGCGTAGGTCTTGCCGTGCTGGACATAGGGGCCGAACCGGCCGATCCCGGCGACGATCCGCTCTCCGTCCTCCGGATGGTGGCCGATCTCGCGCGGCAGTGCCAGCAGGCCGAGCGCGAATTCGAGGTCGACCGCGGCGGGGTCCTTTCCCTTCGGCAGGCCGGCGCGCTTGGGCTTCTCGCCGCCATTGCCCTCGCCGAGTTGCACATAAGGGCCGAACCGCCCGGTTCGGAGCGAAACCTCAAGCCCGGTCTCGGGGTCGGTTCCGAGTACGCGGGATTCGGGCTCGCTCGCCCCGTCTGCGCCCGGCACCGAGAACGGGCGAGTGTAGCGGCAATCCGGGTAGTTCGAGCAACCGATAAAGGCGCCGAAGCGACCAAGCTTCAATGACAGCCGTCCGGTTCCGCAGGCGGTGCAAAGGCGCGGATCGGTTCCGTCCGGCCGCGGCGGGAAGAGATGCGGTGCGAGCATCTCGTCGAGCGCATCGATTACCTCGCCGACCCGCAGGTCCTTGATCTCCTGCACCGCGGCGAAGAAGTCGTGCCAGAACTGGCGCAGGAGCTGCAGCCATTCGATCTCATTGTTGGAAATGCGGTCGAGCTGCTCTTCGAGGCCCGCGGTGAAATCATACTCGACATAGCGCGCGAAAAAACTCTCAAGGAAGGCGGTGACGACGCGGCCGCGATCCTCGGGGATCAGGCGGCTCTTCTCGCTGCGCACATATTTGCGGTCCTTCAAGACCTGCAGGATCGACGCATAGGTGGAGGGGCGGCCGATGCCGAGCTCCTCCAGCCGCTTGACGAGCGCGGCCTCGGAATAGCGCGGCGGCGGCTCGGTGAAATGCTGGGTCGAATCGATGGCGATCCTCTCAAGCGCTTCGCCGACGCTCACCTGCGGCAGCCGGCGCTGTTCCTCGTCCTCGGCGGTCTCGTCGCGGCCCTCCTGATAGACGGCAAGGAAGCCGTCGAAGGTGACGACGGTGCCGGTCGCGCGCAGATCGAGCATGCGCGGCTTGGGTGCTGCGACCTTTGCCGTGATATCGACGGTGGTGCGCTCGAGCTCGGCCGATTCCATCTGGCTTGCCAAAGTGCGCTTGAAGATCAGCTCATAGAGCTTGGCCTGGTCGGCGTCGAGAGAGCCTGTGACATTGCGTGGCTTTCGCGTGATGTCGGTCGGCCGGACCGCCTCGTGCGCCTCCTGTGCGTTCTTGGCCTTGGTCTGGTAGCGCCGGGGCGCATGCGGGACATAGCGCGTGCCGTAGTCGGCACCGATAGCCGAGCGAATCGCAGTGATCGCTTCGTCGGCGATCTGCACGCCGTCGGTGCGCATATAGGTGATGAGGCCGACCGTATCCCCGCCGATGTCGACGCCCTCATAGAGGCGCTGGGCAACGCGCATCGTATGCGCGGGCGCAAAGCCGAGCTTGCGGCTTGCCTCCTGCTGCAAAGTGGAGGTGGTAAAGGGCGGGGCCGGGTTGCGCTTGGTCGGCTTGGCTTCGACCGCACCGACCGCGAAGGCCGCTTCGTCGAGCGCCGCCTTGAAAGCTGCGGCTTCATCCCCGGTGCCGATGTCGAGGCGGGTGATCTTCTGTCCGTCGGCGCCGACGAGGCGGGCCTGAAAGGTCTCGCCGCGCGGCGTCGCGAGCGTCGCAAGGAGCGACCAGTACTCGCGCGGGACGAACTTCTCGATCTCCAGCTCGCGGTCGCACACAAGCCGCAAGGCGACCGACTGCACCCGTCCGGCCGAACGGGAGCCCGGCAGCTTGCGCCACAGCACCGGCGAGAGGGTGAAACCGACGAGGTAGTCGAGCGCCCGGCGGGCAAGGTATGCATCGACCAGTGCCTGGTCGATGCCGCGCGGGTGCTTCATCGCCTCCGTCACCGCCTGCTTGGTGACGGCATTGAATACCACGCGCTCGATCGCCTGACCGGTCAGGGCGCGCTTTTCCTTCAGCGCCTCCAGGAGATGCCACGAGATCGCCTCGCCCTCGCGGTCAGGGTCGGTCGCGAGGATCAGCTTGTCCGCCGTTTTGACGGCCCGCGCGATCTCGTTGAGCCGCTTCTGCGCCTTCGGATCGACCTCCCAAACCATGCGGAAATCGGTGGCAGGATCGACGGATCCGTCCTTTGCCGGGAGGTCCCGGACATGCCCAAACGAAGCCAGAACCTCATAGCCCCCGCCGAGATATTTGTTGAGGGTCCGTGCCTTTGCGGGCGATTCTACAACAACGATGTTCATGAATTGCCTTGTATTTACCATGAACTACGGGCACGCGGCGACGGCCGGCCTGTTCCGGGCGCCCTGGAAAATGGGTGACAGGTCCGCGGCTGTCAAATTGCCCGCATCGGCAACACAGCCGAAACGAGAGGAATTTGGAAGTATATAGTGTTGATTTAATCAACTAAAGATATAGGATTACTGCTCTAAGCAACCAGAAATTCGCTCATTCCATTTGCAGGCCTTTCATGCCGAACCCATCGCACCGACAGGACTCCATCGATCCCACGGCGGCTGCCGCCTATATCGCCGATCTATCGTCCGGTTTGGCGACAATCGCGCGCCGGCACGGCCTCCAGTCCCTCGGTTTCCTTTTGGACATGGCGCGTCTGGAAGCGGAGACTGTGAGTCGCTCGCCGCGGGGCGGGCAACCGATCGGCAGCGATTAGAGCATGATCCCGAAAAGTTGCAGACTTTTCGGACAAGATCATGCGGCAAAACAAAGAGAAACAGAGTGCGATCGGTTCAATCTAAATGGATCGCACTCTAGAAGCATCACAAGCCACTTCGGGCTCAAAGCGGTTGCAAACAGCAAGACGTTCGCACGGTCCATTGCCGCTGCGTCCCGGCGTAGTGAGCTCGCCTACTGCGTTGCAGGACCGGTCATTGAAGCGCATTGCTCAGACGTGTCATCGTCGCGCAATCGCGAAGGAATAGCTCGCGTTTTCATCTCGCGTGGCCGGCCGGATGGTAGTCGAACCATCGGTGGCGGCAGCGGGCTTTGGAGCATTGCATCGTGATGCTACGAAGCTGTTCGCAGGCGGTGGAGCATGTGAGATTTGAACCGGGGGCACGGCACGATCCGATTGATCGGTGATACCGATTCAGCGCACCGCGACAACCCATCTGCTTACATGAAACTGCCGCGTAAGCACCAAGCTCCCGGCCACGCCCTACACTAAGATATTGATATATTTTGGAAAATGGCGCACCCGAGAGGATTTGAACCTCTGGCCTCCGCCTTCGGAGGGCGGCGCTCTATCCAGCTGAGCTACGGGTGCAT
>JANQIP010000047.1 GCA_028282095.1 Xanthobacteraceae bacterium | reverse complement strand
CTAGAGCGCGATCCATTCAGCTTGAATCGATCGCGCTCTGCTCTCCTTTGTTTTGTCGCATGATCTTGTCCGAAAAGTCTGCAACTTTTCGGGATCATGCTCTAGAGCGAATTGCCTGCCGGTGGAATGGTAATTCGTCTTCTGATCCAATCATATCGTTTCCGACGGATTAGTTTGGCGACGCATTGTGCCGTGGCTTGAGGCCTTATTGTTACTCCCGCCCCGCTCGCGGGCGCTTGCGGGGAAGGGTTGAGGAGGGGGCTGTTTCAGCCCGCCAATTCCGTTCATTCCCGCGAAAGCGGGAATCCAGTTTTGGCAGAATACCCTGGGTCCCCGCTTTCGCGGGGACGAACGGATTAAGAGCTACTCGACAGCCGCCTGTACTCGACAGCCACCTCCGCCCGGCGAGCACGCAGCCGCGATCGTTATGGCGAGAACGTAAACGGGCATGCGGTTAGCCCGTTGCCTTCTGGCCCATCGCGATTGCGTTCACGGTCAGAAGCAGCGGTGTCAACGTCCCCTCGTCGGGCTTGGCGCGCCATGCGCTGAGGAGCCGGACCTGCTCGCGATTGAGCCAGACCAGCCCCTGCGACCGTATCTGCAGGCTGCGCAGCCGCCGCGGGCGGCGCTCCGCAGGCGGTCTGCCGAACAGGTCGCCGATCGCATCGCGCGCGAGCCGGTATTCCTCCAGGATGCGCGCGAGCATGGTGTCCCGGAGCGCCGCATCGTCCACCAGCGAGGCGTAGAGCTTCATGATCTCGGGATCGGCCATGAGAAGGCTCGCCTCCACATTCTGCAGGAGATAGGAGACGAACGGCCAGTCGCCGAGCGCTTTGCGCAGCGCTTCCCAGTCATCCGGCCGCTCCTGACGCAGCCAAGCGAGCCCGGTGCCGACGCCATACCAGCCCGGCAGGTGAAAGCGCGCCTGGCCCCAACTGAACACCCAGGGAATCGCGCGCAGATCGGCGAGCGAGGGCTTGTCGGTGCGGCGTGCCGGGCGCGAGCCGATGCGGCTCTGCTCGATCGCATCGATCGGCGTTGCCTGGCGGAAGAAGGCGATGAACCCCTCGGACTCCAGCAATGCGCGATAGGCGGTCGCGCTGTGCCCGACGACTTCGGCCCAGACCGGCGCCAATGCATGCGGGCGCGCCTCGCCCGACTGATGCAGCATCGATGTGCGAACGACGCTCGCCAGCAGCCGTTCGAGATGGAAGGTTGCGGTGACGCGGTTGGCATATTTTTGCGCGATCACTTCGCCCTGTTCGGTCACGCGCATCCGCCCATTGAGCGAGCCCCAGGGCATCGCGTCGAGGAAGACATGCATCGGGCCGGCGCCGCGCCCGATCGTGCCGCCGCGTCCATGGAAGAACTCCAACCGGACGCCACGCGCTTGCGCGACCCGCGCCAGCCGCGACTGGGCCTGGTGCAAGGCCCAGTGGCTTGCAAGAATGCCGCTGTCCTTGTTGCTGTCGCTGTAGCCGAGCGTCGCGGCGCATTCCGGCACCGGCCGGCCGTCGCGCTGCCGGATGTGCTCCAGCGTTCGCTGCGTCAAGGGATGCGCAAGGAAGCCGTCGAAGATCGCATCGCTCGCGTCGAGGTCGCGAATGGTCTCGAACAAGGGCGCGACCAGCAACTCGCTCGCCGCACCTTGCGGCGTGTCGACGAGAAGGCCCCCTTCCCGCAACAGCAGATAGCCGGCGAGCAGGTCGGACAGGCCCCGCGTCATGCTGACGATGAACGGACCGATGCCCGCCGGACCGAATTCGAGGATATGGGCTCGCAGCACGCGCAGCAGCGCGACCATCGCTTCGGCTTCGCCGGTCAGCCGCGTATGCATCCCGGTGAAGGGCCGCGGGGTGCGCAGCTCGCGGTCGAGGAATACAAGCCTTTCCTCCTCGCTCCAGTTCCCATAATCGGTGCGTTCGGCGCCCGAGGCGGCGAGCAGGCTCGCGATCGCACGGTCGTGAAAGGCGCTGTTCTGGCGAATATCGAGCCGGGCGAGGTGAAAGCCGAAGGTCGCCGCCTGCGCCGCAACCGGCCGCACATCGGCATAGGCGCCATGCGGCGCGCCGGCGGCGTGCAGCCCCTCTTCGAGGATGCGCAGGTCGGCAACAAGCTGATCGGGCGTCACATAGCCGGCCGGCGGCAAGCCGACCTGTTCGAGCCGTGCGAGCAGCAGATTGACATATTGCCGCCAGGGCTCATGCGGGTTGCGCGTCAGCGCCGCCTCGCCGGCCTCCCCGAGGACGGAGACGAGCCGGTCGAAATTCTCCTGCAGCGTGGCGGGGAGCGGCTCCGGTCCCTCGGCGAAGCTCAGTCGCGCGGCAAGCTGGGTGAGCTTGGTCTTCAACAGGTGAAGCGCCCCCGATCGCAGCCGCTCCAGCATCTGCGCCGTGACCTCGGGCGTCACGAATGGATGGCCGTCGCGATCGCCGCCGACCCAGGAGCCGAAGCCGAGCCGCGGCAAAGGCGGCGGTTCCGAATCGAAGCTGACCCGCCAGGACTGCTGAAAGCGCAGATCGATCAGTTCCACCACATCCGGAAAGACCGTCTCGAAATAGTGGAGAACATTGCGGATCTCGCTCATCACATTGGGGCGCTCGACCTGGATTTCGCCGGTGCGCCACAACCGCTCGATCGCTGCCTTCATGCGCCGCTCGAAAACGGCGAACTCGATATCGGTGAAGCCGCGAAACTCCCGCTCGAGCAGGAGCAGATACATCGCCCGGTGATGCTCCAGCACGGTCGAGCGCTTCGCCTCGGTCGGATGCGCGGTCAGCACCGCTTCGCACGAGACCTCCGCGAGCGCAGCGCGGATGTCGTTCTCGGCAAAGCCGCGCGCGGCGAGATCGGCAAGATTGTAGCGCCAAAGGCCGGGCTCGTTCTCGTGCTGCGGCTGCTGGGTGCGGCGGCGGATCTGATTGGCCGAGTTCTCCTCAACGATATTAAGAAGCTGAAAGGCGATGGAGAGCGCCTGACAGCGCTGTATCGCGCGCGCCCCCGCCTCGACGGCCGGAATTGCCGCACTCTCGCTGAAGCACTCGTCGACGAATGCGGCCACCTCCGTCGCACGATCTTCCTCCAGAACCTGGCAGAACAGCGTGCGCAGATAACCGAAATCAGCCGACCATTTGTCGAACTCGTCACGCATGATCGCGGCGGTGTCCACGGCCGATGTCCTCCTGAAAATTCGCTTAAGTCTCTGGTGCTGCGGCACCGCCCAAGCACGTCTTATCGTGTTGGTGCCGCATCACAAAACAACGAACTATATTGGACACCGGGGCGTGAGCGCCGACGAAAGACCCTCCAGCAGATGTAGGGTGGGCAAAGGCGCGCTCAAAGCGCGCCTTTGCCCACCGTCCGAGGCTAGCAAAGTACCCATTCGGCAGACATGATGGCGGCATTTTCGGTGGGCACGCTCCGTATGCCCTTCCTTGAAGGCCTGTCGGCGTGGGCACGGCGCTCCGCGCCTTTGCCCACCCTACGCTTGCTGCCAACTTTTCGGGATCATGCGCTTCTTCGTTTGGTCGCATGATCTTGTCCGAAAAGTCTGCCAACTTTTCGGGATCATGCTCTAGGCTATCTAAGCCTATACCTGACCGGTGCGGTAATGGTTCGGTTGACGCCGGGCGGCGGGGCCGGCACCGGCGACGCGCGGCGCACCAGCGATACCACTGCCCGGTCCAGCGCCGCATGCCCGGATGAGCGGACCAAGCGCACCGATGTGACCCTTCCAGAACCGTCAATACGGAACCGGACATAGGCCGTACCTTGCTGGCGCCTGCGTCTTGCGTCCGAAGGATAGCGCTTGCGGCGCTCAAGGTGCGCCATCAGGCGCGCCCGCCATCCCGCCCGTGACACGTTGCGGGAAAAGCCGGATGCAGATCGCTGTGCGGCGTTGCGCGTCGAGCGCTGTACCGGTGCTTGCGCCCGTCTCCTCTGTCTCGACTGGATACGCGGCTTCTGGCGCTGCCGAACGGCGCGCTTTTCACGCTCCTTACGCTTCTCGGTGCGGATGGCCCTAGGCGCCGGCCTCGGAGTCACCGTCACAGCCGATGGCTGCTCGGGCAACTCCTCTTCCTTCAGCTCTTCTTCAGGCTCTTTGGGCTGCTCTTCCTCGACCGGCTTCGGCTCTTCGGGCGGGTCTTCCACGACGACCGGCTGCGGCTCGGTAACGGTTTCTTCGACAACCTCCTTGATCTCTTCTTCGACGGGCGGTTCCTCGGGTGCCTTGACCTCCTCGACCGGAGTGCTCTCTTCGGATACCACTTGGTCAGGAGATATCTCGAGTTCGTCGGTCAACGTCGCCTCAGGAACCGCCGCCACCTCGATCATGATGGCCGCGGGCGGGCTGGAATCGGCGGGCATGATCGCCGGTTCACGCATGAGCCAGGCAGCCGCTCCAACATGAACAGACAGCGATGCCAGCCAGGCAACTGTCCACCAGGTCCGTTCGGTGAACCGCGCGCGAAGCCCGGCAAAAGCAATCGAAATGTTCATTGCCCGGTATCTTCCCCGGCACGGCCACCGGCAATGCCCGCTTCTCGAGCACCTGCGTCCGCCGTGGGCGGAGCCGGCGCAGCCTTGGGCGGAGCTGGCGCAGCCGCAGTCTTCGTATCCTCCAGCCCGACCAGGGCGATGGTCAGATAGCCTGCACTGCGCAACAGGTTCATCAGTTCCATCACGTGCTCATAGTCGACACTCTTGTCGATGCGCAGGAACACGCGGGTCTTCTTGTTGCTGTTCGTAAAGGCATCGATTGCGGCGATCAGACCGCCCCGTGCAACAGATTCTTCGCCCACGTTGAACGTAAGATCACCCGTCAGCGTCACGAAGAGCGGCTTGTCGGGACGTTCCCGCGGTTCAGCCTGCGCCGTCGGCAGGTCCACATTGACATCGACGGTTGCCAGCGGCGCCGCGACCATGAAGATGATCAGCAAGACCAGCATCACGTCGATGAACGGCACAACGTTGATCTCGTCGTTTTCTTCCAGGTCGCTCCCGGCGCGTTCTTTTATCCGTCCGGCCATGGCGTCTACTCGGCCGCCGCGCGGTGACGCTTCCCAGAACCACCCGGGAGATCGTGAAAATCAAGATCGCGGCTGACGAGGCGTTCCACGGCGCTTGCCGCATCCCCCAACAATTGCCGATAGCCCGCGATGGATCGAACAAAGACGTTGTAGATCACCACGGCGGGGATCGCGGCGAACAGGCCCATGCCGGTTGCCAACAGCGCCTCGGCGATGCCCGGCGCCACAACGGCCAGGTTTGTCGTTTGCGCCTTTGAGATGCCGATGAACGAGTTCATGATGCCCCACACTGTGCCGAACAGACCAACGAATGGCGCGGTGGAGGCGATGGTGGCCAGCACGCCGGTGCCCTTGGTGATCTGGCGCCCCGCTCCCACCTCGATGCGCGACAGCCGCGCGGCTACGCGTTCCTTCACGCCGGAACTGCCAGCCTGCCTGGGCACCAACTCGCGCTGGCGCAGTTCGTCGCTGGCCGCATTGAGCATGTCAGCAAAGGGATCACCCCGAAGGTCGTTCGCATCTTTCGCATCGGTCACATAGGTCACATCGTAGATCCCCGTTGCAGCATTCAGGGACTCTACCGCCCGCCTTGCCTTGGACTTGGCCGCCGCGATCTCGACCGACTTGGCGATCCAGATGGTCCAGGTGACCACCGACGCGACGATAAGAACGATCATGACCGCTTTGACGACCCAATCGGCCGCCCGATACATGCCCATGACCGATAGATCATGCAGACCGTCGCCATCCTGCGCGATCGCGATCTCCGTGCCGCCAGCCGGGCTTTCGGCAACACCGTCATCGGCGGATGTTCCGCCAGCCGGGCTTTCGGCAACACCGTCATCGGCGGTTGTCCCGCCAGCCGGGCTTTCGGCAACACCGTCATCGGCGGATGTTCCGCCAGCGGGCAATCCGGTCGGCTGCGGCGCTTGGGTGCCCTGCTGCGGAACCGGCGCGCTATCCGGTTCGGCAACTGTTTCCGTGGCGGCTTCGCCCGTACCCCGCGGCTTTTGCGATGATCCGCCGGATCCCGCCTCGGCGTCGGCGGCGGAGCCTACGACTGGCTCGGGACTGCTGGTGGCCGGCCGTGCATCGGCCTCTTCGTCCGCCGAACCGGTATCGCCCGGCCGTGCCAACGGTTGTTCGGCGGGCAACTCGACTGCATCGGCGGCGGGTCGTGTATCCTGGATCTGACCGGCGGGGCTGCCAACCGCACCAGGGCTTTCAGGCGATGGAACGTCCTGCGCCAAAGAGGCAAACGACAGGCCGACGGTGAGACAGCAAACAACACCAAGGGAAAGTAAAAAGCAGCGCCGCAATGTGTCGGCACGGCTGTTTCTCGTGATTTGCGTTCGAGCCCGATACGTTCTTGTCATTGCCTCTTCTGTCCCGTCATGCCGGTTCTTGGTGCTGAGCCTGGTAGTCATTGCGTTGTCATTCCGGTCAGTTGGCCAGCACCTGCTGCACCAGGTTCGATACCCGCCTGAACATGTCGTGGGCGCCGGCAGTGGTGCGTGCTTCGTCCTCATCGGATAACGGCACCGCATCGAGCATCGCGGTGAAGGTCTGCCAGTTTCGCAGGCGGCCTACGGATGCTGCGGCCAGGTGCCTTGCGCCAAATGTTTCCGAAAGGCCGAGCCTGATCTTCGCCTCCTTGAGCAAAAAGGCGGCGCCAAGATTGGCGCCCTCCGCGACATAGAGCGCGCCAAGCGCGGTCGGCAGATCGATCTCATCGCCGGGCACGAATGCCGGCGGCTCCCGATAGTCCGGTATCGCTTTCCCCAGGTCGTCGAGATCGCGTTCGATCGCCACAAGCCGTCTGCGACCGGCAAGGTCGGGCAACAGCCCGATCAGCTCCGGATCGTCGTAAAGCGCGTCGATGTCGCGATGGAAGCCGTGCTGCATCGTGACGAACAGGCTGTGCCGTTCCCGAGTGGCAAACGGATCGCAAGCCATGACCGAGGCATCCAGGCGCTCATGGACGGCTCTGGTGTCATGCTTCAGTCGCTTCGCGCGCGACAGCTCGCCCGGTTGCCGTTCAAACGCGACTTCCTCCATGCACATTCTCCAACTGATCCGGCACCTTCCGGCCATAGCCGAACGAGCCGGCAGCATGCGCACTGCCCGATCCTGAATTACCCCTACTAATCAAGACGATTAAAACGCCCCAATTTACATAATGAGACGGATGTTTTTTAGAATTCTAATTTGCCGTAGACGAAATTCCGTCGCAATATGAATTACTTCGAAAGGCGCCCCCGATTAGCGGCGCAGTTTCAAAGCGGACAAAGATTGGATGTGTTATAGTCTTTAATATTTCAAATGTTGGGTTTCTGTGCTCCCGTTCGAAGTTGTGGTGCAAAGTGATCAAGACGTTCGGCCGAGACCATCAGGCGATACAAGGCCGTGAACAGATCGCGCGCTCGACGTCGATGCCGAACCGTCGATCGATGAGCGGGATCGAGACGGATGCGGAGTTCGATAGACCGTTCGTCCCCTGCACACCAACCCAAACCTGTCTCCACTCTAGTTAATACAGACCCGAGGGGGGCGTCATCGACTATTATCATTTTCAATTTCTCTGATCGAAAAATATGGCAGCTACTCTTCGCGGAACGCGCGGTTGATCTGGTCGGTCAACGGCTTGAACATATACGAAAGTGCCGTTCGTTCGCGCGTCTGGATGAAGGTTTCTGCCGGCATGCCAGGTACAAGAGAAAGGGATTTCAACCTTTTACGTTCGTCGTCCGGGATTAGAATCCTGACTAGATAGAAAGTTATGCCGGTTTGAGGATCTTCGCTCAGATCCGCTGCTATGCGTTCCACCCGTCCGATCAGCTCGGGTGTTGTGCGTTGACTGAACGCGGTCAGACGCACCAGTGCTTTCTGGTTGAGGTAAAGCTGATCGATATCCTCCGGCAGAACCCGCACATCAAGCGAGAGTTCGTCGTTTTCCGGAACGACAAGCATGATTGCATCGGCGGGGGAGACGACGCCGCCGACCGTATGAACAGTGAGCTGATGGACAATGCCGGATTGTGGCGCGCGAATTTCAATCCGTCTCAACTCGTTTTCCGTAGCAAGCTTGCGTTCCACAAGTTCGCCGATCTCCATCTGAACCTGGCGCAAATCGCGGCCGACCTCAGCTTTGAGATCCTGGTCAATCTGCAGAATTTGCAGTTTCGCTTCGGCAATCCGCCCGCCTGCCTTTGCAGCCGACGCCTTGGCTTCACCGCGATCCCCCTCGAAAGCGGCCGCTTCGCGCTCAAGCGCACTGACGCGGTGAATTGAAACGAGCTTCCGGCCGTATAGCGGACGCAGCGATACAAGCTCGCTTTCCAGAACGTTCAAGGCACGGCTGAATGCCTTTTGCTGAGCGATGTATCCTTCGATTTCATGTTCGTACTGGGCGATCCGTTCCCTGAGCTGGGATTGCCTGCCTATCCGCAAATTCCTACGAAAATCGAACAATACTCCCTCGCTTTGCATCGCTTCACGCGCGTCTTGGTCGGTCACCGCGACGGCCTGCAGCTCATCGGGGAAAACGATGCCGTCGAGATCGTCGCGTTCCGCAACAAGTCTCGCCATTTGAGCGGTCAGCTCATTCAGCCGTTTGGTGACGATCGCATGGTTGGTTCGCGCCTCGGTATCGTCGAGCGTCATAACAACTTCGCCCGCCTCGACCTTCTGGCCTTCCTTCACATGCAGTTCACCCACCACGCCCCCGGTCGGGTGCTGAACCGTCTTCACATGCGACTCGACGACAAACGTACCCGGCGCGACGACCGCGCCGACCAGCGTGGTTGCGGTTGCCCATGCCGCAACGCTTGCGCCAAGCCCGATGCTCAAGAGTGCGCAGAGCAGAATATGCCTCATCAGCGAGCGGTGCAGACGGTTTCGGTCACTCATTGTCTTTGTCCGGATGATCCGTTGGTGCAGAGGCGTTGTCTCAAGTCGGCGGACAGGTCGCGACCACGCGTAGCGGATTGGGCATTTGCGCGCCTGGGGAGGAGGATTGCTTCGCGGACCGGTTCATGAATTGGCCCAGAACCTGCTCTTTTGGGCCGAGCGATTTCATCCTGCCGTTGTCCAGCACGAGAATCTGGTCGACGCCTCCCATCGCGCTTGGCCGGTGCGCAATGAGAACCGCTATTCCCTTGCGGTCCTTTTGATGCTGTATCGCTTGCAGCAGCGCCGACTCTCCGGTTGCGTCGAGGTTTGCGTTCGGTTCATCGAGCACAAGCAAAAACGGATCGCCGAAGAGGGCACGGGCAAGGCCAATTCTTTGCTTTTGACCGCCGGAAAGTCCGGTTCCATCGATTCCGATCCGGGTCTGGTATCCATTTGGCAGGGACGTGATGAAATCATGGGCCGCCGCAGCCTTCGCCGCATCGACGATTTCTGCGTCCGTTGCGTCGGGTTGAAAACGCGCGATGTTTTCCGCAATCGTACCTTCAAACAACTCCGCGCTTTGCGGAAGGTAGCCGACGTGTTTTCCGAGAACAGCGGGATCCCATTGGTCAAGAGCGCCGCCGTCAATTCGCACATTGCCCCGAACTGATTTCCAGACCCCCGTGATCGCGCGCGCCAGCGACGTCTTTCCGCAGCCCGATGGTCCGATAACGCCGAGAGCGGTACCGGCTTCCAGCCGGAAGGAAATATTCGCAAGGCAGGGTATTTGCGTGTCCGGCGGAATGACGACTATGTCACTGACTTGTAACGACCGCGAAGGACGGGGCAATTCGAGCACCGCCGGCTGCGCGGAAAAGTCATTGAAGACCAGCCTGAGCCGTTGCCAGCCCTGGCGGGCGGTAACGAAATTTCTCCATTGAGCGATTGCCGTATCGACGGGTGCCATGGCGCGGCCCATCATGATGGCGGCAGCGATCATGATGCCGGGAGACACTTCCTGCTGTATCACCAGCCAGGCACCGACGGCGAGTATCGCCGATTGCAACGCTTGCCGCAGTGCCCTGGTAAGCCCATTCATTGCGGAGCCGAAATCGGCGCTTGTCCGGTTGGCGGAGAGAAATGCCGAGTTGCTGGACTGCCAGCGATCATATACGGCGTCCTCCATTCCCATCGCGCGGATGCTTTCGCTGTTGCGGCGGACAGCCTCCGTCTGGGCGGCGCGCTCCGAGCCTTTTTCCATGGCTGCTCTTGCCGGCTGTCTGACGGCGAGATCGGAGATCAGAGCGATTACAATCAACAAAACTGCACCGATGGTTGCGGTCACCCCGAGCCAGAAGTGAAACAGGAAACAGATTGCCAGATAAAACGGGATCCAGGGTAAGTCGAAGAACGCGCCGGGCCCTGTTCCGGAAAGAAACGAACGAACGGAATCGAGATCCCTCAACGGCAGCAAACCGTCTCCCGGAATCCGTGAAGTCAGCGGCGCGCGCGCAATCGCACTCAGAACCGTTTTGGAGAATTTCTCGGCAAAGGATTCACCGACGCGCAATAGCAGCCGCGACCGGAGCGCATCCAGCACTGCCTGAAAGCTGTAGAGAAGCCCGGCGAGAACACACAGCGCCAAAAGGGTGGGAACGCTGCGGCTTGCCAGAACCCGGTCGTAAACCTGCAGCATGAACAGCGGACCATTCAGTGCGAGCAGGTTGATGAATGCACTTGTAACAAGCAATGCGGCCCCTGTCCGCTTCAGCGGAAACGAGGCCGCCCCGGCAGCTTGCCGGGGCGTTGTTCGATCTTGTTCAGACCTCACAACCACGATTTCCAAGCATCAGGCGAACAGGAAATCCGAGGCGTCGATCACCGATGCATTAACACCGTCAAGCGTGATGCTGTCCGAACCGAACTCGATCAGCGCGCCGCCACTTCCGTTCGTAACGGTCAGGCTGGAGAAGTTGGTGACACCCCAGCCCGAAACGTCAAGAATATCCGTTCCGTCCTGGTAGCCGAATGTGCCGGCAGCGCCGGCCGTGACTTGATCGTCACCGCCGCTGAAGATGAATGTATCGGCACCGGCAAACCCGACCATCACATTGTTCCCGCTCGTATCGTCAATGTTGGCGCCGACCGCACCGAAATAGGTGTAGAACCCCGACAGTGTTCCCTGAGTCGTCAACTGAAAGACGGCAAAGTCGAACAGATCGCCAGCCCCAGAAAGATCATAGTTCGGATCGTTAACGATCTCCATGGTGGCAGCCACATCCATTCCGTTGGCATCCGACTCCGTGTAGAAGTACCCTAGTGTGATCGTATCCACGGTACCGGTCAGGTTACCTTGAATATATTGCATCGAACCGTCGAGAACGATGCCGGGATCAAAAAGGCTAGCGCTATCACCTGCCCCGTATTGGGTATAGGTCGCCGTCGGATCCGGATTGGTCACAACTCCATCTGTAGAGTTCCAGAAGGCACCGAAATTCGGCGTATTGTAGAAGCTGTCCCATAGATTGAAATAGGCGACCATGTTCGAAGAAAGGAAGGAAAGGTCGATTGTAACAGCCATGACACGCTCCATTGAGTTTTGCTGCACAAGCCCGTCAAGACGGGCGCTCATACCCGACCGAACTAATGTCCGCAGCCGGGTTTCGGAACAACGTGGTGTTCCGAATTTACGAACCTTAGTTTCGAACTCTGTCTTAAATCGGGACCGATTGCTTCCGGAGAACTGGAATCTCTCTCAGATACTTCGAGCTAGTTATGCGGCACCAACGCTTGAGCGCATCTCGTCGTGTTGGTGCCACATCACAAAGCACCGAATTAGGTAGTGTTCCGGGCTGACGGTCCTCGATCGGACCGTCAGAGAAGAAAACACTAGAGCGCGATGGCTTGAGGTTGAATCAGTCGCCCTCTCTTTCTCTTTGTTTTGTCGCATGATCTTGTCCGAAAAGTCTGCCAACTTTTCGGGATCATGCTCTAGAGTGCGTCCCGCGAAAGCTGCCTCACTTAAAGCGCTCTCGCTTGCCGTTTTTACGTCATTCCGGATGGCGAAATCGTTGTCCACCTTGGCCGGAATTGCTCAAGATGAGAGTCGATCGAGACGAACTGCGCCAAGCGTTCTGTTATTCCTGATTCCAGATCTCATGACGTGCCTCATCGGGTTTGGCAAATCTTGCTGGTAATGCAGGTTAAGTAATGCCCTTAGGGTTTTCATCCGGAGTGATAGCGCCCGTATGCGGCACCGATGTGCTCGCCGGCGAAGGTGGTGCGAACCATCAGTACGGTGGAGCGGTGGCAGTTGATCTTCCGGACGTTCGAACGGACGCGCCATGTCCGCCGGGATCGATATTCCCCCGACAGCGATGCTTTGGCATCGCGGCCGAATGCCGAAACACCGAAGCATTGCGCATTGCAGCCACTGCCCGGACCGACACCACCCTCACCTCAGAACTTGGCCTCAAGCGTCGCGATCACCGTACGTCCGGGCGCAAGAAAGTCGCTATTGGCGGGCTTATACCTAAGGTCTTCCACGTTGTTCACGGTCACTCTAAGGACTGACTGGTTGAACAGGCGAAGCGCTCCATAGAGGTCATAGGTATTATAGCTGTTGCCAACTTCCTGCACAGGCTGCCCGTCTACGTCTAGGCGCGCAGTGACGGTCGGCGTGACGAAATTCGCGCGCCCACCGATAGACAGATTGCGATCGAACAATCGTATGCCGGCATCCAGAACGGTTTTCTCCTCCGGCGGGACTGTGGAGTTAAAGATGATCTCCGTCCCGTCCGTGGCAACGATGCCATTGTCGAAAACATCGGTCCTCTGCGGCCAGTCTATTTTGAGCTTCGTATAAGATCCGCCAAACCAGAACCAGCCTGCGTCATAATTACCTTCGATCTCCAGACCCCGCATCTTGGCGATGCCGTCGAGATTGACGAACCCATAGATGTCATCCGGGTCCACGACCGCGTTTTCACCAGGTAGTACTCTGCCGACAACGATATAATCTTCCACTTCACGATAGAACCTGGATATTTTTAGACGCAGCGCGTCGTTCTCGGAAAATATCCCGTTAGAAAAGATGTTCGCGCCGATTTCATAGGTGCGCGCTCTTTCGGGCCGTAAATTCGGATTTGGCGCCAAATTGTTCCCCTCCGTGTCCCCAGGGGAAACGTTGCCAGCCGCAAAGGCTTCGGTGATCGTGAGCGGACGGAAGCTTTCAGAGAAGCTGGCGTAAGGCCTGAGCCAGTCGAAGGGTTTCAACTCAATCGTCGCAGACGGCAGCCAGGCACCATCCGAGCGATCGATCTGGTCTGTTTGAACAACAAAACTATCGCTGAAAAGACGCTCGCCTGCCCTTACCCAGTTTCCGTTAAGAATTTCGCCGAGATCCGTTGTGATCCTCCCTTGATTCAATAGGTCGGTAGCAAATTGCAAGGCAAAGAACTGGGCTGTAAAAGGATCAGCCCCGCCCCTAATAAATTCGGCGGTGAGCCCTTGGACAGTGTAATCGAATTCGGAGATGATCGGATCAGCAATTTTCGATTCGAACTTCCGTTGGTTATATTGATAGGTGGGATTTCCCTTGAGGCGACTCCAATCATAGCGCAGCCCGCCGATAAGGGTGATCCAATCCGCCGGCTCGAATGTTCCGGTGATAAAGCCACCAAAAACGTCTCGCCGTCCCGGCGGACTCCAGGATCCGTAAGCGCGTTCATAACCCGGGGTTAGCGCAATGGTAGCGCTCGTGGCCGTTTTTTCCGCATCATCCCGGAATGCCTCGACGCCGTAATTGAATGTCAGTGTACCGGGTGCGACCGAAAAGACCGAGGTATTCTCCAGAATAAAGCCGAAGCTGGTAAAGTCCTTATCGACAAAGGTCTCAGGCGGCGTATTATTCGGTCGCGCTGCTCGGGTTTCATCGATCCGCGTGCTTTGCAGCCAGAACTTGCTGGAAAAATTGAGCAGTTGCGAATCCGGTGCCCAATCGAGATCGGCGATGACCGTGTCTGTTGTGACGTCGAACTCGTTGCCGATGGAGCCTAATATGAGGTTGTAGCCGAACTCGGTGTTTTGGCGCAGCCACGTGAGGGAGGAGTCCACCGCGTTATATTCCGCCTCCAGCTTGGCAAAGGTGCTCCACTCCTCGCGACCGGTCAGAGCGCGGTCGAAATCGGCATAATCGTCCCCGTTGTTGCCGGGATTGTAGATATCAAAATTCTTGCCACTGCTGCCAAGAGTCAGGGAAAAGATCTCGCCAAGCCGGAACGCGCCTATGACGGAGCCGTCAAGGTCGTAGCCGTTGGTGCCGGTCGCGCCGACAAATTCAAAACCCATCTTTTGTCCCGGCTGAATGATGTCGTCAGCACCGATCAGGCGGAAGTCCACCGTACCGCCCAAGGAGCCGGCGTTATTGGCGGTAGCGTCGGTCATCTTGGTGATGTCGATGTCGCGCACAAAAGACGTATCGACGAAACTCATGCTCAGTCCGCCGACCTCCACGGCACCGTAGCGTCCGCCATCCCCGGCGTTCAGTCGCGCGCCGTCGATGGAGACGATGACACGGCCGGAATCCTGCAGCCCACGGATGTTCGGCGTAACGTTCGGGAAGGCACCCAATGTTGTGCCGCCGTAGACACCCGCTGGGGCGTTAAACAGCGCGTTGGTGTCGCGCACAGCAGATTCGGAGATCGCTTCCCGCGTGATGACGCTCACGCTGCTGGGCGTCTCGTAAACCCAGTCTGGAGTGCCTCTGAATCCACTGCCTGTGGCACCGGCGGCGGTGACTTCAATGGTGTCCAGCAAATTTCCGTTGACCGGCGGGTTCCCGGTGTCCGGCGGGTTTTCGTCAGAGCCGGATGGACTGACCAGGGCGGCACTGCGCGGTCCGGTGATGCGAACGTTGATGCCGGTGCGCGCGAGCATCGCCCGAAGCGCCTGTCGCGGCGACATGACACCAGAGACGGCGTTGGTCCGCGCGTTTCCGTCGACCGCGGAGGAATAGCCGACCTGCCAGCCCGTAGCCCGGCTGAAAGCATCGATAGCCGAGTTCAGGGATTGCGCCGGAATGGAAATGCTGACCCGATTGCCCTGCCCCGCCACTTGACCGCCTTGCTGAGCGAGAGCGGGAGCAATGGCGAACGTCCCACAATGCACAAGCATGGTGGAACACATCAGCATTCCGGCCAAACGCACGACTTTCGAACTTGTTTTCGAATGTGTTTCCCGCTCCGCATGCGCGGCCGCAGTGCGCCCCTTCAACGAACATCCACAAACAGACATCCCCACGCCCCCGCGCTGTTTTCTGTCCGAGGGCCAATGTTCAGTCGGTATTATTTTCCGGCCCTCTCCCGAAAGGACGAACGGGTATGGGGGCCGTCACAACAAACTTGATACTTATTTCAGGATTAGAATTCCGATAGGAAGCCGGATCACCGCGACACCCGCCGCTTCGGCCAGGGTTCGGATCGCGGCTTCCGGCTCATCGACATTGTAGTTGCCGCTGACCGAAACATGCCGCAGCCGGTCATTCATGACGATTACCCTGCGGTCATAGTAGCGTCGTAGGGTCGCCAGCGCGGCGTCAAAACTCTGATCGCGAAAGATGACACGCCCGCCCAGCCAGGCCAGCGCACGGCCCAGATCCGCTCTGCGCACCGGCGAGAGCGCGTTGTCACGCGCAACGATCATCTGTCCGGGATTGAGCGTGGCCCGGTCGACCTCTGCCGCCATGCGGCTGACCGACACCGACCCTTCTTCCAGGACAATGGAATCCTCAGTCTTTCCGCGCCTGACCACGAAAGCGGTGCCCAGATTCATCGTCTCGCTGAAGCCGGCGGTCACAACGAAGGGACGCGCATCGTCACGACGTACGTCGAAATAGGCTTCCCCCTTCAGCAGCCTGACGCGGCGATGATCGTCCTCGAAGTCGAGCGCCACGGCCGACGCGGTGTTGAGGATCATCGCCGAGCCATCCTGTAAGCGGATGGACTGGCGCTCGCCGACCGCCGTCATGTAGTCCGCCTGCCAGCGCAGCCACAGGTCAGGCCCCTGCAGAATGCCGATCGCCAGGAAGACCAGCGCCACGGCGGCCGCCAGCCCCACGCGCATCCGCAGGCCAAGCACGCCAGCCCGAGCCGGCGGCGTCGCTGCCATCACATCCGCGGCATTCCCCACACCCCTGCTTGTGCGGGCATCGTGCTCCGCTGCTCGGCGCAGCGATGGCAGGTCATGCATCCGCTCAAGCCGGGCGAACGTCTCTTCGCACCGGCTGTCGCTGCACCGCCATTGCTCGAACTCTTCGTGCGTGGCCGCATCCAGCGGCCCGTCCTGCAGCCGCGTGTACCACTCGAGTGCCTCGTCGGTGATCAGGTCGGGGTGTCGATAGGCCGCTTGCCGCCTGGCCATTTGCGCTTCGTCCTGCTTCACGAGTCCAACCGGGACCCGGAAGGTTGTACAGCCAGGTCCGGCCGTTACATGCTCCGGACTTCCAGGCGCCCCTACAGGTTAAGACGTTTTGCCGGTTTGCGTTTCGCAAACAATACCCCGGCGGTGCCGGACGAGGAACACACCTGCCGTGTTCGGCAAGCACTACTCTTCGGCGCAAAGGCAAAAAATACAACGATCAGCCTTCTTCCAGGCGCTTCAAAACGTCATGACAATGGCCCATGACGAGCTTGACGTCATTGTAGACGGTGTTGCGGGACACTCCCAAGTGGCTGGCCACGCGATCATAGGTCCAGCCATCGAGTTGCGAGAGTTTCCAGGACTGCTTAGCCCGCCCAGGCAAGCTCTCGAGCGCTTCAGTGAAGCGGCGGAAGCGTTCCTTCTCGATCAGCGCATCCTCGGCACTGGCAATGTTTGCGGGTACCGTGTCGATCGCGCTGCCGTTCGCGCCGGGGTCTTCGAACTGCTCACGACTGCGACGCCGCCTTTCATGATCGATAGCGAGATTGCGCGCCGTGCGGTGCAGGAAGGCTGCAGCATTGTGAATGGTGCCGGTCTGCGCAGCCCGATGGGCTCGTATGTAGGTTTCCTGCGTTAGGTCTTCCGCAGTTTGCCGATCCTTCACGATCTTCAGAACCAGGCCGATCAGCGACTGGTGATGAGACCAGAAGACCTCGTTCAGCGACGACAACATGCCTGCAATATCCAGATCACAACTGCTTGCAAACACGACCCGCGGCCGCCGGACACGGCACCAAGTCTGTTTACCGTGGCTAAAATTCCTTTACAATATGAGTGGGTTAGAATGATTATATCAAAGCAGCTCTGACACCCCGTCGAACATGACGGGCAGATCGAATATCTCGTTCACCCAGTGGCTGAGGATTCTTTGCCATCCCAGCTTGGTTGCTCCACGTTCGGCGAACTCGCGCTGGTTAAAGACAGGCCGAACGGAAGCAGCGAGACCAGGCCAGCGCCGGATCGTCGCAGAGCGATTTTTATTTCCCGATGGACGCCGTGCTGCAACGTCACGACCAGGAAGTATTGCACGCCGGCCGCGGCTCGATCCTCTTCTACTCGTCAAACCACCCGCCGATCACATCGCACACGTTTTCCGGGAGGACTGATCGCCCTGGATCGCTCGGCGCTACTGATGTCGTAAGGGCAATCGTTGGCGAAGAAGCTGCCCTGCGCCTCCGTACGGTCTATGACCGGATTTCTTGTCGTCCCGAACGCTCGGAGCAAACAGGCATGCATGGGTGACGAAACGGCATGGGCCACTTCCGGCCTGGCCTTGCCAGTATTTTGTGGTGGGCGGTGACGGACTCGAACCGCCGACCCTCTCGGTGTAAACGAGATGCTCTACCAGCTGAGCTAACCGCCCGTCTCTTTGTCTGATCGCACGATCTTGTCCGAAAAGTCTGCAACTTTTCGGGATCACGCTCTAGAACTGGATGACCTCTCCCCGCAAGCGGAACACAATGAGACGAGCCCAAGCGTTGGTGCCGCATCACTAGAGCGCGATCCATTCAGGTTGAATCGATCGCGCTCCGTTTCTCTTTGTTTTGTCGCATGATCTTGTCCGAAAAGTCTGCCAACTTTTCGGGATCAT
>JANQIP010000038.1 GCA_028282095.1 Xanthobacteraceae bacterium | reverse complement strand
ATCGACCTACCCATGGATCACTCCATTTTGATGGAGGTCACACTTTTCCATCGTATCGATCGTGCTGAATGACTTCAGGCGACATCCAATGGGGTGTCCCAATGAAGGTGTTGCGTTTGGTTAAGGTGCTCGTCAACTTGGCCGCCACGCCAAAATCGGCTAACTTAATGTCACCCCCTGTCATCTCTCCTTCAGAATTTGTGACAGGGGTGACCTTCTGTCAACAGGATGTTGCCACACTTGATGTCTCGATGCACCACCCCCTTAGAATGCAGAAACTCCAATCCCTATAGGGACAAACGCAAACGGCTGGCGCGATCTTGAGCCCCCGCCGCATCCAAGATCGGCCCATGGCATGGGCCTGCCCATCGTCACCGCGAACCTGGAAGGCGTTCGACTGAGATGTCCTAGGCCGGCCGTATCGCAAGGGGGTGATCAAGGAGCCAAACAAGCCAAAATCGCTGGTCGAAGACGAAACGGTTGCCAAGATGACGGCGGCTCCCAGAGATCGGAAAGAGGTTAGAATCTGCAATAGAGACAGAGGTGGGTTCTTTCGCCGTGTCCATTAAGAGACGTTTGCGCTGCCGTATCAAAGAGCGGCTAGAGTGATCCAAAACGATCAGGTTAGGGCGGGCATCCATGCCGCAACCCATTCGCAGTATGACTATGGTTCTCAAGAGCTTAGGTTTCTGACGGTACGGCTGACGGTATGCGCGAACTGACGCACTCTTAAGCGTAATGTTTTCAATGCGCTAAAGGGCTCGGAAACGATTGAGTGGGAGTAGGGGAGCGGTCGGCCTGCCATCTGGCGCGCGTTCCGCGCCAGGCCGGGTAGGGCAAAGTCTTCAGTCAGATGCTTCTAGTCGGTGCCGATCTTTGCCACGGCGGCGGCGAGCGTTGCTTTGAGGTTCGCAGCCCGCAGCCTTAGAGCGTCGATGTTCTGGACGGTCTCGCGCGCGCCAAGCTGGCCGTACCAAAAGAAGTGATTGCCAGGCACTCTCGCGCTGAGCACACCCGACGTCGCGTAACTCATCAAATCCATGATGTGCTGCCAATCGGCCGGTGCGATCTTTTCGGATTTTAACAGAGCGGGAAGAATGATCCCGCGATAGAGATGTTGGATCTGAAACACGCCCCAATTGCCGCGATCGGTCAGGGCGTGATCGTTGTCCAGGACCTTATCGCCAGAGATCGTCACAATGTAAGGAAAGTCCGCCTTCTTCAGCGCGCCCGTATCTGCCATCGCCCAATCGAGATCTCTTACGAATTCACCGTTCTCGTAACGCGAGGCGATGATGATGCCGTTCAGGGCGACGGGGATGTCACCAAGGATGTCGGTTTCGAACTTGTCCCATGGCATGATGACGTGGCCGTTGAGCTTGTTTTGAGCGGCGACGTAAGCCTTAAAGACCTCATAGAATTGCGGTGCCGAAGACAGTCCGTTGGGTGCCTTGGAGATTGAGCCTGGCTCTTCGACCAAAAGCGGCGCGGGCGGGGTCCCTGCAAGCGACACGAAAAGGCTCATGTCGAGGTCAGCCTTTTGCGATGCTTCGTAAACAGACTGCGCTATCTGTCCTCCAGCGCTCCAACCCAGGACAATGATCTCTCGGGAAAGCCCATTTTCCTCGATGTAGAACTTTGCCGTGGCCGCGACCTGCTTCCCCCAATCGCGGATCGAATAGGCAGGGTATGCTCTTGAATAGACTTTGTTTCCGGTGGGGTATGAGGCGCCCAGGAAGGAATAGCCCTTTCGGCCAAGCCAATAGGCCAGGAAGTCTCTCTCGTCACCGCCGGGATAGCCGTAAGCCACGCGCGCCAGGTGAAATCCGCCGGGCACAAAAACGACGAGGGGCTTCTCTGGATCTCCGGCCATGAAGTAAGTGAGCGTTTCAATACCGTTCGTCGCGAGCAACTCTTCGCCCGGATACAGCCCTTCGGGCTGAGAGAGACGCTCGACTTTCCAGGCTTCGTCCGCGGAGGCGCTGCCAACTGCAAGTGCCAAAATGAGCGAAGAAAAAAGCCAAAAAACTCTCCGCATCGGTCACTCCCGAACGTCGCCTCTTGCCGCGAGCCGATACGGTATTGACGGTCAAACAAGCATGCAACGGGCCTTTGTGAGGCCGGTCTGCTTCGAGCCTTTCGTGTCGATTGCGGAAGCGGTCAGGCAGCGCGCGTGGGCGAGGCGTCTACCCGCTTGGGGTCGCAACCTCGACTGCTTGTATGACCGCCGACAGCCTCGGCATGCCCAAGGCACGCGCTCGGCTATCTGGGCCCCGCCCAGGGTTTGTCGTCGAAGTGGCCGGCCTCGAAGGCTCTGATCCGATCGAGCGCCTTCAACGTCATCTCGATCTCCGACGCGCCCTCGAGCAACGCTTGTCGGTGATGGTCTTCGATGTTGAAGGCGAAGCGCTGATCGCCGTTCAACGTCACCGTTCGGTCAACCAAGTCGATCTCGGCTGTCCCGCCGGTTTCTGCCTGTGTCGCCTGCGTCAGGACGTCATGTAGCGCGTCATCGGCAACGATCGTCAGCAATCCGTTGTTGACGGCGTTGTTGAAGAAGATGTCGCCGAAGCTCGGTGCGATGACCACGCGGAAGCCGTAGTCCAACAGAGCCCAAACCGCATGTTCGCGCGACGAGCCGCATCCGAAATTCGGCCCGCCGACAAGGATCGAGCCATCTTCGTAGCCGGATTGATTCAGAACGAACTCCGGCCGCTCTGCGCTTGAACCGTCGTAGCGGAGATCGTGAAACAGCTGGTTGCCGTATCCGGCACTGCGCGGACGATGGAGGAAGCGCGCCGGAACAATCTGGTCGGTGTCGATATTGGTTCCGAGCAGCGGAACCAGAACGCCGCGATGGCGATGAAAGGCTTGCATCGTTTACCCCGCCGTATCGAGCGTGCGAATGTCCGTCAACCGCCCGGTGATGGCGGCGGCAGCGGCCATCGGCGGGCTGACCAGATGGGTGCGCGCGCCAACGCCTTGACGGCCGGCGAAGTTGCGGTTGGAGGTCGACGCACAGCGCTTGCCCGGCGGCACGATGTCACCGTTTATGGCGACGCACATGGAACAGCCGGGCTGGCGCCATTCGAAGCCCGCGGCGGTGAAGATGCGGTCCAGTCCCTCAGCCTCGGCCTGTGCCTTCACCTGACCGGAGCCCGGTACCACGATGGCCGGCACCTGCGTCTTGCGTCCCTTGGCGATGGCTGCCGCGGCCCGCAGGTCCTCGATGCGGCTGTTGGTGCACGAGCCGATGAAAACGCGGTCGATCGCAATCTCCTGAACCGGCGTCCCCGGTTGAAGGTCCATGTAGCTCAGGGCTGCTTGCATCGCTTCGCGCCGGGCGGGATCCGCCTCCGACGCCGGGTCCGGTACAGCCTCCGAGATCGTGACGGCCTGCTCGGGCGACGTCCCCCATGTGACCGTCGGCTCGATCTCGCTGCCGTCGATCGTGATCTCTTTGTCGAACACAGCGTTCACGTCGCTCTTCAGCGAGCGCCACGCCTCTAGGGCCTGGTGCCACTGCACGCCGGACGGCGCCATGGGCCGCCCCTCAAGATAGTCGAACGTGACGTCGTCCGGTTCGACCATGCCGAAACGGGCACCGGCCTCGATGCTCATATTGCAGACGGTCAGCCGTTCCTCGATCGAAAGATCGCGAACCACGCTTCCGGCATACTCGATGGCGAAACCGGTACCGCCGGCGGTGCCGATCTGCCGGATAACCTGCAGCACCAGGTCTTTGGCCGTCACGCCTCGCTTCAGGGAGCCGTCGACTGTGATCCGCATTTGTCTCGGTCGACGCTGCCAAAGCGTCTGCGTCGCCAGCACGTGGGCGATCTCCGAAGCGCCGATGCCGAATGCCAGCGCCCCGAGCGCGCCGTGCGAGGCGGTATGGCTGTCGCCGCACACCAGAACGGTGCCCGGCAGCGTGAAGCCGAGTTCTGGGCCGATGACATGGACGATGCCCTGCCGTTCGTCGCCGATGCCGTAGGTCGTGAAATCCCCTTGCCGGGCACGCTTGGCGAGGCGATCGACGATCGCGGCCCGCTCGGCGTGATTCTCGTCGATCGGGCCGCCGGTGCTGGCGTAGTGGTCGGCGGTGCCCAGTGTCAGATCGGGCCGCCGAATCGTCAGTCCCGCATCCTCGATCATGTCGAACGCCTGAGACGTTGCGTCGTGTACGAGGTGGCGATCGACGAAAAGCAGCGACGAGCCGTCGGCGCGCGTCTCGATGACGTGGGCGTCCCAGATCTTGTCGAACAGGGTTTTGGCGGTGTGCTCAGGCTGCATCGGCGGCACCGTCCCAGACCTGATCCGGCATGGGCAGGCCGGCGAACGTCTCATCGCCAAGCGGCCGCTCCGGCGCGACGTCCATCCGCTCGAGCACCCACATCAGCTGGCGGGAGTGTTGACCGCTATGCCAAGTCGTTCGCTCGAGGAAGTCGTGCAGGGTCTGCTTGCCGTAGTAGACATCGGCCTTGGCCGACCAGTCCGCTGTGCGGCCTGGACCTTTGAACCATGCATCGAGACGTCCGGCCACCTGCCGGCCGTAGCCGGACAGCCCTTCGATCGACTGCATTTCTTCGGGGGGCAAGCGGTAGTAGGCCTCGTAGACGAGCGGAATGCCCTCCTCGTGTTCAACGAAGGCGTCGATGATGTTGTAGATGTGGTAGACGAGATCGGCGTAGCTGCGCGGCCGATTGGGCAGATGGGTTTCCAGGCTCGCTTCAGGAAGCTGGCGCAGAAAGCGATCGGTGCCGTCCATGATCGATGTCAGGCGCCGATGCAGCTCTTCGGGCGGCAGTATCTGTCTCTCACCCCAGGGAATGCCGACCAGACGCGCCACGTCGCCGAGTATCTGGCCATTGGCCCAGTTGTCGCCACGCACGACGATCGGCACCTGGCGCAGACCGAACCGCGACAGTTCGTCGAGCGCGCTTTCGTCTTCGAGCACGTTCCTGGAGTGGAACGCTATGTCGTGCTCGGCAAGGAACTCCTTGGTCCTAAGGCAGCTTGTGCATCCTGTCTGCCAATAGACATAGATGTCGCTGTCGATTTCGCGCGTCGCTTCGGTCATCGGCTCCCTCCTTGTTATGTCTGTCCGTCCGCTATGCTGCGGCTGCCTTGGCCATCGCCCCGAAGTGGTCAACCACCTCTGACTTGGCGACGACGTCGCCATACTTCGCATTAATGTCGAACAGATTGGCATCGTGTGGTCCGTCGTGCCGGTCACCGACGCATTCGCGTGGCACGATGATGCGAAACCCGTACTGCACGCCGTCGATCGCCGTGGCGCGGACACAGCCGCTCGTCGAGCACCCGATCAGCACCAATGTGTCGATTGCCTGGGAATGGAGTATCGAGATCAGAGACGTGCCGAAAAAGCAGCTCGGATAATTCTTGACGATAACGAGGTCGTCGGGTTCGGGCGCCACCTTGTCGTCGATCTCTGCCAGCGGCTCGCCCGGAACCAGGTTGCGCAGGAACGGCACCTTTTGGACGAACACGCCGCCATCCGCGCCGCTTGGGTGGTACAACACCTTGGTGTAGATGATCGGCACTTGTGCCCGCCGGGCGGCGGCAAGAAGCTCGACGCTCTCGGCGACGGCGGACACCACACCGTCGGCAAACAACGGCGACCCTGGCGTCGTATAGGCGTAGGTGAAGTCAATCGCAATGACGGCAGGGCGATCGCCGAAGCCGATCGTGCCATCGAACACGCCGGCATAGTTGTCTTCCCGGCTATCATTCATGTCGGAGCTCCCTTTTTACTCGTTTGATGTCGTCGCGATGCCGTGGTCCACCGCTTCGCCCGGCTCGAGCGGGAAGTGACAGGCGACGAAGTGGTCCTCTGCATCCGCCTGAAGCTCCGGGTCGCTCTCGACGCATTGGCGCGGGACGAAGACGTCATCGGCAATCTTCGCTGTCGCGACGCCGTCGGCCGAGGCCTTAAGGCGCGCCTTGAAACAGCGGGGATGAAACCGGCAGCCGCTCGGCAGCGCCGTGGCTGAGCCGATCTCGCCGTGCAACGCGATGCGCTTGCGATGGCGTTCGGCCTTTAGGTCGGGAATCGGCACCGCCGACAGCAGCGATGCCGTGTAAGGGTGACGCGGCGCTGCGTAGAGCTTCTGACGCGGCGCCATTTCGACGACCCGTCCGAGATACATCACCGCGATCCGCTCGGAGATATGCCGCACGACCGCGAGGTCATGGGCGATGAAGATGTAGGTGACGCCGGTCTCGCGCTGGATCCGGCGGAGGAGATTGAGGATTTGCGCCTGGATCGAAACATCCAGCGCCGAAACAGGTTCGTCCAGGATCAGGAGCTTCGGGTTGAGCGCCATCGCGCGTGCGATCCCGATGCGCTGGCGCTGACCGCCGGAAAACTCATGCGGGTAGCGGTCGGCAGTCGCAGGTGGCAGCCCGACCTGCTCCAAAATCTCGCCGGTCCTGCGGACGATTTGTGATCGATCTGTTCCGTGCACCTGCATCGGCTCGGCCACGATGGCGCCAACCTTCATGCGCGGATCGAGTGAACCATAGGGGTCCTGGAAGACCATCTGCATATCGCCGCGCAAACGGCGAAGCTCAGACTGCGATAGATGCGTGATGTCACGCCCGTCGAACACCACGCGTCCGTCGGTCGGATTGAGCAATCTGAGCAACAAGCGGCCGAGCGTGCTCTTCCCGGACCCTGTCTCGCCGACCACGCCGAAGGTCTCACCGCGGCCGACCGAGAAGCTGACACCATCAACGGCGCTGACCTCCGGCCCGGCTTTTCCGAACATCCAGCGCTTTCCCCCGAACACCTTGCGGAGGTTGTCAACGCGCACCAGGGCGTCGCGGTCGGTCGAGAGGCTGACAGGGGTGTTCATTCGGCCGTTCCCTCGGTGATGACCTCGGAACTGTGCAGGCAAGCCGCACGGTGCGAGCTGTCTCCAACGGCGCGGAGCGCCGGGCGCGTGGTTTGGCAGTCCTGACGGCCATGGCCGAGATAGCAGCGCGGCTCGAATGCACAGCCGGCCGGCAAAGCCGCGGGGTCTGGCGGCTGCCCTTCGATTTCGAGCAAATCGGACGCGGTGTCGGTCTCGAGACTCGGCACGCTACGGAACAGCGACACCGTGTAGGGGTGGGCGGTGCGCTCGAAAATCGCCTCGGCATCACCGGTCTCAGCGACACGGCCGGCATACATAACTGCGACCCGGTCGGCATAGCGGGCGACGAGGCCGAGATCGTGCGTGATCAGCACGATCGCCATGCCCGATTGCTCGCGCAGCTCGGCCAGCAGCTCCAGCACCTGAGCCTGAACGGTCACGTCAAGGGCCGTGGTTGGCTCGTCGGCAATCAGCACCTGCGGTTCCAGCGAGATCGCCATTGCGATCAGCACGCGCTGGCGCATGCCGCCGGAGAGCTGATGCGGATAGTCGTCAATCCGGCGATGGGGGTCCGGAATGTGCACCTTCTCTAGAAGTCCGATCGCGGTTTGACGCGCCTCGGCCCGTGACAGCTTCCGATGCGCATGCAGAACCCCGGCGATCTGATCGCCGATGGTGAAAACAGGGTTCAGGCCGGTCAGCGGGTCCTGGAACACCATGGACAGCCGCGTACCGCGCAGCGCGCGCATGTCCTCTTCGGACAGCTTCAGAAGATCGGTTCCATCGAGCAGGATTTCGCCTTCGACCACCTTGCCCGGTCGTGGCACCAGGCCGATTGCCGATAGGAAGGTCATCGTCTTGCCGGATCCCGATTCTCCGACCACCGCGAGCGTTTCTCCGGGCGCAACCGACAAACTGACGCCGTCGACGATGTTGAACGCTCCGTCGTCACCCGGAAATCGTGTGACGAGATTGCGCAGCTCCAAAGCCGGCCTGTTTGCGCTCTGCGCGTCACCGACCTTGGCGCCATCCCTTATGAGCTCTTTCGACTGCAGCATGTCGCGGCCCCCTACAGCATCTTGCCGCCGGTCTGGCGGCGCATCTGTGGATCGAGCGTATCGCGCAACCCGTCTCCCAACAGGTTCAGTCCAATCACGGCGATCGCGATACAGATGCCGGCGGAGAGTGAGATCAGTGGGCGCGTCGTGATGATTGCCTGACCCTCCGCGATCACGCTGCCCCATGTCGCTGTGGGTGGCTGCACGCCAAGGCCGAGAAAGCTAAGCCCTGCCTCGGCCAGGATTGCCGTGGCTGCGCTGACGGTCGCGACCACGATGACGGGCGGCAGCGCGTTGGGGATCACGTGACGAATCAAGATACGAAAGCTGCTTAGTCCGATGGCGTGCGATGCCTCAATGAAGGGGCGCGGCCGAATTGTCAGCACGACGGACCGCATGACGGTCGCAACCCGCGGTGTGTAGGCGATGGCAACGGCGGTGATGACCGATGTCAGCGAGGAACCCTGCGCGGCGACCAGAGCCAGCGCCAGCAGGAACCCGGGAAACGCCAGCATGATGTCGATCAGCGCAACGATGACGCGCTCCAGCCAGCCGCCGATGAAGCCTGCAAGCGCACCGATCAGCGTCCCGAACGTCAACGAGATCAACACCACCCAGAAGCCCACCTGCAGCGAGATTTGCGCCCCATAGATCAGCCGCGACAGAACGCAGCGGCCAAACTGGTCAGTGCCCAACGGAAACTGCCATGAGGGTGGTGCCAGCGTGTTGGCCAGGTCTGTCGCCAATGGCGAGTTCGGCGCGATCCAGGGTGCCCCGATTGCGATGATGGCCATCAGCGCGATGATCACTGCACCGATCACAAAGCCCGGGTGACTGGTGTACCGCCGGATTGCCTTGCGCCGGCGGCGGCGTGCGGCTTCGCGGTCCCGCATTGCTGTTGCGTCAGCGGTGATCTGGCTCACGACGGCGTCCTCATTCGCCCGTCCTCATGCGCGGATCGATGACGCCATAGAGGACGTTTAGGGTCGCATTGATCAGGACCACGCCGGTTGCCAAGACCAGCACGCCAGCCTGGACCAGTTGGTAGTCGCGCGCCAGGATCGCCTTCAGGATCGTCGATCCAAGTCCGGGACGCGAGAAGACGACCTCGACCAGGATGGCGTTGCCCAGCGCCCAGGCGAAGGTGACGCCGATCACCGCGAGAATGGGGATGAAGGCATTGCGGAGCGCGAACCGGAAATTGATCCGGCGTTCCGGCACACCCATCGCCCGGGCGACACGGACATAGTCCTGTCCGAGCACCTCCAGCATCGCGCTGCGGGTCAATCGGGCGATGTAAGCGGCAACCGACAGGCCGAGAACGAGTGCCGGAAGAATGAGATGATGAATCTGAATCCAGAACCCGCCGCCGACGGCCGCGCCGAGCGCCGGAAAAATCCCCCCGTGGTACGATAGGAACAGGATCGCAACCAGGCCGACCCAGAACACGGGAAACGAGATGCCGATCAGCGCCACCAGCATGATCGCCGTATCAATCCAAGTTCCGTGCTTGATCGCTGAGAGGATGCCCAGCGGCACGCCGACAAGAACCGCCACCGACAGGCCGCCGACCGCCAGCGATAGCGACCATGGCAGCGCGCTTATGATCTCGGTGAGCGCCGGCTGACCGGTTACCACGGACCTGCCGAGGTCACCGGTCACCGCGCGTTCCATGAACAGGAGGTATTGTTGGTACACCGGCAAATCGAGGCCAAGACGCTCTCGCAGTGCCACGATCGCAGTCTCTGTCGCAAAGTCGCCAAGCATGTAAAGGGCGGGATCGCCCGGTATCGCCCGCATCAAAAAGAAGACGACCGTGACGATCCCAACCAAAGTTGCGATCAGTTGCACAAAGGTGCGGCCAAGATAGCCGGCCAAGGCCCTATCCTTTCAGCGAGACAGGGTAGGTCTGGACGGTGAACAGAGAATTCTGCACCAGTCCCTCCACTCCGTCGCTGTGCGCCAGGAAGAGACGCTCCGCGAAGATGGGAATGACCGGCACGTCCTCCATCGACTTTTGCAGTATCTTCTCGTAGATGCCTTTGCGCGTCTCGGTATCCAGCTCGTTCGCCGCCGCCGCGAGCAAATCGTCGACCTGATCGTAGCGCGACGTATTCAGCCCTGGCGGGAAAGACGCCGTTGAGAACAGGGTCACGAGCGGCGAATCGGGATCCGGAGGTCCGACCACGGCGGTAATGCAGCTCTGCACCTTGCCGCTTCCCCGCGCCTGCACATAGGCGCCGCGTTCGACGACCTTCATCGTCGCGTTGATACCGACCGCGTTCAGATCGTCGACCATCGGGACCGGGAACCGGTCGTAGGGATTGAGCGCGACGGTCACGAGCTCGAACTCAAAGCCGACAGCACCCGCCTCCTCGAGCAATGCGCGCGCCTTGTCCGGATTGTAGTCGTAAACCGGAACGTTCTCGCTGAACTCCTGGAAGGTCGGCGTCAGCACGCTGTGCGCCGGGCTCTTGGTGCCCTGGAAAAACCCGTCGATCAGGCCCTGGCGGTTGAGCGCGTGGATCATGGCTTGCCGAACACGTACATCGTCAAGCGGTGGCATCGTTGTGTTGAGGACAAGGTTGACCGTGTTGCTGGCCTCGCGGCTGAGCACCGTCATGCCGTCCGTTGCCTTCAGACGCTCGATCACTTCGGGCTGCTGCAAGCCGAAGAAGATGTCGATCTCACCCTTTTCCAGCGCGATCGCTGCCGCGGTTTCATCCCGGATGACACGGAACACGACCTCGTCGACATGCGGGCGTCCGGCGAAATAGTCCTCATTGGCGACAAGGCGGACGGAATTGCCGGCAATCCAGCTATCGAACACGAAGGGACCGGTGCCGATCGGATCAAGCTTGTAGGCTTCGCCCTTCTCTTCGACCGCCTTGCGCGAGACGATCCAACCCTGGTTGAAGGCGCAAACCTTGTGCAGAAAGCCTGCATTGGGCTGAGCCAGACGGAAGACGACAGTCGTCGGGTCGGGTGCATCGACCGCCTCGAGGCCGGCAAGCTGGCCGGTGTAGCGGCTGCCTGTCGCTTGGTCCAAGACGCGCTCGAAACTGAACTTGACGTCGTCTGACGTCAGCTCGCCATAGCCCTTGTGCCACTTCACGCCGCTGTGCAGCTTGAATGTGTACTCGGTGCCGTCCGGTGTAATCTCCCACGACGTCGCGAGGTCGGGAATGATCTCGTTGGTCGCCTGATCGTACTGGACCAGGCCGTTGTAGACATGACCGGCGATGGTCTGGTTCTCGACTTGGAAGATCAACGCTGGGTCGAGGATCGCAATGTCAGCTCCGAAGCGGACTCGCAATTGGCCGCCGGCAGCATGGGCCAGCCTGACACCGGCGAGATTGAGCGGCAGAACCGCTCCGGCGCCGACAACGCCTGCCATTTGCAGGAAACTGCGGCGGCTGGCGCCGGCGGTGGCTACGTTCTTCTTCAACTCTGTCTCAGACATGACTGCATCCCTTTCTCTCTCTTTTGATTGTTCA
>JANQIP010000014.1 GCA_028282095.1 Xanthobacteraceae bacterium | reverse complement strand
GTATTGCTTGCTGCCCCTGTATCCAGTCTCGCCCTGCCGCCGATGCTAGTGTTCCGACTCTGACGGTCCGACCCCGGACCGTCAGCCCGGAACACTAGCTAATCTGGTGCTTTGTGATGCGGCACCAACACAATGAGACGGGCTCAAGCGTTGGTGCCGCATCACTAGTGGTGCATCGATGCCAGCCATTCTCCTGTGACCGAAGGAGCTTCCTAATGCATAGGTCTTCCTTGGGCGTTCTATGCGCGGCCGCGATACTTGCCGCGGCTGCCGGTCCAGCCGCGGCGCAATCCAATATTCGAGGGGACGCGACCGGCCCGACCACCGCGCCCGGCTTCAGCCATCCGGAGCAGTACATGCATTTGAAGGCTGAGAAGCCGGCCCCCAACATGTACCCGGTCATCAGACATCCTGACAAAGAAAAGCAAGCGGCGGAGAAGCTCAAGGCGCTCGCCCAGAAGAAAGGCAAGAAGCCGAATATCCTGATCTTTCTTCTCGACGATGTCGGCTGGATGGACCCTGGCTTTAATGGGGGCGGCGTCTCGGTCGGGAATGCCACACCGAGTATCGACCGCATCGCGGCCGAAGGCCTGATACTCACATCCGCTTATTCCACGCCGTCGTGCTCGCCGACGCGCGCGACGATTCACACAGGTCAGAACCCGCTTCATCACGGTATCTTGCGGCCGCCAATGTATGGGGAAGCGGGTGGCCTCGATGGTGCGACGACCATGCCGATGCTGCTGCAAAAAGAGGGGTATGTCACCCAAGGCGTCGGCAAATGGCACATGGGCGAGAACAAAGGGTCACTTCCGCAGAATGTCGGCTATGACGACTATGTCGGCTTTCTGGGCGTGTCCGACATGTATACCGAATGGCGCGACACCTATTTCAACCCGGAGATCGCGTTGTCGCCGGAACGCTTCAAGATGTTGCAGGAGGAGAAATTCAATCACTACGAAGTGCACTGCACGCCGGACGACAAAGAGAAATGCAAGAACGGCAAGCTCATCGATCTCGCCTACATCAAGGAGCTCGACGAGCGTTGGATGAATGTCAGCCTGGCCTTTCTCGATAAGATGAAGGGCAGCGACAAGCCGTTCTATCTCTACCACGCGACCCGCGGCTGCCATTTCGACAACTATCCGTCGGACGCTTGGGCCGGCAAGTCCATGGCACGCACCGTGTACAGCGATTGCATCGTGCACATGGATTACATCTTCGGGCAGCTCATGAAGAAGCTGGAGGAGATCGGCGAGGCCGAGAACACCCTTGTCATTTTCACTTCGGACAACGGGCCGGAATGCGAAATCCCGCCGCGAGGGCGGACACCGTTTCGTGGCTGCAAAGGCTCGAGCTGGGAAGGTGGTGTTCGGGTGCCGACCTTCGCCTATTGGAAAGGCATGATTGCCCCGAGGAAGTCCGATCAGCTTTTCGATTTGGCGGATATTCTTCCCACGGCGCTTCATCTCGCGGGCTATCCCGGAGCCAAGCTTGCCGGGCTGTTCAACGACAAGACCTATATAGACGGGGTCGATCAGGCGCCGTTCCTCATCGCCGATGAGGGGCTCTCAGCCCGCCGCAGCCGGATTTACACGCTCAATCAGTACTTCGCGGGCATCCGCATCGACGAGTTCAAGGGCGTGGTCACCGGCGAGATCGAGGACGGCGTGGTCAAGCGGGGCTATACCGGCGGCTTCTCGGGCTTCATCTTCACCGACACCGGCGGCGCGATCGTGTTCAACCTTTACACCAATCCACGAGAGGACGTGTCGGTCGGGGTTCGTAAGATCCCCATGGGCGTGGTGCTCGGCGAGACCGGGGCTTGGTACCTGAAGGAGCTGTTCGAGTATCCGCCGCAGTTCAAGGTCGGCTTCATGTCGAACAATCCGCCGGTCTATGATGTTCTGCCGTTGGGCGAGCTGGGGCTCAAAGACTGGCTCAAGAAGCACGGGTTCGGGCGTTTCCATCTTCCCTGATAGCCGGGCCATCCAGAGCATGATCACGAGTAGCTGGCAGATTTTCCGGACAAGATCATGCGACCAAACATAGGGACAGAGAGCGCGACTGATTCAGCCTGAAGCAGTCGCGCGTTAGGCCCGCTTCTTACGCCTCGGCCGCGACTTCTGTTCCATGTAGGATCGCAGCACCGCGTTGATGCGCCGCTGATAGCCCGTGCCCTGCCGCCTGAAATAGTCGAGCACATCTGCATCGAGGCGGATCGAGATCGCCTGTTTCGGAACAGGAATTGTCAGGTCGGCCTTCGACCAGTCGATATCCTTGAGATCGGCCCAATCGGGATCATCGGCAATCGAAGCTTCGATCTCCTCATCCGTCGTCTTCCGGACGCGATCCCAGTCGGTACTCCCCTTCATCCGCCGCAGTTGAGACGGCGTTATTGTACGCAATTTGCTCATTGTGACGCGCGCGCCTCGCCGTGATGATTCGCAGTTTCTTTCCACGAATCGTATAGACGACAGCCACCAAGGGACCGTTCTTGAGCGGACCGATTGCCACGTGACGAACTTCGCCATGCTGGCTCGACTGGAACTCGTAGACGGTTCCGAGAAGAACCTTTGCTGCGTCGATGAAGTCGATGCCTCGCTGTTCCAAGACTTGGAGGCGTTTGTCTTCGTCCCATTCGAAGCCCTCGACCGTTGGCACAGGCCGTCCTCTAGTGATGCGGCACCGACGCTTTGGCCCGTCTCATCGTGTGGGGCCGCATCACAAAGCATCGCAATAGCTAGCGTTCCTTACCTGACAGTCCGGGGTCGGACCATCAGAGAAGGAAACACTAGGCCCGCTTCTTACGCCTCGGCCGCGACTTCTGTTCCATGTAGGACCGCAGCACGGCGTTGATGCGCCGCTGATAGCCCGTGCCCTGCCGCCTGAAATAGTCGAGCACATCTGCGTCGAGGCGGATCGAAATCGCCTTTTTCTTGGGAGGAACGACCAGAACGGCCTTGGACCAGTCGACGTCGAGCGGCACTGTGTCAGGATCGTTCCGAACGGCCTCCGCAATCTCTTCATCAGTGAGTTCGTCGACGGCGGCCCAATCAGTCTTGCCCTTCCGCAGTTCTCCCCATTTTCTCCTGACGATAGGCTCGTTTTTCATGTTCTCGTGCGCGGCGGGCCGAGATGATTCGGAGGGTGTCCGCACGCCATGTGAACGCGACGGCGATGATGCGACCTTCCGATTCTCCGATCGCCAGCCAACGCTCCTCTTCCCTTCGGTCAGAGCGGATGATCAAGCTTGGCCCATAAAAGACTTCGATTGCTTCGTCGAAATCGATGCCATGCTTGCGGCGGTTGCTCGCGGCCTTCTGCGCGTCCCATTCGAACGCGCGTATCCGCTCGAATCGACTTTCCATAGAAACGTTCCCGAGCGCGGGTCTACAAATCGACCCACTCGCTCGGGAGATTTTGCACGCTTCGTGAGATGGCTAGGTCGATATGTCGTATATACAAACGTATCTGTACATCGTCAATGCCCGATACTCCCTCGGTACTGGTGGCCTGTGAATAACCGGGACAAGTCTTCCCGCCGCCGGCGGCACCTCCCGCTTCGAGACTGCGGCTTTATATTGCCGCAGCTCGACGTCATGCTCGCGAATCGACCATGCGCTATCCGCCCGAATTCCTCGACGAACTGCGCACCCGCCTTCCGGTCTCCGAGGTGGTCGGGCGACGCGTCAAGCTGAAGAAGGCCGGGCGCGAGTGGAAGGGACTGTCGCCCTTCAACCAGGAGAAGACGCCATCCTTCTTCGCCAATGATCAGAAGGCGATGTGGTTCGACTTCTCCTCAGGGAAGAACGGCAATATCTTCGATTTCGTCATGGCGACCGAGGGCGTGTCGTTTCCCGAAGCGGTCGAGCGGCTTGCCGCATCTGCCGGTCTGCCGGTCCCCAAAGCGTCGCCTCAGATGGAGGCCGAAGCAGAGCGCCGACGCACGCTTCATGACGTGATGGAGCTTGCGGCGAAGTTCTTCGAATCGACGCTTGCCGCCCGCGCCGGGGCCAAGGCCCGCGGCTATCTCTCCGACCGCGGCATCGATCCGGCAGCGCAGATGACGTTCCGGCTCGGCTACGCCCCGCCGGAACGCTTCGCGCTCAAGGAGCATCTCGGCGCGCAGGGCATCGCGGTCGCAGACATGGTGGAGGCGGGGCTGCTCGTTGCGGGCGATGACATCGCCGTGCCGTACGACCGGTTCCGCGACCGCGTGATGTTTCCGATCGCCGACCTGCGTGGCCGGGTGGTCGCGTTTGGCGGGCGCGCGCTCGAGAAGGACGTGCCGGCCAAATACCTCAATTCGCCGGAGACGCCGCTCTTCCAAAAAGGGGCGATGCTCTATAACGCCGCGCCTGCTCGCCTTGCCGCCCATAATGGCACCCCGCTCACCGTGGTCGAAGGCTATATCGATGTGATCGCCATGGTGACCGCCGGCTTCCCCGCGACGGTCGCTCCACTCGGGACGGCACTGACCGAAGATCAGCTCGCGCTCCTGTGGAAGATGACCGATGAGCCGGTGCTCCTGTTCGACGGCGATGAGGCGGGACGGCGGGCGGCCTATCGTGCGGTCGACGTCGCGTTGCCTCGGCTTTTGCCCGGCAAGAGCCTCGGCTTTGCGATGCTGCCGCAGGGGCATGATCCCGACGACCTTATCCGCGCAAGCGGCCCGGCCGCCATGACCGATGTGCTGGCCGCCGCCCAGCCGCTTGCCGAGGTTCTATGGTTGCGCGAAAGCGAGGCTGGCCAATTCGACACGCCGGAACGCCGCGCCCGGCTGGAGGCGCGGTTCGCCGAGTTGATCGGCGGCATCGGTCATGAAGGGGTGCGACGCTTCTATCGCCAGGACGTCGACGCCCGTCTGCGGCGTTTGCTCGCTCCTGCGGCACCGGCCCGAGAGCGATCATCTTGGCGCGACCGCCAATCCCGCTTCAGCGGACGCGATCGCAGTCGCAGGCCGTCACGACAAAGCGCCGGTGGCGCGGCGACGGCCGATCGTTTTGCGCCGGCGAGCCCACGTCTTCCCGCCAGTTCCATCGTGCGCGGCGCGCGCTCGGCGCTGCCGGCGCGCGAAGCGCTGCTCCTGTTCGCTGTGCTCAACCATCCCTGGTTGCTCGAAAGCCACGCGGAGGAATTTGCCGAACTCGACCTTGTGCACCCCGATGCGGACCGGCTTCGCCGGGCCATGCTCGATGCCAGCGCGCAAGGGGCGATGGATGCGCAAACGCTGAGGGCGATAATCGCGGAGCGCGAATTCGGCTCGATCATCTCGCGAATAGAAGCGTCACTGACCCATATTGCGGATTGGCCGGCCCGCGCAGGCGCCGCGATCGAAGATGTCAGTTCATGGTGGCGTCAAGTTCTCACCTTGCATCACCGCAATCGCACGCTAAATAGGGAATTGAAAGCGGCGGAACGCGCGTTGGGCGAAGAGCCGAGCGAGCAAAACTTCGCTTGGTTGCTTGATGTCCAGGGCCGTCTGGCCGCAATCGAGGGAACCGAGGCTTCGATCGAGGGTTTTGGGGTTCTGTCCGGCCGCCCCGTGCGTGGTCTGTAAAGCGTTTCCGGCGAGGTGGGAACCGGTTTTCGCTTCAGAAAATGCGACCAAACGCTGACAAAAAAAGCGAATTCCGATCCTGGGAGAACGGCGTTCGCCAAGGGGTATGATGCCAACGCCGAAGTTCGCTCTTCGGGTCGGCATGGCACTCCAAGGCATTGAGTACTCTGTTGCCTAGAGCATGATCCGAAAAGTTGGCAGACTTTTCGGACAAGATCATGGACAAGACTTAAGTGAAAGGGAGTGCGACTGATTCAACCAGAAGTCATCGCGCTCTAAAGCATGATCCGAAAAGTTGGCAGGCTTTTCGGATAAGATCATGCGACAAAACAAAGAGAAATGGAGCGCGATTAGTCCAATCTGAATGAATCGCGCTCTAGATTCGGCGGATGGCGCCGAGACGGGTGAAGGACGAAGCGGAGCGATAGCGTGCGGCCACGGCGGTCTCCCGGCCGTTGCCGATATCCGGAACCGGCATTTTCTAAGAAGGATGGCGAGGTTCGCATCGCGACGGCAGAAGGAGGCTCTGAAACCCAAGGCCGATGCATGACCGAGCGCAAGGCGAGTTCGGCGCTTTGGACGAATCGAGTTTTCCGGGCGGCGAGAGAGCCGCCGTTTTTTCCATTTGAGCATTTTCCGGCAAAGCCTGTTTCCGGGCCTTCCCCAAGGGCGGACACCGGCTCATCGCGGAAAATGCAACCGCTACAGCATGATCCCGAAAAGTTGGCAGACTTTTCGGACAAGATCATGCGAAGAAACAAAGACAAAGGGAGCGCGATTGATTCAGCCTGAAGCGATCGCGCTTAAAGGACAATTGGAGAGAACCGCGATTCCATCGGAATTAAGTTCGCTCTAAGCCGAACAGACCGGTCTGCGGCCGAGTAGCGCGTAGGCGGCTCTTAGGAGTATTCATGGCGACCCCGATCAAGATCAAGGCGACCGCAAAGGATAAGGTCGTGAAGGACAAGAAAGACGACGCGCCGGAAAAGGACACGCCTGAAACGCCTGATGCGCCGCTGCCTTTGCTCGACCTTTCGGACGCCGCCGTCCGCAAGATGATCAAGCTTGCCAAGAAGCGCGGCTATGTCACCCACGACCAGATCAACGCGGTCCTGCCTTCCGAGGAGGTCACCTCCGACCAGATCGAGGACGTGTTCGCGATGCTCAATGAGATGGGCATCAATGTCGTCGAGCAGGAGGAGAGCGATCCCGAAGAGGGCGGGGAGGAGGCGCGCGAAGAAGCGGACGAGGAGGAAAGCGAAGGCGAGCTGATCGAGGTCGTACGCGCGACGCCCGCCAAGACCGAACGTTCGGAGCCGGGCGAACGCACCGACGATCCCGTGCGCATGTATCTGCGCGAAATGGGGTCGGTTGAGCTGCTTTCGCGCGAGGGCGAGATCGCCATCGCCAAGCGCATCGAGGCGGGTCGCGAAGCGATGATCGCCGGCCTGTGCGAGAGCCCGCTCACCTTCCAAGCCATCATTATCTGGCGCGAGGAGCTCAACCTCGGCAAGGTTTTCCTGCGCGACATCATCGACCTCGAAGCCACCTATGCCGGTCCCGAGGCCAAGGGGGTCGGGGCCCAGGCTGCGAGCCCCGTTCCGGGAGAGGCGGGCATGCTGGCCGGTCGGCCGGACGGCCCTGCGGCGGGCGATGGCCCGAGCGTCGGTTCCCCGCCGATCGCCGCCGCCGCTGCGACGGTCGTGCTTACCAAACCGCCGCCGACGCCGGGCGCCGTCCCGACGCCGGGGGCCGTCCCGCCGCCGGCCGCGGCGGCCGTGCGCGCGCCGAAGCGGGACGACCTGAGCGGCGACGACGAACCGTCCGAGGGCGCATTGGGCGAGGCCGACCTCGACGAGGACGATCTCGACGGCTCGATGTCGCTGGCCGCGATCGAGGCGGAGCTCAAGCCGAAAGTGGTGGAGACCTTCGACACGGTCGCCGACCACTACAAGAAGCTACGCCGCCTGCAGGACCAGAATGTCGAGAGCAAGCTCAAGAACGAGTCGCTGTCGCCGCATCAGGAGCGCAAGTACAAGAAGCTCAAGGACGATCTGATCGGCGAGGTCAAATCGCTGCGCCTCAATCAAGCGCGTATCGATTCACTGGTCGAGCAGCTCTACGACATCAACAAGCGCCTGGTCGGCTATGAGGGCCGCCTGATGCGGCTCGCCGAGAGCCACGCCGTCGCGCGCGAGGATTTCCTCAAGAACTATCAGGGCTCCGAGCTCGACCCGCGCTGGCTCAACCGCGTCTCCAAGCTCTCCGCGCGCGGCTGGAAGAGCTTTGTCGCCCGCGAGAAGGATCGCATCCGCGAAATCCGCGGCGACATTCATGCGCTCGCCGCCGAGACCGGGCTCGAGATCCTGGAATTCCGCAAGATCGTGCAGATGGTGCAGAAGGGCGAGCGCGAGGCGCGGCAAGCGAAGAAAGAGATGGTGGAGGCCAATCTGCGCCTCGTCATCTCGATCGCCAAGAAATACACCAATCGCGGCCTGCAATTCCTCGACCTGATCCAGGAAGGCAATATCGGCCTGATGAAGGCGGTCGACAAATTCGAATACCGCCGCGGCTACAAGTTCTCGACCTATGCCACATGGTGGATCCGCCAGGCGATCACCCGCTCGATCGCCGATCAAGCGCGCACCATCCGCATCCCGGTGCATATGATCGAGACCATCAACAAGATCGTGCGCACCAGCCGGCAGATGCTGCACGAGATCGGCCGCGAGCCGACGCCGGAGGAACTCGCCGAAAAGCTCGGCATGCCCTTGGAAAAGGTGCGCAAGGTTTTGAAGATCGCCAAGGAGCCGATCTCGCTGGAGACGCCGATCGGCGACGAAGAGGATTCCCATCTCGGCGATTTCATCGAGGACAAGAACGCGATCCTGCCGATCGACGCCGCCATCCAGTCGAACCTGCGCGAGACGACGACGCGCGTGCTCGCTTCGCTCACCCCGCGCGAGGAGCGCGTGCTGCGCATGCGCTTCGGCATCGGCATGAACACCGACCATACGCTGGAAGAGGTCGGCCAGCAGTTCTCGGTCACCCGCGAACGCATCCG
>JANQIP010000266.1 GCA_028282095.1 Xanthobacteraceae bacterium | reverse complement strand
ATCACCTCCCCCTGAAAGGGGGAGGTCGGCGAGCAAAGCTCGCCGGGAGGGGGTCCATAGGGCGGCCTCTGTCGCGGACGAAGCAGCCCCCTCCCCAACCCTCCCCCGCAAGCGGGGGAGGGAGCAAAGGCATCGCCAAGGCGCGGCTCGTCACCGAACCAATCCGCCGGAAACAATATGACTCAGCCTGAATCAATCGCGCTCGAGAAAACGGCCGGAGCGAATGCGTGGAAATGCATGAACCGGCCTGTTGTAGAGATAGATCCAGGCTTGAACAAAGCTTGAGTCGTCAAGGTGTACATCGCGCAGTTCCCGGACATACTCGGTGGGTTTGCGCGCGCGTGGCCCACACCCTTCATAGTCGTCCAGTCGCGACAGGATGCGGGCGTCGGTGAGCCTGAAAACCTCGCCGAAAACCTCATCATTCGGATCGGTCGAGGCAACGACGCCGGGATAATGCGCAACGAGATAAAGCCGGCCGGTAAACACGGCCTCGCCGATCCACTCGGCGTTCTGTGAGAGGGCGCGCCCCATCACGTGGCCGGCGCGGCGCATCAAGGTCCCATAAACGAAAAGATGCTCGCTCATGGCGGTCTCGTTCGGATCTCCGGCGGCCCGCGGTCAGAAGATCGCTCCGATTACGCGGCCTCATCCTCGACCGGATTGCGCAGCACGCCAACCCCTTCGATCTCGATCTCGCAGATATCGCCCGAACGCATCCATACGCGCGGATCGCGCGCAAAGCCGACGCCCGAGGGCGTGCCGGTGACGATCACGTCGCCCGGCTCGAGTGTCATCCCCTGGGTGATATAGGCGATCGTCTCGGCGACAGGGAACATCATATTGGACGTATTGTCCGACTGCATGACGGCGCCGTTCAGACGCGTTTCGATCTTGAGGTCCTTTCCGCAGGGTGGCAGTTCGTCCGCCGTCACCATCCACGGGCCGAAGCCGCCGGTGCGATCGAAGTTCTTGCCCATGTCCCACTGAGTGGTATGGCGCTGGAAGTCGCGGACCGATGCGTCGTTGAAGCAGGTGTAGCCGGCAATGCAGCCAGCCGCCGCATCGACGCCGACATGCTTTGCCCGCCGGCCGATGATCACCGCGAGCTCGCCTTCATAGTCGAGCTTCTCAGAAACGCGCGGGCGCAGCATCGCCCCTTCGTGGGCGACAAGCGAGGATATCGCGCGCTTGAAGATCGTCGGATATTTTGGAACGTTGTCGCGCTGCGAGCCTTCCTTGACATGTTCGATATAGTTGAGACCGAGGCAGACGATTTTTCCGGGCCGGGCAACGGGCAGAGCGAATTTGAGGCCCTCAAGCGGCAGCCGCGCCGCGGCGGGCGCGCGGGCGACAAGGCCGCGCACGGCCTCCCAATCGCCATTTGTGCGCGCCAGCAACAAAGCAAGATCGCCCGGCGTTGTGGGATCGGCGGCCTGTAGATCGACAACCTGATCGCCTTCGACGACGCCGAGCCGCGTGCCGGCCTCGGTCTCAAATCCCACGATCTTCATGAATCCCCCTATCGACGGCCGAAATCGGTGTCGTGCTCACGTCTGTTGGCCGAGAGCCCGACCGTTTCTCCTTGAGCCGATCGTGCTCTCGATTTCGTTATTTTGTTTGCATGATCTTCTGCGGAAAGTCTGCCAGTTTTTCGGGATCGTGCTCCGGCTATGTTAGAAGTGCGGACACGACTCCAGTGATGCGGCACCAACGCCTGAGCTCGTCTTATTGTGTTGGTGCCGCATCACTAGATCACCCCGAGCAATATCCCTTCTGGATCATTTCCAAGCCATCCGGACGAGGTGCCGATCATGACCAGACGCTTTGCCCTACTCTTCCCGATTCTCGTTGTCGTGGTGGTGACGCTCGCGGCGCCCCTCTACGTCCTCGAAGCCAAGTCACGCCAATTCCTGCCCGCCGGCAGCGTCGACGTCGCCGCCCTGGTGCCGCCACCACCGGCCAAGGACTCGGCGAGCTTCAAGGAGCAGATGGCGGTCGTGCTTTGGTTGCAGCGTACCCGCACGCCGGCTCAGGTCGAATTTGTGCGCAAGAACCTCGACATCGGCCGTTTCACCCCGCTCCTGGGCGATGCGCTCCTTAAGGTCGACGGCATCAGACTGAAGCGAACGATCGATTCCGTGATCGACGAGGTGCGTGCCGACTACGACGCGATCAAGGCCAAATACGACGTGCCCCGGCCATCCGTGGTGAACAAGGACGTCAAGCCGGTGAGCGAGCCGCGGCCCGTCGCAGCCTATCCCAGCGGCCATGCGATCCGCGCGGTGGTCTATGCACGCCTGCTTGCAGAGATCTTTCCGAGCCGGAAAGAGGCCTTGATGGAACTCGCCCGCCAGGTCGGCTACGGCCGGGTGATCGCAGGCGTTCACTACCCTATGGACGTGTTGACCGGCCAGCGCCTCGGTAACGCCTTCGCTGATGTCATCGTCAAGCAGCGAGCCTTTGCAGACGCGGTCGAAAATATCCGGACTGCCCGCCCGGCGGTGGTGGGTAGAAAATAGCGCGATCCCGTCAAGTGACAGAGCATCGTTCGCACTATCGATGCTCGTCGCTCCACCGTCGCACTATAGAGAGCGCGATTCGTTCAGGTTGAATCGATCGCGGTTCTTTCGTCGTCCGTGAAGATAGCTATTTTCAGGCCGAGGCCGGTTGCAGGCTGGCGGTGAGGGCGGCCAGCGTTCGGCGCAAAAAAAGCGTGAGCCACCGGA
>JANQIP010000262.1 GCA_028282095.1 Xanthobacteraceae bacterium | reverse complement strand
CGTCGCCGGTCACAGCCCATCCATCGCTTCGGCGTCGTCGCAAACACCAAGGAAATCGCCTCCAAACAACCCTTTTTCCGCAGCCTGCTAGAGCATGATCCCGAAAAGTTGGCAGACTTTTCGGACAAGATCATGCGACAAAACTAAAGAGAAAGAGAGCGCGGTTGATTCAACCAGAAACAATCGCGCTCTAAGCAAGAACTGAGGGCGCCGGCTGTGCCGACTTGGTGGGCCCCAACAGAAAAATACGCAACACGATGACCAACGCACGGCCGTCCAAGAAAAGCTCCCTGATGCGTTTGGCGCGCCCCTCCAAGCGCGGCGCGGGCATGAACCGCGAGGAGAGGTTCGTCATCTTCGCCTCCTCGCTCGGCACCGTCTTCGAGTGGTATGATTTCTATCTCTATGCAACGCTGGCCCCGTTCTTTGCGGTGCTGTTCTTTCCGCCCGGCAATGATACGGCCGCCCTGCTCTCGGCCTTCGCGACCTATGCCGCAGGCTTCGTGATCCGTCCGGCGGGGGCCCTGGTGTTCGGCCGCATCGGCGATCTCGTCGGGCGCAAATACACCTTTCTGATCACGATCATGGTCATGGGCGGCGCGACCTTCCTCGTAGGTTTGCTGCCGACGTTCGAATCCATCGGTTGGGCCGCGCCGTTCCTCCTGGTCACGCTCAGGCTGGTGCAGGGGCTCGCGCTTGGCGGCGAGTATGGCGGTGCGGTGACCTATGTCGCCGAGCACGCGCGGCCGAATCATCGCGGCTTCTCGACAAGCTTCGTGCAAACGACGGCAACGCTCGGCTTCTTCCTCGCGCTGGTCATTATCGGCCTGTGCTATGTTCTGATGGATGCAGACACCTTTTCCGAACTGGGCTGGCGCATTCCGTTCCTGTTCTCGCTGGTCTTGCTCGTCTTCTCGATCTACATCCGGCTGCGCCTCAACGAGACTCCGATCTTCCAGAAGATGAAGGAGGAGGGAAAGGGCTCGAAAGCCCCCCTCACCGAGAGCTTCTTCCGCTATCCCAACAACAAATACGTGCTGCTGGCGCTGCTCGGGGCAACCGCCGGCCAGGGCGTGATCTGGTACACGGGACAGTTCTATGCGCTGTTTTTTCTGCAGATCACCATGCGGCTTGACTTCATTCTCGCCTATGCGCTGCTCGCCGGCGCGTTGCTGATTGCCACACCGCTGTTCATCTTCTTCGGCTGGCTGTCGGATCGCATCGGCCGGCTCAAGATCATCCTCGCCGGCTGCCTGATCGCGTCCGCGACCTATTTCCCGCTGTTCCAGGCGCTCGCGGAATACGTCAATCCCGACCTCATGGCCTTCCAGGCCCGCCATGAGATCGTGGTCGCCGCCGATGCATCGACCTGCAGCTTCCACATCTTTGTCGGACCGTGGTCGACCTTTTCCGAATGCGAGCGTGCCCAGGACTTCGTGAGTCGGCTCGGAGTCTCATTCAAGAAGGAAGATACGCCGGGCAAACCGGTGACGCTCAAGATTGGGGATACGCGGATCGAAGGCTGGGATCAGAAGGCATGGCAGGCGGCCTTCGACGCGGCAGGCTATCCGTCGCGCGCCGACCCGGCCAAGGTGAACTGGCCGATGGCCGTGCTGATCCTCGTCACCCTCCTCGTCTATGTCACCATGGTCTATGGGCCGATCGCCGCTTTTCTGGTCGAGCTGTTCCCGACCAAAATCCGCTATACCTCGATGTCGCTACCCTACCATATCGGCAACGGCTGGTTCGGCGGTATGCTGCCGCTGGTGACGACCGCGATCGTGGCGGTGACCGGCAACATCCATGATGGCCTTTGGTATCCGATTTCGGTCGCCGTGATGACGTTGATCGTCGGCGGATTTTTCCTGCGCGAGACCAAGGATATCGACATCACAACGGGGTCGGGTGTGGAGATTTCGCGCAGAGTCTGAGCGAAACCGCTTCCGATCGATCACTCCGAGCTTGATTTCGTTTGCCTGTTCCCGTGGCTGACCGCATGGAAATCCTCGACGGGGGTGTTCTTGTCATAGACGCCGGCGCCGACGACCCACGGGCTGCCCTCCACCATCAACATATGGCTCACCTTTCGGGTCGATACCTTGCCGCCCGGCTTCGTGAACTCGTAAGCCCACCAACCGCCGCCGGGCTGACGCGCCATCGCGCAATGCTTCTGCGCTCGCTCGGCAGCGGTGACGCCGCCGTGAGTGGGTCCATCGGCAATCGGCTTGCCCACGCGCTCCCGTTGGATTGGATGCGCCAGGACAACGCCCGTATCGCAGTTCACGACGAATATATAGCTGTCCTTCCAGACATAGGGTGAGGTCGGCTCATTGAACATTGGCAACGCATCATCGCCTTTTTCAGCCAGGACAGCGGCCGCCTCCCGCACTTTCTGGACAACCTCCTCGGCCGTCGCGCTCTCCTTGTCGCTGGCGAAAGCAACCGAGGAAAGAGCCGCTACGGCGACCAGCACTGACGCAATCCCGACCCGAATCGTGCGCATTGGACTATCCTCGAAATGTTGGAAACCCGGACCGAAGTCGACGGTTAGGTCGAGACCGCTGACGTCTTTATTGGCACGCTCAGCGACAGGTCCTGGAAACGCGATACAACTCTTGAGTCTATTGCGTGGCACATCCGCCACGCGCACCTCAAGGAGGCTGCTCGAACTAGAGCATGATCCCGAAAAGTTCGCAGACGTTTCGGGATCGTGTGACAAAAAAGGAGAAAGAGAGCGTGCCCGATTCAACTTAAATCGATCAGACTCTGGCTGCGCCAACGGCTATACGCCTCGCCGGAGAATCAACGATGGACCAATGTGGCGATTTCTCAAGACGGAAACCTCGGCATGGGTGAGTGCGGCAGCCCTTTACCACCTCATCACATCTGCGTAGTTTGACGTGGGAGGCGTGCACCGTCGTTGCGTCAGCGTTCGATCTTGAGGAAGGAATTCATATCGGCAATCTTCGTTGCAGGCCTGGGCGTGGCGGTCGTGCTTGTCGCACCTGTTCTCTGCGGTGGCGATGTGAGCTGGGCCGCTTCTTGATCCCGGTGCCATCCGTGCTTACTTGCGGCGGCGGCAAATCAATTCAATGATGCAGAAAACTTCGCTTTCACCCGATTCCAAGATCACCGAGCGGCTCCGCAAGCTGGTCGAATCGTCGCGCTTCACCACGTTCATCACTGCGGTGATTCTCTTCAACGCGGTCACGCTCGGGCTTGAGACCTGGACGCCGGCAATGGAGGCGGCCGGCGGCCTCCTGGTCGCGATCGACCGGATCGTGCTCGCCATCTTTGTCGTTGAGATATTGGCGAAGCTTGTCGTCTACCGGCTCGGTTTTTTCCGCGACGGCTGGAACATCTTCGATTTCACGATTGTCGCGATCGCACTCGTCCCGTCAACAGGGCCGCTGACCGTGTTGAGGGCGCTCCGCATCCTCCGCGTGCTCCGCCTGTTATCGGTCGTGCCGCAGATGCGTTCTGTGGTCACGGCGCTCATAAGCGCGCTGCCCGGCATGGGTTCAATCGCCGCGGTGATGTCGCTCATTTTCTATGTCGGCTCGGTGCTGGCCACCAAGCTCTTCGGCGACCGCTTCCCGGACTGGTTCGGCTCGATCGGCGCTTCGGCCTATTCGCTCTTCCAGATCATGACCTTGGAAAGCTGGTCGATGGGAATCGTCCGGCCGGTGATGGAGGTCTTTCCGTGGGCCTGGGCTTTCTTTGTGCCCTTTATTCTTGTCACCACCTTTGCTGTCTTGAACCTCGTTGTGGCCGTCATCGTCAACTCAATGCAGATGGTGCATGAGGCCGAGCAGAAGGTGGAGTTGGAGGCCGAGCGTCAGATCGTCCACGACGAGAACGCGGCAATCGTCAGCGAGATTCAGGCCTTGCGGCGGGAACTCGGGGAGCTCAAGTCGCTCCTGAAACAAGATTCCGCAAAACCGGCAGAGTTCTCAGACAAGGTCGTGCAGGAAAACAAGGACAAAGAGCGCGCGGTCGATTCAAGCTGAAGCAATCGCGTTGAAGCGGCGGTGACACGGGTTCGAGCTCGGGCTCTTGGCGGTCTTGCGGCCTCAAGCGCGCAGGTGCCCGGCATCGGCGAGTTTTCGGCACGCGACCTCCCTCACGTCCCCGAGTCTGCTTGAGCCCCGTTCATGGCTCGTACTTGGGAACTCAAGATTTCGAGCATGTCCGCCGTGTCTTGTGCGTGGCTGACCATCGCATCGTGGCCGCTCGCCAATGAAGAAATGGGCCAGCCGCGTTCCTGCGCACGCTGGAGGCACAATACGGCCGGCGGATAAGCAGGCGACGTGCAGGTGATGTAATGCGCCGGCAGCCCATTGCCGCAGCGATTTGCAAGCGTGAGCGGCGTAACCAGGGTGGCGAAGGGATGCGGTGTCAGGCGGGGCGCAAGCCAGGCGGCATCGTTTGGATCAGTCACGCCGAAACTCTCGGGCGGCGCCGGCGGCAGGCTGATACCACCGGAGAATTCCTGCGCGAGCCTTTTGCGGGCGGCGACCATATCGGCCGGCAACAGGCCAAACCAAGTCTCGCCGTCCTCCATGATGGCCGCGTCCAGGTAGATCAACCCGGCGATGCGTTCCGGCACCTGGTCTGCAGCACCACTCATGGGCGCACCGCCGAAACTGTGACCAACCAGCACGACCTCGCTCAGGTCTTCCCATTTGAGGTGGTTCACGATGTCGGCGACGAAGGTGTCGAGCGTGATCGAGGGCGACAGCAGGTGCTTGCGCTCGCCGAGGCCGGTTTGGGTCGGCGTCGTTACCGTGTGACCACGACCGCGTAGCACCTCGGCAACGCGGCTCCAGCACCAGCCTCCGTGCCACATGCCGTGCACCAGGACAAAAGTTCGCGGAGCTTTGGCCATTTTCTACTTGCTCATCAATTATGAGTTCGCAGCCAAGACCCAAGCTGCAGTCAAATTCTTCCAAGCGACAAAGCAATCGGTGGGCATTGATCGATTGCGGCAGCGGTAGCAGTAGCGGAATATGATCGGGCAGAATCATCCTGCCGACAAGCTGCAGGCTTTTTCAGAAGCGATCATGCGAGAAGAAACAGAAAGAAAGTGCGCGATCTACTCAACTCGACGCAGTTGCGGCTCTAGTGTCCCGACTCTGTCGATCCGATCCTGGACCATCAGGCCAGGAACACGAGCTGATCCGGTGCTTTGTGATGCGGCGCCAACACGACGAGACGAGCCCAAGCGTTGGTGCCGCATCACAGAAGCGCGATTGCTTTGGGTCGATTCAATCGCGCTCTCTTTCTCTTTGTCTTGTCGCATGATCTTGTCCCAAAAGTCTGCCAACCTTTCGGGATCATGCTCTAGGAGCTGAATGATCACGCGTTTCGTGCTATTGACCTGCCATGACATGGTTGAAGTGGCTTGCATTCGCGCTCACCGGCTATTTCGCCTTTGTAGCCTTCTTGTATGTTACGCAGCGCGAGTTCCTCTATCGGCCGCCATACACGACCCGCCTCACCCCCGCCGAGGCCGGATTACCCACGGCTGAGGAGGTCGTTCTCACCACAAGTGACGGCGAGTCGGTGATCGCTTGGCACGTCCCCCCGCAAAAGGGAAAGGCGCTGGTCATCTTTTTTTCCGGAAACGGCGACGTGCTCCCGTGGCGCGTTTCGCGGTTCCGAGAGCTGACCGCCGACGGCACGGGACTCCTTGCGCTTTCCTATCGCGGCTATTTCGGTTCAACCGGCCGACCGAGCGAGCCAGGGCTGCTGCGCGACGCCGAAGCTGCCTACGCTTTCGCAACCGCCCGCTATCCTGTCGAATCGATCGTGCCGTGGGGCGTCTCGCTCGGCACCGGACTGGCGGTTGCGCTCGCTGCCGAGCGTCCGGTCGGCAAGCTCGTTCTCGAAGCACCCTTCACCTCGATCGTCGACATTGCGGCGTCGGCCTTTCCTTTCGTCCCGGTGCGCATGCTGATGAAGGATCAATTCCGCTCGGACGAGCGAATCGGCAAGATTCAGGCTCCTATCCTGGTGATGCATGGAGAGCGCGACCGCGTGGTTCCGTTCCACTATGGGGAACGGTTGTTTGCGCTTGCTCCGGAGGAGAAGTGCTTCGTGCGCTTTCCTCGCGGCGGCCATAACGATCTCGAACAGCACGGCGCCATCGCGGCGGCGCGTCGTTTTATCTACAGCCTTGATGAGCCGTTGCCCCCGGGCGCCGACGGGCAGCGCTGCTCCGATCGCATCTAGAGCGCACGATTCATTGCAGTCGAATCAATCGCGCTCCCATTCCCTTTGTTTGGCTCTTTGCTTGATCACATGATCTTGTCCGAAAAGCCTGCAACGTTTCGGGATCATGCTCTCTTTGCTTGATCGCTGATCTTGTCCGAAAAGTCTGCAGCTTTTCGCGATCATGCTCTCTTTGCTTGATCGCATGATCTTGTCCGAAAAGTCTGCAACTTTTCGGGATCATGCTCTGCCCCGTGAGCAAACGCCTATCGCCGAAGCTGCAAACTCGGCCCCGCCCCAAAGCGGGCGCGCGTAGTTGCAGTGACCGTGTCTCTGCCACGGAGCATAAGACACGGCCAACGCAGCCTTGGAGCGCGGTTCAATCAGATCGAATCAACCGCGCTCTGTTCCTCTTCGTTTTGTCGCATGATCCTGTCCGAAAAGTCTGCCAACTTTTCGGGATCATGCTCTAGTGATGCGGCACTAACGCTTGGGCTCGTCCCATTGCGTTGGTGCCGCATCACAAAGCAACGGATTAGCTAGTGTTCCGGGCTGACGGTCCGGGATCGGACCGTCAGAGTCGGAACA
>JANQIP010000248.1 GCA_028282095.1 Xanthobacteraceae bacterium | reverse complement strand
GGCGCGCCAAGAGCGCGCCGTGCCCACGCGGCCAAGGCCGCCAACACTAATTGGTGGGCATGCTTCGCATGCCCACCCTACAGTTCTTTTCGATCTGCCAACTTTCGGGATCATGCTTGAGAAGCGCGATCGCTTCTCCTTGGAATCGATCGCGCTCTCTTTGTCTTTGTTCTGTCGCATGATCTTGTCCGAAAAACCGGCCAACTTTTCGGGATCATGTCGGTTTTGTGCTGTTGCATGATCTTGTCCGAAAAATCGGCCAACTTTTCGGGATCATGCTCTGGGAATGCGAGGCCGATTCGAGCGCGTCATGAGCGAACCGAGCATTTACGAAGCGACCGAGAAGCTCGCCGCCGAACAGGCGGCCGATTATCGGATTCAGCAGGAAGGATGGGCTGGCCGGCTTGTCCTGTTCCTGCGGGCGGTCGCGGTCCTCTCGCTCGCCAAGGGCCTTTATCACTGGGCGGCGATCTGCGGCTTTGTGCAGGGCGCCGGCGGCAGTTTCGAAGCTCAGAGCTCGTCGTGGCAGATCGCCACCGTCTTCTTCGCCAATATCGATCTCATCGCCGCGGTGGGCCTGTGGATCTCGGCGCCCTGGGGCGTGATCATCTGGCTCGCGAGCACGGTCACGATGATCATCGTGGGCCTGTTCTTCCCGCAGATCTATGGCTTCCAGCCCGCCATCGTCGGGGGCGGGATTTTGCTCGTCGCCGCCTATGTCTATATCGCCATTCAGGCGATGCGGGAGCAGCCGCAGTGAGTAAGATGGGCATGGCGACGGCCTCGCGTCACGCCCACCAAGTTGAAGTAGTGCGGATCACGAACCTGAAAATTCAGTATTTTTATTGGGCGCCCTGACGTCCGTGGACAAGCAAAGAGATGAACAAGACGATCCTGCAGTCGCTCGCCGAGCTCGAGCGCAAGGTGCTGTGGATCGCAGCCTGGATGATCCACAACGCCAATCACCTGCGTGACAGTGCGGACGGGCTCAAGGTCGGCGGGCATCAGGCCTCCTCGGCTTCGCTCGCGACCATCATGACCGCGCTCTACTTCCATGTCCTTCGATCGGACGACCGCGTCGCCGTCAAGCCGCATGCAAGCCCGATCCTCCATGCGATCCAGTATCTCCTTGGGGGTCAGAGCGTAGAGAAGCTGATCGACTTTCGCGGCTACAAAGGAGCGCAGAGCTATCCCTCGCGGACCAAGGACAGCAACGATGTCGATTTCTCCACCGGCTCGGTCGGGCTCGGCGTCGCGCAGACTTTGTTCGCGGCGCTCACGCAGGACTATGTGCGGGCCCACGGCTTTGGCCCCGCGCGCCCGGAAGGGCGCATGATCGCCCTGGTCGGGGACGCCGAGATGGACGAGGGCAATGTCTTCGAGGCCTTGCTCGAAGGCTGGAAGCAGGGGGTGCGAAACTGCTGGTGGATCATCGACTACAACCGGCAGAGTCTCGATGCGGTGATCCGCGAGGGGCTATGGGCGCGCTACGAGGCGCTGTTCCGCGCCTTCGGCTGGGACGTCGTGATCCTGAAATACGGCTCGCAGCTCATGCAGGCCTTTGCCCGACCGGGCGGCGAGGCGTTGCGCGGTTGGATCGATGCCTGCCCCAACCAGCTCTATTCGGCGCTGGTCTTTCAGGGTGGCGCCGCCTGGCGCAAGCGTCTCACCGGAGATCTCGGGGGCGACCGTGCGGCGCTGGATCTGATCGGCGAACGCACCGACGATGAGCTGGCGCGCCTGATGACCAATCTCGCCGGCCACGATTTGTCGACCCTGATCGAGGCCTTCGAGCGGATCGATCACGACCGGCCGACCTGCTTCATCGCCTACACCATCAAGGGCTACGGCCTGCCCTTCGCCGGCCATAAGGAAAACCATGCCGGCCTGATGACGACGGCGCAGATGAAGACCTTCCGCGAGGCGATGCACATCCGGCCCGGCCACGAATGGGACCGCTTCGAAGGGCTCGGCCTGCCGGCGGGCGAGTTGCAGGACTTTCTCGATCGCGTTCCGTTCGCGCAAGGAGGCACACGGCGTCATCGCGCGGCCCGTATCGAACCGCCCGGCGAGCTCGCGGTCCCGTTCCAACCGGAGATGTCGACCCAGCAAGGGTTCGGCGCGCTGCTCAACGAGCTCGGCAAGGAGCAAAGCGCCTTTGCGGCACGCGTCGTGACCGCCTCGCCCGACGTCACCGTGTCGACCAATCTCGGGCCCTGGGTCAACCGGCGCGGCCTGTACGCCCGCGAGGCGATGGCCGACACGTTCAAGAGCGAGCGGGTCGTCTCCACCCTGAATTGGGAGTTCTCGCCGGAGGGCCAGCATATCGAACTCGGGATCGCGGAGATGAACCTGTTCATCCTCTTGTCCGCGCTCGGGCTGTCCCACTCCATCCAAGGCGAGCGGCTGTTTCCGATCGGAACGCTGTATGATCCGTTCATCGCGCGCGGGCTCGATGCGCTCAACTATGCCTGTTACCAGGATGCCCGCTTCATTCTGGTGGCAACGCCCTCTGGGATCACGCTCGCCCCGGAGGGCGGGGCGCATCAGTCGATCGCAACACCGCTGATCGGGCTTGCGCAGGACGGCTTGGCTGCTTTCGAACCTGCTTTCGTGGATGAGCTTGCGGCCATAATGTCTTTTGCCTTCGATTATATCCAGCGGGACGGGGAGGGGGCGCCCTGCGAACGGACCTGGCTGCGCGACGAGACCGGCGGCGCGGTCTATCTGCGGCTGTCGACCCGCCCGATCGAGCAGCCACAACGGGCGATGACCGCCGAGCTGCGCCAGGGAATTATCGACGGCGCCTATTGGATGCGACGGCCCGGACCGAACTGCCAGGTTGTGGTCGCCTTCAGCGGTGCGGTCGCTCCGGAGGCGATCCAGGCGGTCGGGTTGATGGCGGAGGACCGCCGTGATGGGGGCTTGCTCGCGGTGACCTCGGCGGACCGGCTGAATGCCGGATGGACCGCGGCCTGCCGCGCCCGCGAGCGCGGCCTTGCCCATGCCCGCTCGCATATCGAGCGGCTCCTCGCCGAGGTGCCTCCCCATTGCGCGCTGGTCACGGTGCTGGACGGCCATCCGGCAACGCTCGCCTGGCTCGGTGCTGTGTGCGGTCACCGCACGCGTTCGCTCGGGGTCGAGCATTTCGGCCAGACCGGGTCGATTCCGGACCTCTACCGGCACTATGGGATCGACGCCAATGCGATCATCGCTGCCGCGCAGGCGGTCGCGCCCGGCCGCCCGATCCGCCATCTCAAGGCGCTCTAGTGATGCGGCACCAACGCTTGGGCTTGTCTCATTGTGTTGGTGCCGCATCACAAAGCATGGAATTAGCTAGTGTTCCTTCTCTGACGGTCCGGGGTCGGACCGTCAGAGAAGGAAACACTAGTCCCGTTCGTCCCCGCGCAAAGCGGGGACCCAGATGCTCTGCCAGGACAAGATTCCCGCTTTCGGGGGAATGACCGGAATCTAGAGCATGACCCCAAAAGGCTGGCAGACTTTTCGGACAAGATCATGCGGAAAAAACAAAGAGAAGTTACGCACAAGCTTGAATCGAAGGCGCTTTTTCTCGGTTCTTTAGTCGCATTAATCTTTTACAGATTGTTGCTTCTCGGATGGCTGCGGGCCCGCCGCGGGCTAACCGGCGACCGTGTCACGTTCGCTTGTGTTTTCCGTGACCTGGTCCTGTGTCGCCCGGTTGAGATCGGTGTGTTCCGGGAAAATTCCCCCTTGATTTCTGCGCCGCAATAGCGCACCGCCTTGTCGGCGCCACGCGCTTTGACCGCCCTATCTGCCGACTGCTAACATGGCATCATTTGGTTCATCCCGTTGCCGGTTTGAACGGGACCATCGGTGCCGAGGAGACCATTCATCATGACGAACAAGTCGCCGTTCGAAATTCCTGCCGACATGCGCAAGATGACCGAACAGAGCATGGACCAAGTGCGGACGGCCATTAACAGCTACCTGCAGTTCTTCCAGCGCTCCGTACCCGGCAATGCCATGGGCGGCAACGAGCTCAGCAACAAGGTCCTCAACTATGCCGAACGCAATGTCGCGAACGCCTTTGAGTTCGCGCAGCGGCTCGTGCAGGTGAAGGACGTTCAGGACCTCGTCAAGTTGCAGACCGATTTCATCCAGTCGCAGATGCAGGCGATGACCGAGCAGGCCAAGGACCTTAGCGAGACCGCTACCAAGGCCGTGATGGACGCGGTCAAGGGTGTCCCCGGCTCCGGCGGCCCCGGCGGCCCCGGCGGCATGTCGTCCTGATCCGGGCGACCGGGACTCTGCAAGCTTGACTTGAATCCGGGCGACTGGCTGTCCCGGTTTCGGCGCAAGCGGGTCGGTATCTGGGCTTGGCCTGATCCGAGGTTGGGCTTTGCGGGCTTGACCTGGTCGCGGCGACCAGAGGCTGTAATCGCCTCTCGGTTCGGGCGAAAACAGCCTGCATGGTCTCGACCGGCACGGCACTATCTTTGAGTCGATTCCGGGTCCGGTCGAGTTCGCGGTGCCTTTCGTTCTTGGTTGCGTTTTCCAGCTCTAGAGCATGATCCCGAAAAGTTGGCAGACTTTTCGGACAAGATCATGCGACAGAACAAAGACAAAGAGAGCGCGATCGATTCAACCTGAATGGATCGCGCTCTAGAGCGCGATTGCTTCTTCTCGAAACGATCGCGCTCGCCGCGCGCTGTTTTCTGTGTCAGGTGATCGCTTGGATCGCGTGATCGTCTTGTGTCATCGGGTCGCGTTTGAAGAATGGCGTTGCCTGTAAATGCTCTGCTGCCTGTAAATGCTCTAAGGTCCGATGGTCGGCAGGCACTTGCCAAAATCGACCGGAGATGTGAAGTTCGCCTAGAAAACGCAGGCATGGGCGATACGACCGCGCCTGCGGTCCAAGCTGCTGCCTGACGGCACCGGGCCGAGAAAATCCGCGATAACACGCTGTGAAAAGGCCGAAACCAGAAGCTGTCGATACAAGGCGGGCCGCCACGCTGCTCAAAGCGCTGGCAAACGAGAATCGGTTGCTGATTCTGTCCGAATTGTTGGACGGCGAACGGTGCGTCAACGAGCTGGAGAGGGTGGTCGGCCTCTCACAGTCCGCCTTGTCGCAACATCTGGCGCTGCTTCGCCGTGACGACCTCGTCAACACCCGTCGCGACGGCAAGACGATCTGCTACTCGCTCAAGGGACGCGAGGCGCCGATCGTGCTTGAGATGATCTATCGGATGTTCTCGATCGAGGAACGGGAATCGGATCGCGCCGACGCGGCCAAGCGCCGCGGCGAAAGACGCGTCAATAGCTGACACGCCGGCTTACGCCGGCGATTCCCATCGGACCGGCCTCGTCGCCTCCTCGTTCGTCGCGGACAGCAAGCATCCGCGCGCGACCGCATTGGTCAGATCAGTCGCGCGCGGTCATCTTCGTTGTCGCGCATGATCTTGGCCGAAGAGTCTGCAACGCTTCGGATCATGCTCTGTGGCCCGGCCGCCCGCCGCCGGCTCCTCACCCCGGCCTCAAGCCGCCGTCCCCGTTGGGTCGTGCGCTGGCGCTTTCGACCCGCTCCCTGAGAACGTTGCCGAACGCGAGCAGCAGATTGAGCGTGCGCACGCTCTCCGGCTTGAACAGCTCGCGAACCACCCCGAACGCCGACTTTGGCGAATTGGGGTCGTCGCAATGTCGCGCCGCTTGGTAGAGCGACATTTCCGTGTCGCGGGCGAGCTCGGCAATCTCCCGCGTCGCGAGGTTGGTAATCATCACTTCAAGGAAATGGTAGAGGCGTTCGATCATGTCGTCGGTCACGGCCGAGCGTGCCGCCTGCATCACCTCCGCCGCCTCGAACACCGTGTCGAGTGCGCCGGTGGTGTGCATGGTGGTGAGGCCGTCGATCAATCGGTGCATCGCCGCGCGGGTATCGGGATCGTTGACGCGGTCGAGGATCTCAAGCCCGGTGGCGACCGTGGTCGCCATCCGTTCCACCATTCCGTCGGTGAGCGCGGCCGCCGCCGCTTCACCGAGACCTTCCATTGCCGAGAATTCAGTAACGCTACCTGTGAGCGTATCCATAATACGACTCTCCTGTCGTTCGCAGGATCCCTTTGTTGATTCTTAAAGGAGCCCGCTCGCCGACAGCCAGTACATGCGGTTGTATGCGAGCTTCGCCCAATGGACCATCTGGGTTGGGGGCGTGGGCTTCGGCGGCGTGTTGTAGTTGAACCAGATGTAAGTGCCGGTGCTGGTCCCGGTCTCGATGAAGCAGAACACCTTGCCGTCATATTCGCGCAGCCAGCGGCCTTCCTGCACCATCAGCGTCAGGTTCTCGACGACGGTGTCGGCCTGGAAGTGAGCGGTCGAGCCGGCCTTCGAGATCGGGATGTTCGTGGTGTCGCCGATCACGAAAACGTTGCGCGACCCTTCCATGAGCAGCGTCTTCGGATTGGTTGGAATCCAACCCGCCGTACCTAGACCGGAATCCTCGATCACCTGCGCGCCGCGGTGGGGCGGAATGGTGATGAGCAGATCGTAGTCGAGCGTGTCGCCTTCCTCCGAATGGATCTTCTTGGCGGCGCCGTCGACCTCCTTGGTGTTGAAGAACACCTGAGTCTGGATGCCGCGACGCTCGAACTCGGGAACGGCCCAATGCGACACCGGCTCCAGGCCATGCAGCCGGCCGATCGGATAGGTGTAGGTGATCTCGAACTTGTCGGTGAGCCCCCGCTGCTTGAGATGCTCGTCCAGCATCAGCGTGATTTCCAGCGGCGCAACCGGACACTTGTGCGGGACATTGACGTTGATGACGATCTTGCCGCCATCGAAGCCGTCAATGGCGTCGCGTAATTTGCGTGCCGCCTCGAGCTCATAGAACTGATAGCTGCTCTCGGCGAGGCCGGGAACCATCTCCGGGGCGAGATGCGAGCCGGTGGCGACGACCAGGAAGTCGTATTTGTAGGACTTGCCGGACTCGCCGTGCACGACATTGTTTTCGGTATCGATCCGCTTGGCCGGATCGACCATGAAATTGATCCGCCGGTCGAGAATTGACCGTTCATCGCGGCTCAATTCGGGTTCACGGGCGCGGCCGAACGGAACGTAAAGCAGCCCCGGCTGGTAAAGGTGCTTCGGGGTCGTGCCCAGCACGGTGATGGTGGCATCACCGGTCCGCAGTTCGTCGGACAGTTTGCGGGCCAGGCCGTTTGCTACGATCGTGCCGCCCATTCCGCTGCCTAAGATAAGTATTCTCGCTCGCATGAATTCCTCCTGGTGGTTTCCTGTTAGGTTTCGCGCGTCCTTCGACCCGCGCATTTTCCTTGTGCGGCAGCCTCTGCGGACTGCTTGAAGGTCAGACCGGCCCCCCGTTCACGTCTTTGCTTGCTACGCCTTTCACGTCAGCGTTCACTTCATCTTCCGCACGACGATCGACCAGTGATCCCCGCGATGCTCGTTGGAGACGAGCTCGTGCCCGACCTTTTTGGTCCAGAGGGGAATGTCGGTGGCCGAACCTTTGTCCTGGGAAAGAACCTCGACCTCGTCTCCGACCGTGTGCCGCTTGAGAGCGGAGATCAGCTCCATCATCGGACCGGGACAGAAACAACCGCGTGCATCAACGACTATGCGCTTGGACATCAGCATGGGCCTCCCGCAGGCAAGAGTGGTGAGGGTGGGTGACGTGCGCCGAAGGCAGCATCCGACCTTCGTCCCCGCCACGTATGGTGATGGCAGCCTCGCGCCGCTCCGCGCAGCGACGCATGAACGCGGCAAAATGCGCCGGCCACGGGTCGGCGCCGACGCCGCGGCGATGGCTGAACGAAGCGAGCGTGTTCGCCACGACGATGCCGTCATGGCCGGCAGCGATGCCCTGGCCGCGGATGACGCGATAGGCGAAGCGGACATCGGCGGAGAGATTCTCGATCGCGGCATAGTGGAATTCGTGGGCGGCGATCACGCCGCCGCCGCCGGCCGCCGCCGGCCACGGCGCATGCTCGGTTTCGCGCAGCACGACATAGCCCTTGCCCTGCGGGCGCCCATACATCACCGCATCGGCAGCGAGCGCGCCCACCATGGCGCAGCGCCGGCCCTGCCAGGTGATGCTGCGCGTGAGGTACATCATGCCGCCGCATTCGGCATAGACCGGCAGGCCGGCGGCCACCGCATCGCGGATGTCGCGGCGCATCGCGACATTCGCCTCCAGCGCCTCCATATGGGTCTCGGGAAAGCCGCCGCCGATGAACAGGCCGTCGAGCCCGTCCGGCAGGCGCCGGTCGCCAAGCGTATCGAACGGCACCAGATCGAAGCCGCTGGCAGCGAAGCCGTCGAGATCGTCGGCATAGTAGAAGCCGAAGGCCGCATCGCGGGCGATACCGATGCGGCGGCGCGGTCCGGGTGTTGTCGCGGGCGGAATAGGGCGGGGCAGGGCGCGCAGGGGCGACGCCGCCCGCGCGATCGCGAGCAGCCGATCGAGATCGAGTCCCCCTGCGACCGCCGAGGCGATGGTCGCGATCCGCGTCTGCGCTTTCGGTGCCTCATTGGCGGGGATGAGACCGAGATGACGTTCCTCGATCGCGAGCGCCGCCGAGCGATGGATTGCTCCCAGGATCGGGATATCGGTGTAGGTCTCGATCGCGCTGCGAAGCTTGCCCTCATGGCGCGCGCCCGACACTTTGTTGAGGATCACGCCGGCGATGACAACGCCGCGATCGAAATTCTGGTAGCCGAGCAGGAGCGGCGCGATCCCCCGCGTTATTCCTTGCGCATCCACCACCAGCACGACGGGAGCCTCGAGCAGGCGCGCGAGCGCGGCGCCGGAATCGTGACCATCGGTCGACACGCCGTCATGCAGGCCCTTATTGCCTTCGACGATCGCGATGTCGGCCGATCGCGCATGCTCCGTGCACAGCGAGAGAATCTCGGGTTCGCTCATGGTGTGGCGATCGAGATTGCGGCATGGGCGGCCGGCCGCCGCCGAGAGCCACAGCGGATCGATATAGTCCGGCCCCTTCTTGAACGGCTGAACCGCGAGCCCGCGCGCGCGCAGCGCAGCGCACAGTCCGAGCGCGATCGTCGTCTTGCCGGAGGATTTGTGCGCGGCGGAGATGAACAGCCGCGCCATGGTCGGCGTCTGTTTCATGTCGCCACCTGCAAACCTGCGCCCGGCGCGCCGGCGCGTGCGAATCTCCTCGGTATGATTCGGAACAGGAGACAGCCCGCCAGCAACACGGACAGCGCGACCGCAACGCCGCCGAGGCTAAGCAGCAGTTCAGTCAGCGACGGCACGTAAGCGGCAACCGTGCCGTCGCCATAGATCGACGAGATCTGCATGCCGGGCAGCAACGGCTGCGGATAGGCCTGGCCGACGATCACATAGAGATAGATCGTGGCGACGGCGCCGATCATCACCGCGGCCGCGGCCGATATCGGCCGTCCCATGGCGACGAGCAGCAGGGGAACCGCGGTGCCGATCAGCACCTGGCCGCCCCATAGAAGCGCGGTGTAAACGCCGCCGTCGAGCAGCAGGAAGCGCTCCAGTGCCCGTGTCTGCGGCGTGTAGATGTTGAACGCATGCATCACGACGGCGAAGTAGAAGGACACGGCAACGAACAGCGCGAGCAGGCGGCCGAGCCGCTGCAGCACCGCTCTGTCGGGCGTACCGCCCCTGAGCCAGGCCGCCGTGGGCAGCAGCAAGAGGAATGCGGCGAGGCCGAAAGTGAGCGAGAAGGAGATGAACATCGGCGCCATGATCGCCGAGTTGAACGCCTCGCGCGCGACCAAGATTCCAAGGTCGAGCCCGGTGCCGGTGGTCAGCACGAACCGCCACAGGAATGCGATCCCGCTCGTCGCGCCGAAGAACCGGGAAAAGCGGCCATCGAGCAGGGTGATCAGGTAAGCGGCCGTGGTCGCCATGAAGCCGGTGTAAAGAACGATGTTCCAGGCGAAGATCGAGCGCGGATTGGGGTGGGTCATGGTCAGCATCAGCCGGTCGGGGCGGCCGAGATCGAGCACCAGAATGCTCAGGCCCCCGGCGAGCAAGGCGATCGCCAGCATCGCCGAGAACGGCTCCAGCGTCTCATAGACCTTGCGGCGGAATACCGAGGCGATCATCGCGACGTTGAGCGCGCCGGACGCAGCAAGGATCAGGACATAGGCGAAGATATGCGGCAGGCCCCAGGGGACGAGGCTGGTCATGCCGGTCACATGATGGCCCATCGTCTCGATGATCAGCACGGCGGTGCCGCCGCAAACGAGCGCCACCCCCAGCCCAACGACTACGGGTAGCAGTCGCCGCGGCGCGGCATCGAGCTGGTCGAGGGTGATCGCGGTCATGCCTTGATCGTCTCCGTTACAGGCCGCGGTACTGCACGCTCTGGCCGAGCGTAAGATCGGCGCGCAGTCGCGTGGCCGGCAGGCTGGCGAGGCTGTCGCGGATCGCGCTTTGCGGATCGTTCAGGTCACCGAACACCATTGCGCCTGTCGTGCAGGCTTCGACGCAGGCGGGCTCGCCGCCGGCGTCCACTCTGTGGACGCATAGCGTGCAGCCCTCGGCGGTGCCCTTGCCGCGCGGGCTATGGGGCCGCTGATTGTCGACAGCATCGCCCAGGAAGAAGCGCACATTGAACGGGCAGGCCATCACGCAATAGCGACACCCGATGCACAGATGGCGATCGACAAGGACAATGCCGTCGGCCCGGCGAAACGTTGCCGTGGTGGGGCAGACATCGGCACAGGGCGGGAGCGCACAGTGTTGGCACATCAGCGGCAGACGGACACTGCGTCCGCTTACAGGGTCCGTCGCCGCGACGGTGCGGATCCACTGCGGCTCCCGCCCTGGCGGCCCGCCGACGGTCCAGCCGTGCTCGTCGCTGCAGGCCTGAACGCAGAGCGAACAGTCTTCAGCACAGCGGGCTGCGTCGATCAGGATGCCCCAGCGCTGGGCGGAGCTGGCGGCAAGGCCGGGCGCCCGCGCTTCGGCCGGCGCCGCAACCAGGAACAGGCCGGGGCCGAGCGCTGAAGCGACGCCGCCGGCCAGCGCCAGTTTGAGCGCGTCGCGCCGGCCGGGATCGGGTCGCGCGCTCATCGTGCGGTCTCCGTGTCCGCCGCGGCGATCGCCGGCGTTGCGCGATGGCAGGAAAAGCAGTCGACGCGGACGGCGACCTGATCATGGCAGGCGCGGCAGAAGTGGCGCGGATCGTTGGCGGAGAGCGATATGCCAGCAGCATCGTGCGTCGCATGGCAGGTCACGCAGCGCTCGAGGCTCGCCTGCGGATTTCGAATGCCTTCGCGCACCGCGACCCGGCGCTCGTGAAGCAGCAGGTCCATGTGGGCTCGCCGCATCTGCTCGGCCGGGAGAAGGCACGGCCCCCGCGCCGCAGCCATCTCCGTCGAGGGAAGGCTCGCGCGCGCGTCATTGGCGAGGCGCAGGGCAAGCACCGCAATGACGAGCGCGGCGATGCCGACGGCGAGCGGCGCGCCGTAGCGCCGGAGCCAGCCGCTGCTCGTTACGCCTTGCGTCATTCGCCGAGCCCCATCTGGATGTAGCCGGTCGGACAGACATCGCGGCAGATATGGCAGCCGATGCATTTCATGTAATCGGTCTCGACATAGCGGCCGGGTGCGCGTTCTGCCTTGGGCACGCGGCTCACCGCCTGCTGCGGACAGAAGATCAGGCAATTGTCGCACTCAAAACAAAGGCCGCAGCTCATGCAGCGTTTGGCCTCCGCCGTTGCTTCTTCTTCGCTCAGCGCGAACAGCCGCTCGCCGAAATCTCCCAGCACGGCATCGGCTTCGACCTCATGCTGACGCCGGTGGATACGCGGCGTGTTGTCGAACTGGCCGAGAAACAGATCCTCGTGGGTGACGATCTCCTGGGCGGAGCGATCGTCGTAATTGTGGACGGCGAAATCCGCGGTCGCGGTGCCGCGAACCGGCTCACAGACCTCGGCGGGCGCGCGGCCCAGCTCCGCGAGCCGGTCGAGCAGGTCGAACTGCACCGCGTCGACGCGCGGCCGCCGCGCCGGCTCTTCGCCGCGCAGATAGGCGTCGATGCCGTCGGCCGCGATGCGCCCGTGCCCGATTGCGGAGGTCAACAGATGCGGGCGCACGATATCGCCGCCGACGAAATGGCCCTTGCGGCCGGGTATGCAGTATCGCCGGTCGGCGGCGATGAAGCCGTTGCCGTTATCGAGCTCGGCGAGGTCGCCGAGATCGCCCTTCTGGCCGATCGCGACCACCAGCAACTGGCAGGGCAGCTCGAATTCGGTATCCGGGATCGGGACCGGGGTCATGCCGTTCATGGTGCAGCGGCACATTCTCAGCGCCCGGACCCGTCCTTCGGGGTCCTTCAGGCCTTCGAGCGGCATGACGCCGTCGCGAATCGTGACGCCCTCCCGCAGCGCCTCGCGGATTTCGCGCTCGGACGCCATCATGCGTTCCATCGGAAACAGCGAAGTCAGCACCACGTCGGCGCCCCTGCGGCGGGCCGTGGTCGCGACATCATGCGCGACCTGGCCGAACACGTCGCTGGCGGGGCGATCCTTTTCGTAGACCTGCGTGACATGGCCGAGCCGGCGGGCGACGGTCGCAACGTCGAGCGAGGTATCGCCGCCGCCGATCACGACGACCTGGCCGGTGACCGACTGCAGCCGCCCTTCGTTGAAGGCGCGCAGGAAGGCAACGCCGGTGATGCAGTTCGGCGCATCGACGCCGGGGATCGGCAGGCCGCGGCCTTGCTGGGTGCCGAGGCCCCAGAAGATTGCGTCATAGTCCCGTTCAAGATCGGCGATCGTCAGGTCGCGGCCGACCCGCGTGTTGAGCTGAACATCGATGCCCATTGCGAGAATGCGCGCGATCTCGCCGTCCAGCACCTCCCGCGGCGTGCGGAAGCCGGGAATGCCGAAACGCACCATGCCGCCGAGCGCGTCATGATCGTCGAACACGGTGACGGCGTGGCCGCGGCGGCGCAGATGATAGGCCGCCGACAGCCCCGCCGGCCCGCCACCCACCACGGCGACGCGCTTGCCGCTCTCGCTTGCGGGCTCGTCGAAAACGATGCCATTGGCGAGCGCCCAATCGCCGATGAAATGCTCGATCGAGTTGATGCCGACATGGCCGTCGACCTCGTTGCGATTGCAGGCATCCTCGCACGGCGCCGGACAGACCCGTCCCATCACGGCCGGAAACGGGTTGGCGGCGGTCATCCGGCGGAACGCAAATTCCTGCCAGCTCATTTGTGCCGGCGGCTGGTCGAGGCCGCGCACGATCGACAGCCAGCCGCGGATGTCATGGCCGGACGGGCAGGCGCCCTGACAGGGCGAGCTCTTGTGCACATAGGTCGGACATTTGTGCGACCAGCCGGCCTTGAAGATGGCGTCCTGCAACGATCCGTAGACGCGGTCGCCTTCACGAAAGCGCCGAAACGTCGAGCCCTGTCGCGAGATGGCCGCAAGGTCGGGCGTCATTCTCTTTGCTCTCCATGCGCCGGCGCCGGCGCGTCCGGTTAGTGTCCCGACTCTGACGGTCCGATCCCGGACCGTCAGCCCGGAACACTAGCTGATCCGATGTTTTGTGATGCGGCACCAACACGATGAGACGAGCTCAAGCGTTGGTGCCGCATCACTACGCATTGGTTGCGAGCCGGATCGACCGGCTGACGAGCTGATGCAGCGAGACGATCATCTCCATCGGGTACCCAAACTGGGGCAGCACCTTCGTGAACTGGCTTTTGCAGATCGCGCACATGGCGACCATGTGCGTGACCTTGTGATCATCGACGACTTGCTTGAGCGCGTTCGCGCGCGGCTTGCAGCCCTTAACCCGCAGGTCGATGAGCTCGTCGGTCAAAAGGCCGCCGCCGCCCCCGCAGCAGAACGTCTTGTCGCCGATGGTATCGGGATGCATGTCGACGAATGCCGGAACGCTCGCGGCAATGATCTCGCGCGGGATGGTGAACTGGTCGCCCGGCCGATCGCCGAGGCAAGAGGCGCGCGCGACATTGCACGAGTCGTGCAAGGTCACGGTCATCCCCGCATTGGCGTCCTTGTCGAGCCTGATGCCGCCGCGTTGGATCAGGTCATGGGTGATGGCGGCGATGTTCTGCGGCACCGGGTAGCGCGGATCGAGGAAGTCCCAGGGCCCCGCCAGCGTGTTGAGGAAGGAGTAGGCGACGCGCCAGGCATGGCCGCATTCGCCGAACACTAGGCGCTTGACGCCGAGATCGAGCGCCGCCTTACGGATACGGTTGGCGATTTTGTGCATCTGCTCATAGGAGCCGATGAACATCGCGAAATTCCCCGCTTCCGACGCATAGGAGCTGAGCGTCCAGCTTAGTCCGGCCTGATGGAAGACCTTGGCATAGCCGATCAGCCCGTCGACATGCGGCTCGGCGAAGAAGTCGGCCGAGGGCGTGATCAGGAGAACCTCGGCGCCCTTGACATCGAGCGGGAACTTGACGTCGACGCCGGTATCGTCGCGGACGTCCTCCTCCAGCCCTTCGAGCGTGTTCTCGAGCGCCGCCGGCGGCAGGCCGAGATTGTTGCCGACCTTGTGGACCTTGCCGATGATCTCGTTGCAGTATTTCTGTCCGAGGCCGACGCTGTTCATGATCTCGCGCGCGGCCATGGAGATTTCGGCGGTATCGATGCCATAGGGGCAGAACACCGAGCAGCGCCGGCACTGCGAGCACTGGTGAAAATAGGTGAACCACTCCTCGAGCACGTCGGCATCGAGGGGGCGCGCGCCGGCCCAGCGGCCGAGCAGGCGGCCGAGCGGCGTGAAATAATAGCGGTAGACGCTGCGCAAGAGATCCTGGCGCGCGACCGGCATGTTCTTGGGATCGCCGGTGCCGTGGAAATAGTGGCACTTGTCGGCGCAGGCGCCGCATTTCACGCAACTGTCGAGAAACACCCGCAGCGGGCGGGAGTTTTCGAGCAGTTCGCCCATCTTGGCGATCGCCTGATCCTGCCAGTCCTCGACCAGCGCGCCGGGAAAGCCGAGCGCTTCGTTATGGGCCGGCTGCGCGGGGAACGGCCGACACGCACTCATCGCATCCGGCGCCAAATCCGGCGGCGCCTCGATGCCGAGGTCCGTCGTCAGGGCGATGTCGGTGCGCGCATCCATGCCGCTTGCTCCGCGCCCCTCAAGATCGGTGCTGGTCGAGCGGCCGCGCCCAGGCGGCGACGTGGCGCTCGCGGCGCGCGTCGTCGGGCTGGTTGCGGGTCGAGCTGAAAAAGACGCCGGCAACGTGCAGCAGCTTGGAGTAAGGCAGAACCGCCATCAGCGCCGCCGCCAGCACGAGATGAATGATCAAAGCCGGATCCGCCGGCAAAGGCTGCGGATCGAAGCGCCACAGCCCTGCGAGATACTGCTTCACCGCCATGATGTCGGGCGGGGCAATGAACGTCATTGCGAGACCCGAGACGGCGATGGCGAGCAGCAGCAGCAGCACGGCCATGTCGGTTGCCCGGCTGATGTAACGAACCCGCGGGTCGAACAGGCGCCGCGCAATGAGCCCGACAAGACCGGCCACCATCGCGAACGAGCCGATGATTCCCAGCGGCTGCATCAAGGCCACCGGCAGCGGCGGTGGCGTGATGAAGTAGCGCAGGTGCCGCAGGAGCACGAGCAGCAGGCCGACATGGAACAGCATGGAGACCAGCCACAGGAACTTGTCGGCCCGGAACAGGCTTTCGAACAGCGCCACTTCACGTCCGACGCGGACCGCGGCGCCCGCGCGCGTTGCCGGCGCCGGCGCGGTGAACACGCGCAGCGGTGCTGGCGTCGAAGCGTAAAGCCACACGCGCCAAGCAATCCCCACCACGAAGGCGATGAAGGACAGAACCACAAACGACGACACGACGAAGTTCAGGATCGACATGGCGGCCCGGCGCGATGAGATTTGTCCTCGGGTCCGACGCAACGCAGGCCGAGCGCTTCGCCGCGCCCGGCCCCGCGGGGCGGCGTCATCACACGCAGCCGGTTGGCTTCGGCAGGCCGGCGATCTTGCAGGCTTGCTTGGCGGGGCCGTAAGGGAACAGCTCGTACAGGTATTTGTTGCTGCCCTTGCCGTCGCCTAGGCGCTTGGCGACCTGTTTGGTCAAGACGCGGATCGCCGGCGCGATCTGGTACTCCTGGTAATACTCGCGCAGGATGCTGATCACCTCCCAGTGCTCGCTGGTCATTGCGAGGTTCTCGGACTGGGCGATGTGCTCGGCGAGCGGCTCGCTCCATTGCGCGATGTCGACGATATAGCCTTCCTCGTCGTGCTCGATTTGCTGATCATTGAGTTGGTAGTGCATGGTTTCCTCCTCTAGGTGGTGCGTGTCTCACAACCACGACTGCACGCTTTGTTTTTCTATGGTGAGGTCGACGAAGCCGTCGTAATCGATCGTGCGCACGCCATCGATGACGGCGTCCGGCGCATAGCCGCGGGCGGCGAGATCGGGCGCCAGCACGAAGATGTCGAACGCGTTCGTTGCGTTCGCGATCGTTGGGGCAAAGCTGGTCCCGGCGAGCGCAGCGTAGACGCCGTCCTCGTAGAGCAGAATGCCGGAGCCGGGTGCCGCCCGCCGCAGACAGGCTTCGAGCGTTGTGCGTTCGAACGGCGACTTGTTGACGAGATGCAGCATGTTCGCTCCCTCACGCGCTCAGAACGACGTCCATGGAATCCATCAGCTCGGTCATCTGCTTGCGATCGATGGTGGCTGCCGGGATCACGAGATCGTCGGGCGTGAGCCCGCGCTCTTCCATCGATTCCTTTTCCAGGAAGATCTTCTCGACGCCGTAGTCTTCGAGCGCGCGATAGGTCTTGGAGAAATCCTTCATCTCCAATTCCTCCGTCGCCTGGTTCTTGCGTAGCTGAAACACCCCGTCGTCGAGGAAGGCGACATGGACGTCCTGCTCGTACATGGCGGCAACCAGGATCATCTCGAGCACTTCAAGTGCGTAGACCGTTCCGTGCGGGGCCTTGCGATTGACGTAGAGAAAGCGCTTCGTCACAAGCCCGTCGGCGGTCTCGGTCGCGTCGCTCATCACTCTTCCCCTTAGAGCGCGATCGCTTCAGATCGAACCAATCGCGCTGCGTTTCCCTTTGTTCGGTCGCCTGATCTTGTCCGAAAAGTCTGCCAGCTCTTCGGGATCATGCGCTAATCACCAAAGACGACGGTGCGGCCGGCATCGATGCAGGAATCGATCAACTGGCCGATCCCGGCGATGCGGAAGCCGGGCGCGAGCACGTCGTCGATAATCCCACGGCGCAGGCCGGCGGCGACGCAGACGGTGAGATCGATCTGGTTGTCTTGGGCGAGCTGCGACCACCGCTTGACGATGTTGCGATCGTCCGCCTGCGGCGCGGAGAGTTTGTTCGCGTTCAGCACGCCGTCGTAATAGAAGAACACGCGCAGCACTTCGTGACCCTTCGCGAGCGCGTGCGTGACGAACTGATAGGCCGAATCCGAAGCCTGATGGTTGTAAGGGCCCTCATTGACGACGATGGCGAATTTCATGGGGCGATCCGTTCGGTGTTGCGGTTGACGCCAAATCAGAAACGAAGCTGCGCCGACGCGTTGAGACTGTCGCGCGAAGTCCGCCAGTTATCGACGTGGTATTTGGTGAAAGGCAGCTCGGTCAGCTCAAAGAAGTGCGGCCAGCCGATGCGGCCGACCCATTCGCTCATCCGTTCCCACGGCCGCGCATTCTCTTTGTAGGCGGTGAGAATCTTCATGACGATCTCGGTGACTTCCGGCCAGCGCGGCGGATTGTTCGGCAGGCCGGCGGCGACCAGCTTGTGGAAGGTCGGCTTGGAGCGCGTCGAGGAATGCTTGCCGCCGACCCAGATCGCGAGCTTGCTGTAATCCGGATCGTTGATCTTCATCGGCGGGCAGGGCGGGAAGCACGCGCCGCAGCACACGCATTTCTTCTCGTCCACTTCGAGGCTGGGCTTGCCGTTGACCATGGCCGGCCGGATCGCAGCGGTGGGACAGCGCGACACCACCGCCGGCCGCTCGCACATCTTGCCGACCTGGTCGTGGTTGATTACCGGCGGTTTGGTGTGCTGGACATTGATGGCGATGTCGCCCTGGCCGCCGCAATTGATCTGGCAGCAGGAGGTGGTGATCTTCACCTGGTTCGGCATCTCCTCATGGGTGAACTCATGATGCAGGGCGTCCATCAGCGACTTGACGACGCCGGATGCATCGGTCGCCGGGATGTCGCAATGCAGCCAGCCCTGGGTGTGGGAGATCATGGTCACCGAATTTCCGGTGCCGCCCACCGGGAATCCCGCCCCATTCAGGCTCGCGATGAGCGGCGCCACCTTGTCGGCCGAGTCGACCATGAACTCGGCATTGGAACGGGTCGTAAAGCGCAGGAAGCCGTCGGCATGCTCATCGGCAATGTCGCAGAGCTTGCGTATGGTGTAGACATCGAGCTGGCGTTGGGTGCCGGCTCTGACGCTCCACACTTCCTCGCCGCTTTCGGCGACGTGGTGCAGGACGCCGGGGCGCGGCCGGTCATGCCATTTCCATTTGCCGTAGTTCCGCCGCAGCAGCGGATGCAAGTGCGGAAGATGGTCGGGGACGCCGCTTTCGATCGCTCGACGCTGGTGAACCAAGCTGTCCTCCCGTTGCTCCGCTAGGCGGCGCGTCCTGTGCCCGTCTTGATTAGACGGCGGCGGCGAGGCCGGCGTCCTTGCGGGCTTTCCACTTCGCGACCTCCTCGTCCCAGCCGTCGGTGCGGATGTAGGAATTGGTGCGCGGGTGACTGATCATGTTGGGATCGACCTCGATCCCGATCCCCTCGAGGAAATCGACGAGACCGATGCGATCGACCATTTCGCCGATGCGCTCGTGCTCGAGCGCATTGTCGATGAAAAACTCGACGATCCGCTTGGCGAGATCGAGCAGCTTGTCGTAGTCCTCGTCGTTTTCCAGGCGCAGGAACGGCATGACCACGGTGCCCATCATGTCGCCGGTCTTCAGCGTCCGCTTGCCGCCGATCAGCACGCTGACGCCGCGCTCTCGCCCCGGCTTCAAGGCCTTGGTCATGACGTTGAGGCAATGCATGCAGCGCAGGCAGCTCTTGTTATCGACCTCGAGGCTGTCGTCGTCATTAAGCGACAGCGCCTCGGACGGGCAGCGCCGGATGACATTGTCGATGATCCATTTGCGCCCATGCTTGGCGACGTAGACGCGGACCGCATCCTGATCGACCTGCATGTCGTCGCGCCAGGTGCCGAAAACCGCGAAATCGGAGCGCTGGATCGCATTGGAGCAATCATTGGCGCAGCCGGAGAACTTGAACTTGAACTTGTAGGGCAGCGAGGGGCGGTGCATCTCGTCGAGGAAGTTGTTGACGATGAGGCGCATCGCTTTCGCCTCGTCGTAGCAGGACTGCTCGCAACGCGCGGCACCGACGCAGGAGATCGAGGTGCGCACGCCGGCGCCGGCGCCGCCGAGGTCGAATCCGAGTTCGTTGGCCTCGTCGAAACAGGGCTGGACGTTCTCGCTGCTGCAGCCCTGCAGCATGATGTCGCCGGTCTGCCCGTGCAAAGCGATCAGGCCAGAACCGTATTTCTCCCAGATGTCGCACAGCGAGCGGAGCAGGGCGGTGCTGTAATGCGTGCCGGGTGGCGGGATCAGGCGCAGCGTGTGAAACTCGGCCGAATCCGGAAACTCGTCGGCAATCTCCGAGAAACGCGGAATGACGCCGGCGCCGTAGCCGATGACGCCGACCGTGCCGCCTTTCCAATAGCCCTTGCGCGTTTGGTATGACCGCTCGAGCTGGCCGAGCAGGTCTTTCATCATCGGCGCATAGGGCTTGTCGTCGGATGCGGCGAGCCGTTTCAGCCCGGACACGAAGCTCGGCCATGGCCCGCTCTCGAGCTGGTCCAGCAGCGGCGTTTCCGGCATCGCCTTCGACATACGGGCCTCCTGCACCAGGGTCGGCTGCGCTTTGTCGGCGCAGCACCCGACATCGCTTTCCGCAATGCGCGGACGCGCGGGAGGCTCAACGTCAAACTTCAGTCACGGCATGGTCAGCTCCGGAGACGAACTATCCCCGTTCCGTTGGAGCGAACCCCATCGGTTGAGCTTCCGGGCATCTGTCGGATGCCACCGCACGCGTGGACGCGTCCTCCGGACGTCAGCACTGGTTTGCCAGTTGCTTGAGTTTTGCCGTGTCGATGAGACCTTTGCTCTCGCACGGTGAGGAACATATTAGATTAGACTAATTGCTAATGCAAGCCCAAAAGCGTAGCGTGACTATCTGCAACTTATTCTCATCCAAGCTGCACGACCCGCTCAACGCCGTTGTTCTCTGGCGATCGGAGACCGAGAATGGACAGAACCGCTGATGCCGACGTTGTCGATTTGGGCCGCGCTATCGCTCCCTGGGGCAAGGAGCTTTTGATCCAGACCGTGCGGTATCAGAGCGGGATGCGGCTTGCCCGTCTGCGCATTCGCGAGGGGCGCAGATTCACGGTGCTCGACCTCGACATCGCGACCGCGACATGGCTGAGAGAAGCGCTCGGCGGCGCCTTGTCGGAACCAGGGCCTCATCAGGCCGCGACGTGAGCCTCGGCGCATGTCCGTTCGGGGACCGGGTGGAACCAGGCAAGGACATCGGCGAGCGACACCACCTCGCCGATGACGATGAGCGTCGGGGGGGCCAAGCGGCAGGCGCGGACGCGGCCGGGGAGGTTGGCGACCGTGCCGATCACCCGCCGTTGGCCTTTGGTGGTTCCGTTCTCGATGGCAGCCGCCGGCGTATCCGCCGGCATGCCCGCCGCGATCAGCGATGCCGCGATGTGCTCCAGCGTGCCGAGGCCCATATAGACCACGAGGGTGCAGTCGGCAGCGACCAGCGTCGGCCAATCATAGTCGATGTCGGTATCGTCCTTCCCGTGCCCGGTGATGAAACGCACGGTATTGGCGACGCCCCGATGGGTGAGCGGAATACCGGCATAGGCGCTGCAGCCCGCTGCCGCGGTCACGCCCGGCACCACCTCGAACGATGCGCCGTGCCTGGCGAGATGCTCGGCCTCCTCGCCGCCGCGCCCGAAGACGAACGGATCGCCGCCCTTGAGGCGCACGACCCGCCGCCCGGAACGGGCAAGGCGGAGCAGTAGGTCGTTGATCTCGTCCTGCCGCAACGGGTGGCGCCCCGGCGCCTTGCCGGCGAAGATGCGTGTGGCACCTTGCGGGATGAGGTCCTGAATCTCCTGGCTGATCAGGCGATCGAACAAGACCACCTCGGCATTCTCGATCAGCCTGAGCGCCTTGACCGTCAGCAATTCGGGATCGCCCGGTCCGGCGCCCACGAGATAAACGCATCCCTTCCTCATGTTCGTCTCCCCGGAAGCCAGTTTTTGGTTGCTTTAATATTAGCATGTCATAATATGAAGGAAAGCTAAAGCGTTTTTTTGCCGTGCGCATCTGGTCGTGCGCGGGGAAGCCGAGACACACGTAAACAGGGATTTTCGGGAGGAGATGATGGGAGTTGCGGCCTGCGCTTCACCCATCGCGGTAGCCAAGAAAAAAGACGGCACGGGGGGCGGCACGCCGTCGCCGAGCCTATTGCTGGTTGCCCATGGCAGCAGGCTCGGCGCCGATCCCGCTGTGGCGAAGCTGATGACGGTGCTGTCGGCCGATTTCGGCGAAGTGGCTTTTGCCGTTGTGCACGGGCGGCCAAATCCGCACGAGGTGTTGACCGGCATGACGGGATCGCCCGTCCACGTGGTGCCGTTGCTGATTGCATGCGGCGATGTCAGTGGTTCTCTGTTCGCGTCCCTGTCCCGACTGACCGCGGTTGCGCGGTCGCGCTTGCGGGTCCACCCCCCGATCGGCGCCCACCCGCGATTGGCCGCACTGATCTGCGAACGCATCGGGCGAATCATCGACGAATGTCAGCTCGCGCCGCGCAACACCGCCGTCGTTCTGGTCGGGCATGGAAGCGGACGGAACCCGGTGTCAGGATCGGCCATTCGCCGGATCGCAAGCCTTGTCAGGGCGCAAGCCTGCGAGGCCGCCGAGGTGCATTGCGCCTTCCTGTCCGAAGCGCCGCTGGTTCAGGACTGGCAAACGCTCACGCGCTGCAAGAACGTCATCGCGGTCCCTTGCCTGCTGACGACCGGCATCCATTTGCGGTTCGACCTGCCGGAGCTGCTGCGCGTGGAGGAGACCTGCCGCGCGGGCATTGTGGGAGCACGGCGCCTTTTCGTCGCCCCGCATCTGACCGCCGACACGCACGGCCTCGCCGCGCTTGTGCGCGACACCGTATTTGGGCGCGACGCGGTGTTTGGGCGGTTCCCGGCTTCGGTTGGAGCCGCGGCTTGACCTAGTGTTCCGACTTTGGCGGTCCGATCCCGGACCGTCAGCCCGGAACACTAGCAGCGTAGGGTGGGCAAAGGCGCGCCAAGAGCGCGCCGTTCCCACGGGTCAAGGCTGTCGAACACGAATTGGTGGGCATGCTTCGCATGCCCACCCGACAGGTCTTTTCGATCTGCCAATTTTTCGGGATCATGCTCTAGCATTATCGAGCAGCGTAGGGTGGGCAAAGGCGCGCCAAGAGCGCGCCGTGCCCACGCGGTCAAGGCCGCCGAACGCGAATTGGTGGGCATGCTTCGCATGCCCACCCTACAGGTCTTTTCGATCTGCCAGTTTTCCGGGATCATGCTCTAGCAGCGTAGGGTGGGCAAAGGCGCGCCAAGAGCGCGCCGTGCCCACGCGGTCAAGGCCGCCGAACACGAATCGATGGGCATGCGCGGCATGCCCACCCTACAATCTTCTTTTGCTTGTTCTCGGGGGTGTGGGATCTGGAATGCTCTATCGGATGCCCGCCGAGCCCTTGATCTTGGCGATCGCGGCATCGATTCCGCATGCAAGCGCCGAGGGGCTTGCCAGATTGTCGGTCAGCTTGCCGGGTAAGGCCAGGTAATTGAAATACTCCGCAGGGTCGTAGCCCCAGAGGTGGAAGCACAGAGGATCATCATCCTTGGCCGCCTGAGTGCGACCCACTCGTTCGATTGTCCCAGCAGTCATTGTTATCTCCGTGTTCTGGCGCTGGGCGTTCCGCCTTTGCATTTTCTCGGCATTCGATGCTCCTCCGGCATGCTCAGGTCGCTAAACGCTCCGAAGAATCATGAGCATCATTGCCAATTGATATTAGCTGACTCTAATATTGCCATGGCGACCGTTAAGAATGCAATACCGCATTGCCGAAACGGCCATGCGGTGCGCGCATGGCCGCAATGCGCAAACTGCTGCTACGACTAAAGTATTTATCGAGGCGGGTCGATGCTGCGCACGTTGCGCCGCACCAGTGATGCGGCACCAACGCTTGGGCTCGTCTCATCGTGTTGGTGCCGCATCACAAAGTAACCGATTAGCTAGTGTTCCTTCTCTGACGGTCCGGGATCGGACCGTCAGAGAAGGAACACTGGGGAGGGGGCCGGGCGGTGGTTTCCATGATCGAAGGCGGGCTTGGCCTGTTCTCAGGTGCGCTCGTCGGCTTCTCGCTCGGCCTCGTGGGCGGCGGCGGTTCGATCCTGGCGGTGCCTTTGATCGTCTATCTCGTGGGCGTGCCGAGCCCGCATGTCGCAATCGGCACCAGCGCGGTTGCGGTCGCGGCCAACGCCTCGTTCAATCTCTGCACTTACGCACTGCGGCGTATGGTGAAATGGCGATGCGCGGCGGTCTTTGCGCTGTTCGGGGTCGCCGGGGCCTTTGCCGGGTCGACGCTTGGCAAGATGGTCGATGGGCAGTGGCTGCTGGCGTTGTTCGCGGTTCTGATGATCGTCGTGGCTGGCCTCATGCTGCGCGCACGCGGTCGCGAAGGTGATGCGAGCGTGAGGCTGAACCGGGAGAATTTCCCGAAACTGGTTGGCATCGGCGTAGGGGCGGGCGCTCTATCGGGCTTTTTTGGTATCGGCGGCGGATTCCTGATCGTTCCCGGGCTCTTGCTCGCGACCGGCATGCCGACGCTGAACGCGGTTGGCTCGTCCCTTCTCGCCGTCATGGCGTTTGGGCTCACCACGGCCGCGAACTATGCCGCATCCGATCTAGTGAACTGGACTCTTGCGGCCCTTTTCATCGCCGGCGGGGCATGCGGCGGATTGCTCGGCGTGCGCGCGGCCCAGAGCCTTTCCACCCGGCGCGGCGCGCTCAACACAATGTTCGCGGCGGTTGTCTTCGTCGTCGCGATTTACATGCTCGTCAGGAGCCTTGGACTGGTCTAGAGCGCGATTGCTTTAGGTCGGTTCAATCGCGCTCTCTTTCTCTTTGTTCTGTCGCATGATCTTGTCCGAAAAGTCTGCCAACTTTTCGGGATCATGCTCTTGTTTGGTCGCATGATCTTGTCCGAAAAGTCTGCCAACTTTTCGGGATCATGCTCTGGTGTCTTGGTGCAATCCCTGTTCACTCTTTTTGTTGGCTTCGCTGCTTTTCTTCGACAAACCGGTTTCCACTACGCTGGAAAAACTCTAGTTTTTTGAATATCTGTTGTTTGATGCTGGCGGCGGCGACCCTGCCGACGGTCTCGCAAACGGAGTTTTCTGATTAAAGTCATTTATTTGAGGGCGTTTGCGGCAGCTCCGGCGTGGGTCGCTCATTTGGTTTGACGATTCCCGGCGCTGGCTCGGAGAATGGACGTCGCAGGGCGGGTGCCAAAATGCAAATCACCGGTATGCTTTATGGGGCGCAGCTCCTCCAATATGTTGACTTTCCGACCTCCGATGTGCTCGGCCCCGGCGCCACCGAGGACGACATCCGCGACCTGATCGCCCACCACAAGACCATTTTCATCAAGCCGGTTTTCAAGGGCGGCGTCGGGCGCAAGGGAAAGCATGGCCTGGTTGGCCAGGCGCGCGACCTCAAGACCGCGCTGAAGGAGAAGGAACGGCTCTATTTCGCCGAGCTGCCGCATGAAAAAGGGATAGCCAAGGCCAACGGGGTCACCTTCGAAGGCGCGGTACCGGGCGAGAATGAGGTGTATCTGTCGATCACCGATTCGACCGAGTTCCGTGCGCCGACCATGACGCTGACCCACAGAGGCGGCATCGACATCGAGGAGCTCGATCCGAAATTCATCGCCCGCGTCCCGTTCGAGGCGCTCACCGGGCTCAAAGCTTTCGTCGTGGCGAACGCCTTGACCGATATCGGGGCACCGCGCGAGATCGTCTCGCCGCTCGTGCAGTATGTGCCCAAGCTATGGGAGCTCATGCACTATTACGGCATGACCGCGCTGGAGCTGAATCCGATCCGCATGCGGCCGGAAAAAGAAGGGCGCCTGACGCCGGTCGCCTGCGATTTCAAATGCGCCTTCGACCGGGACGATGCGCGCTGGAGTCGGCTCGACCTGCCCGACCATCTGTTCACCACCGATGCCTCGGAGTTCGAGCAGGAGGTGAACGCGCTGCGCACTTATCAGGGTCAGTCGGACGTGTTCGTGATCAACGATGAGGGAACCATCCTCGCGCCGACCTTCGGCGGCGGCGCCAATGCGCTCGTCACCGAGGTGCTGAGCGAAGCCGCGATCATCTCGTCGGATTTCGGCGGCAACCCGCCCTACGCCAAAATGCGGGAGGTCGCGCGCATCTGCTACAAGCATTGGCTGCCCCAGACCAATGTGCTGTTCATCATCGGCGGCAAGGCCAACAATACCGACATCTACGAGACCTTCCGGGCGATGGGGGATGCGCTGCGCGAGTATTTCAGCCGCCACGGCCCGACGCCGCTCTATGTCGTGGTCGGGCGCGGCGGGCCGAATCTGGTCCGTGGTCTCGGCACGCTCGCGGAGACCTGCGAAGCGTTGGGCCTGCCGTTCCGCTTTTTCGGATTCGACAGCGCCATCTCCGAGGTCGTCAACTACGCCAAGCGCGTCGATGCCTGGATGCGGGCCGGCGGGCGCGCACAGATCGCAGCACGGCTCGGCCTGAAAGAGGCGGCCTGACCGTCAGTCACTGAACGGGGCGAGCGATGTTCAAGACCGGAATAGCTGGCTTTCCCTATTATCTCGGCATCAACTCGCTCGCCGACGTTGCGGCGCCGGAGGACCGCGTCTGTGTGCTCAATATTCTTGGCGGTGAATCGCGCCAGGTCACGCCGGTCAGCCACGCCTTCTCCGGCGGGAATGTCGTGTTCGGGACCCAGCCGGGCCGGCTCGGCCATGCGCTCGAAACGCCGCTCGGCGAGGTGCCGGTCTACGACAATGTCCGCCAGGGGCTCGACGATGGACGCGTCTTCGACACCGGTGTCGTGTATCTGCCGCCGGCCGGCGTGCGCGACGGCGTTGCCGAGCTGATCCGCGTCAATCCCGAACTGCGCAAGATCGTCATGGTCACCGAGAAGATCGCGGTTCATGACGCCCGCGAAATCCGCGCGCTCGGCCAGGCCAATGGCATCGATATCATCGGCGGCAACTCGCTTGGCGTTGCCGATTCCTGGAACCGGATCCGCATCGGCGGTGCGCTCGGCGGCGACAGGCCGGACGAGGTGCTGCTCAAAGGCTCGGTTGCCATCTATTCGAATTCCGGCTCGTTCACGACGACGATCGCCCAGTATCTGGCGACCGAGGGCTGGGGCACCACCACGCTGATCTCGTCCGGCAAGGACGTGTACATTCATTACGCCTGCCGCGACTTCGCCCATGCCTTCCGCAACGACCCGCGCAGCAAGGCGGCGGTGCTCTATGTCGAGCCGGGCGGCTATTACGAACACGGCGTCGAGTTCGACAAGCCGGTGGTGGCCTGCGTGGTCGGGCGCTGGAAGACGCGGCTCACCCGCGCGGTCGGCCATGCCGGCGCCATGGCGGGCGCGGGCGACCGTGCCGAGGACAAAGAGCGCTGGTTCATGGAGATGTTCGGCACCGCCGGCCTGTTCACGCGCGAGACCCCGCATGCCTCGCCGCGCGGCGCGGTGGTCACCAACATCGCCGATATTCCCGCGGCGATGACGGCGGTGATGGCGCTCAACCAGGCCAAGCCGGACTTCCCGCCGGCAGGCTCACTTCTCCTCAAGCCCTGGATGGTCAACGACCAGGGCCTCGACCTGCCGCCGGGCCTTGCTTTGCCGGCGGTCGAGGCGATGCCGCCCTACAACACGCAGATCAGCGCGCTCGCCCGCCAGATCGGCGCGGTCGTGCCGCGCCAGATCATGAAGGACCGCTCGGGTGCGACCGTCATGGACCGCGAGACCCAGTTGACGAGCGTGCACGGCCATTCCGTGCTCGAACTGGCACTCCAACCGGTCCAGGCGAATTTCGCGTTGCCGCTCGTGCACGAGATCGCGACCCCCATCGACCGTGCGATGCTGGATGTTGCGGTTGCGGCCGAGATCAACCTCGTCGGGGATGCCGCGCTCGCCGCGGCGGCGGCCGCGCGCAACGCCGGCAACTCGCCCAATACCGTGATGGCGGCGGCGGCGGCGATCATCGGACCGAAGCGGGTCGAGCGTACGCTCGCCTGTGCGCGGACGCTCATCGATCTGTTCGCCAGTTCCGGACTGCTCGATGCCCATGATGAAGGCTTCGACTGCAGCCATGTGACGATCGACGCCAAGTCCCGTGCGGTCTTTCTCGCGACGGAGCTCGATTGGATCGACCCGCGTCCGGAGGCGATGCTGGCGGCGCTGCGCTCGCGCGGCGGTCGCTCGGTGTTCCTCAAAGTTCTAGAGGGGTTCGGCGCGCGACTGTCGCGCGACGCCATCCTTGCCGCGATCGCAACGACGATCGCCTGGGGCCCCTTGATGCGCAAGCGCATCACCCGCCTGACGGCGGAGACGTTGCCCTGGTATCTGCGCCTCTACGGCGTGATGATCGGCGCCTCGATCCCGGAGCGCCAGCACCAGCGCGGCAGCCTGTGGGGCATCTCGCGCGAGGAACGGTTCAACCGCTGGACCATGGCGGACTTCTTGTTTCTGGCGCTGACGGGAAAGAAGCCGACGGCCGAGGAAGCACGTCCGTTGCAGATGTTGATCGGCCTTCTGATTTCCAACGGACCCGGTGCCATCAGCGCGCAGGGGGCCAAAGGCGCCGTCTCTGCCGACGGGCCGCAGACGCCCGACCGCGTTCAGATCAACAAGGCGATGGTCGGTTTTCTCAGCCATTCCGGCTACAGCCATGGCGGCAACGGTTTCGAGGGCATGTCCTTTCTGATCGAGCGGTTTCGCGACGTTACGCTTGAGGACCCGACCGATCCCAACCACGGCCTCGACCTGAGGGCGATGGCGACCGCGTTTGTGGAAGGCTACAAGCAGGAGAAGACGCGCGCGCAAGAATTGGGCGAGCCGGCCCCGCGCGCGCTCCCCGGAATCCATCACCCGGTGTTCCGCGGCAATCCCGTCAACTACGATCCGCGCGAGCGCTTCCTCGCCGAGTTCCTGGACAAGCGCGGCGACTACAACGTGTTTCACGCCTATTACCGCGAGCTGGTGCAGGCGCTCTACGAAGAGGGCGTATCGCCTTATGTGTTCTGCGTGAATATCGACGCGGTGATTGCCGCGCTGCTGCTGGCGGTGCTGTGGAAAGATTATCGCTCCGGCACCCTTGATGAGAAGAACCTCGAGACCGCGGCCTTCAACGTCTTTCTCTACGGCCGCATGATCGGGGCCGCCGCCGAAATCGACGATCACCTCAACCGCGGCCGCAACATGGATACGCGCACGCCGATCGAGCAGTGCGGCTTTGTCGTGTGAATGATCCCATGTCAGCCCATGCGCGGCCCTGGCCGCCGCCGTGCCTCGTCCCCAATCCTTGAGCGCTCGCCGTCAGCGGGACACGACGGCAAGAGCAGCAGCAATGGCGATTGAGCGGCAAAGCAACGAGTGTTGTTGCTGAATAGTAACAAACTATAGCGATCTCGCCGTAGCCCTTGGTTTCGATATGACTCTCGTGACGAGATTCGGCATAATGTTGTCGGGGTTCCTCCCGCTGACAGGAGAGCCAGCAACGCGGGCGGTCGCAGAAATGGGCCGGCCGGGCATCAGTCGTCTGTGAAGAATTGCGAACCCGTTGATTTTTCGCGCAAGACGGGCGTTTCCGAGTAATCGATTTTGCCGGGAAGTGCGGGTTTGGAAGGCGA
>JANQIP010000162.1 GCA_028282095.1 Xanthobacteraceae bacterium | reverse complement strand
CAAAATGATCGCCAACTCGATTCATTTAATTCTCCAAGTTGCCTAAGCCTGCGCAGGCTGCGCAAGCTTGCCTGCGCCGCTCGCCGACCTCCCCCTTTCTGGGGGAGGTGACGGATGAGTACGCGGTTTCGCTCATTGCGCCCCACCGAGCCGCAGCTCTTGCGCTGCGTTAAGGCCAAGCGGGCCGTGGGTGGCGGCAAGGATGAGCCCGCCGCCGGAAAGATGCCCATGCATCAACGCGGTGAGGCGAACCTGCGCGGCGGCGTCAAGCGCGGCACTCGGCTCGTCGAGCAGCCAGAGCGGGCGCGGAACAGCAAGCAGGCGGGCGATCGAGAGCCGCCGCCGCTGGCCGGCCGAAAGATAGGCCGCAGGAAGGTCGGCAAGCTCATCGAGGCCGACGGCGCCGAGCGCCGCACCCACATTGTCGGGGGGATGTTCTCCTTCTCCGTCCACTGAGGAAGGAGGATCGGGCCGCGGACTGGGAGAGGGATCGTGGGCAGTGATTTGACCCCCTCCCGGCGAACTTTCGTTCGCCGACCTGCCCCTTTCAAGGGTAAGTGTAACCGCGCCGTGCCCCGGCTGATTCTCGGCGCCTTCAATTCCTCCCGACGTGCTTTGACCCCCTTCCGGCGAATTCTTGTCAGCGGACCTCCCTGTTTCGGGGCTTGGCCAAGCAGGGCCGTTCGGCGGTGGATTCTCGTGTAGGAACGAAGTCTTGTAGGCGAAACCGTTGCCGGTCCCGCCGCCCAGAAACGCGGCCCAGAACTCAAGGTTTTCGCGGACCGAAAGCGACGGCTTCAGCGCGTCCTGATGGCCGAGATAATGGGCCTGCTCGGCGACGCTGAGCTCGGCTTTGCCGCCGTTGAGTGCGACCGTCCCCGCGGCCGGGCGAAGCAGGCCGGCAATGAGCCGCAACAGCGAGCTCTTGCCGGACCCGTTCGGGCCGACCACCAGGAGCGCCTTGCCCGCATCGACATGAAAGCCGACACTGGCAAAGACCTCGCGTCCGCCGCGTATGCAGGCGAGATCCCGCCCGATCAACTCCATCCGCCGGTCCCCTTAAGAGCACGATCCCGATGAACTGGTCGGCTTTTCGGATGAGATCATGCGACCAAACAAAGAGATAGCCTGGAAATCGTGGATGCGCGCAAGTGCCCGGCGCTTCTTGCCATCATCTGTTCACAAGTCGCGTTCGTATAGCAGAACGATTCAAAAGCACTTATAAGCCCGCCTGAGCATGGTCCGACAAAGTTGAACGGTTGGCGTCAAGGTTCCACATGCAAAACGCAAGCGGGCACCAACGTCGCACGCCTTGGTTGCCGCTTCCGCGGCAGTAAGCGGTCAGCCGAGATCATGATCCCGAAAAGTTGCAGACTTTTCGGACAAGATCATGCGACCAGACGACGGCAAACAGGGTGCGATTGATTCAATCCGAGTGGATCGCGCTACTGAGCGGAACATGCTCTGACACACCAGCCTACCGGCGGCGACTTGTCGCCCGTCCGCTGCGGACGGAAACCAACGACACCCCCGGAGACATATATTTCGAGGTATTCCGGCCTGTCCGGCCGGAACGGGACCACGCGCATGACAGTGATCGATAGCTTCAACTGCACCCGAACGCTCAAGGTGGGCGACCTTGAATATGTGTATTTCAGCCTGCCGGCCGCCGAGACCAACGGGCTTGAGGGAATTTCGCGGCTGCCATTCTCGATGAAGGTACTGCTCGAAAACCTATTACGGCATGAGGATGGCCAAACTGTCACCAAGGACGATATTCAGGCCGTCGCCGAGTGGCTGGAGACCAGGACCTCGAATCGCGAGATTCCGTTTCGGCCGGCGCGCGTGCTGATGCAGGACTTCACCGGCGTCCCGGCGGTGGTCGACCTCGCCGCCATGCGCGATGCCATGAAGAATCTCGGCGGCGATCCGACACGGATCAATCCGCTGGTCCCGGTCGACCTCGTGATCGATCACTCGGTTCTGGTCAGCCATTTCGGCACCAGCGACGCGTTCGAGAAGAATGTGGTCGAGGAGTACAAGCAAAATCAGGAGCGTTATCAGTTTCTGAAATGGGCGCAGCGCTCGTTCGAGAATTTCCGCGTGGTGCCGCCCGGCACCGGCATCTGCCATCAGGTCAATCTCGAATATCTCTCGCAGGCGGTGTGGACCTCGCAAGGCGAGGCAAGGCTCGGCGGGAAGACCGTGAAGGCCGAGCTCGCCTATCCCGACACGCTGGTCGGCACCGATTCGCACACCACCATGGTGAACGGCCTTGCCGTGCTCGGCTGGGGCGTGGGCGGTATCGAGGCGGAGGCGGCGATGCTCGGCCAGCCCTATTCAATGGTGCTGCCCGAAGTGATCGGCTTTCGGCTCGAGGGCAAGCTGAGCGAAGGCGTGACCGCCACCGATCTCGTTCTGACGGTGACGCAGATGCTGCGCAAGCGCGGGGTGGTCGGCCATTTCGTCGAGTTCTTCGGGCCCGGTCTTGCCAATCTCTCGATCGCCGATCGCGCCACCATCGGCAACATGTCGCCGGAATATGGCGCGACCTGCGGCTTCTTTCCGATCGATGCCGACACGCTCGACTACCTTCGCGGCACCGGCCGCACCGAGCACCGCGTGGCGCTCGTTGCCGCCTATGCCGAGGCGCAGGGCATGTTCCGCACCGAGAACACGCCTGATCCGGTGTTCACCGATGTGCTCAGGCTCGATCTGGCTGAGGTCGAGCCCTCGCTTGCCGGGCCGAAGCGCCCGCAGGACCGCGTGCCGCTCAAGGCGGTGAAGTCCGAGTTCGCCCGCGCGCTCGCCGAGGATTTCGGCAAGCCACGCGATCTCGGGCTGCGGGTGCCGGTGGAAGGCCGCAACCATGATCTCGGCAATGGCGATGTCGTGATCGCGGCGATCACCTCCTGCACCAATACGTCGAACCCGAGTGTGATGATGGGCGCAGGGCTCCTGGCGCAGAAGGCGGTGGAGAAGGGCCTTGCCGTCAAACCCTGGGTGAAGACCTCGCTCGCGCCCGGCTCGCAGGTGGTGGCCGAATATCTTGACAAGTCCGGCCTGCAGAAATCGCTCGACAAGCTCGGTTTCAATCTCGTCGGCTTCGGGTGCACCACCTGCATCGGCAATTCCGGGCCGCTGCCTGCGGAGATTTCCAAGGCGATCGCCGACCACAGTCTCGTCGCCGCCTCCGTGCTCTCCGGCAACCGCAATTTCGAGGGCCGGATCAACCACGACGTCCACGCCAACTACCTCGCCTCACCGCCGCTCGTCGTCGCCTATGCGATCGCCGGCACGATGGATTTCGATCCGGTGAAGGCGCCGCTCGGTTTCGACAAGAAGGGCGAGCCGGTGTTCCTCAAGGACGTCTGGCCGTCCAGCCGCGAGATCAAGGCCGCGATGGAAAAGACCATCACCAAGCAGATGTTCGCGGGCAAATATGCCGATGTGTTCAAGGGCGATGACAATTGGAGCGAGATTGCCGTGGAAGGCGGGCTCACTTATGCCTGGGACGCCGATTCCACTTATGTGCAGAACCCGCCCTACTTCGCCGGCATGACGAGCGCGCCGCAGCCGGTGAGCGATATCGTCGATGCGCGCGTTCTCGGCCTTTTCCTCGACTCGATCACCACCGACCACATCTCGCCCGCCGGTGCGATCAAGCTTGCCTCGCCGGCCGGCCGCTATCTGGTCGATCGCAACGTCAAGCCATCCGACTTCAATCAGTACGGCACGCGGCGCGGCAATCACGAGGTGATGATGCGCGGGACCTTCGCGAATATCCGCATCAAGAACCAGATGGTGCCGGGAGTCGAAGGGGGCGTTACCATTCACTATCCCTCCAAGGAGCAGATGCCGATCTATGACGCGGCCATGCGCTACAAGAGCGAGCGTGTGCCGCTCGTCGTGTTCGCCGGCAAGGAGTACGGGGCCGGCTCTTCGCGCGATTGGGCGGCCAAGGGCACGGCGCTGCTCGGCATCCGCGCGGTGATTGCGCAATCCTTTGAGCGCATCCACCGCTCCAATCTGATCGGCATGGGCGTCATCCCGATGGTGTTCGAAGACGGTGCGTCGTGGAATAAGCTCGGTCTCAAAGGCGACGAGCTGGTGACGATCCGCGGCGTGCAGGGCGATCTCAAGCCGCGGCAGCGGTTGGTCGCCGAGATCGTCGGCGCGGATGGTCAGGTGCGCCACGTGCCACTGCTTTGCCGCATCGATACGCTCGAGGAGCTTGAGTATTTCCGCAATGGCGGGATTCTCCATTACGTGCTGCGCCAGCTCGCCGCGTAATCAGTGCAGGGTGATGCAGCACGGCGTCGGTGCCGGCTGCCATCGGGTCGATCACAATTCTGTTCTGCGCGGCGGTCTCACTGCGAAGTGAGTGGCAGGTGATGTTTCACGCGTATTATTCACGCCTGCGCAGTATGCATGGTCCGCCGTCGCGCATATGCGCGCCTGACCGAGAAGCAGCAAAGTCCATCGGGAACATCGTCCGGACTCGTCCGGAGCGGATGCGCATTGCTGCGTGTGTGCGGGGGCAGAGACCAGTGGAGCGATGACGTGAACCTTATGGTGCGAGGCTGCGGATGGGCTTTGGGCACTGTCGCTGCCGCGTTGCTGAGCGTGCTTGCCGACGATGCACATTCGCATCAGTCGGCGGACGCCGAACCGCGTGCGGTCATCGAGCTGTTCACCAGCCAGGGGTGCTCCTCTTGTCCGCCAGCCGACCGTTTGCTCGGCGAACTGAAGAAGGACCGAAGCCTCATCGCAGTCACCCTTCCGGTCCATTACTGGGATTACGTCGGGTGGAAGGATACGCTGGCCGATCCGCGCCATACGGCGCGCCAAAAGGCCTATGCGAAATTGCGCAGCGACGGCAACATTTACACCCCGCAGGTCGTCGTCAACGGTATCGTCCAGGCGCTTGGCAGCGACCGGGCCGCGATCGGGAAGGCGGTTAAAAATGCGAGAAGCCGCGGTGGTGTTCTGCCGGTCCCCGTCAAGCTCACGATAGCGAACGGACGGATATCGGTCGATGCTGATGTCGAGAACGGCCTTTCCGGTGAAGTGTGGCTGTGGGGATTGGCGAGCAAGGTTCCGGTCGTCATCAAGCGCGGCGAGAACCGCGGGCGTACCATCACTTACTCGAACGTCGTGCGCCGCTGGGTCAAGCTCGGCAGATTGCCGGGCGGGGCGCGCCGTTGGACCGTCCCGGTTGCGGACGTCAAGGCCGACAGGGTCGATACGGTCGCCGCGATCATACAGAGCGGCAACGCCGCAAAGCCCGGAGCCATCCTCGGTGCCGCGGTCGCTTCCTTGAATTGAAGGCCGCGCCGGCCGCAGGCCAATTTGCATCACAGAGCACCGGACTAGCTCGTGTTCCGAGCTGACGGTCCGGGGTCGGACCGTCAGGTAAGGAACATTAGCTGCTGAGCGCCATTTTTAGCGCGATGGCTTCTCCTTGAACCAATCGCGCCCTGTTTCTCTTTGTTATGTCGCATGATCTTGTCCGAAAAGTCTGCCGACTTTTCGGGATCATGCTGGAGGCGAGAGCGGTTTCAGGCGAAATGAAAACCGGTTCGTCGCAGAAAAACCCACCAAGAAACAGCAGACGGAAGCGAATTCCGATTCCACCAAACCAGAATTCGCTTTACCTGTAAGGCTTAACAGTCGAAGCCGCCGGTGCGGGGCTTTCGCAGCCCTTTCCGGCGTGTTGCCTGTATCTGCGCACCTTCGGACTAGGCCTCTTGGAAATCTACCTTCCGATCGCCGACCTTCCGGTCAACATCTTCGTCGTCTTCGCGATGGGCCTTTCGGTCGGCTTCATATCCGGCATGTTCGGCATTGGCGGTGGATTCCTGATGACGCCGCTCTTGATCTTCATCGGCGTGTCGCCCGCGGTCGCCGTCGCCACCGTATCGAGCCATATCGCGGCATCCTCCTTTTCCGGCGCTTTGCTGTATTGGCGGCGTCGCGCGCTTGACCTTGCGCTTGCGATCATGCTGCTCGCCGGCGGCCTGGTCGGAACCGCGCTTGGCGTGTGGCTGTTCACCTTCTTGCGCGACATCGGACAGCTCAACCTCGTGATCGCGCTGTCCTACGTGATCCTGCTTGGCAGCGTCGGCGCCGTGATGGTGACGGAGAGCGTACGGGCGATGGTCCGCCTGCAGCGTGGCGCCTCCGTCGACGTGCGTCGGCCGGGACCGCACAATCTGCTGCATGGCCTGCCTATCAAGGTGCGGTTCAAGGAATCCCGTCTCTATGTGTCGGTGATCCCGGTCTGGGTGATCGGCGCGACCATCGGCTTCATCGGCGCCATCTTGGGGATCGGCGGCGGGTTCATCCTCGTGCCGTTGCTGATCTACCTGCTGCGCGTTCCCACCAATGTGGTCATCGGGACGTCGATGGTGCTGACGCTCGTGACCATGGCGACGGCGACCGTCTTGCACGCGACGACCAACCAGTTGGTCGACGCCGTGCTTGCGCTGATCCTGATGGTGGGCGGCGTGATCGGCGCCCAGTTCGGAGCCCAGGCCGGGCAGGAGATGCGCTCGGAGCGGCTGCGCCTTCTGCTTGGGCTCCTGGTCTCGCTCGTGGGCCTGCGGTTTGCCATCGATCTGTTCGTGATGCCGGGCGAGCTCTATTCGTTCCGACTGCTGGAGGGCGGTCGATGAACCGGATCCTCTCCATCGTCTGGGCGATGATCCTGTTCGCCGCAACTGCACCCGCCGCGATTGCGGCCGAGGGCCTCGTCGTCTCGCTGTCGACCCAGCGCGTGCTCATCAATTCCGTCTTCACGGGTGCCGAGATCGTTCTGTTCGGCGCGGTCACGCGCGACGGCACGACGCCCGAACGGCGCTTCGGCTACGACGTCGTGGCGGTCGTGTCCGGCCCGCGCGAGAGCTTGCTCACCTTGCGCAAGGACCGCTTGGTCGGCATCTGGGTCAATGTCGAATCGCGCACCTTTGTCGACGTACCTTCCTACCTTGCCGTTCTCGCCAATCGACCGTTCGATCAAATCGCCAAGCCCGATCTGCTGCGCCGCCTGAAAGTCGGGTTCGACAATACCATTCTGACCCAGCGGATCGGCCCGGACTATGCCGATGTCGTGCGCGAGGATCCGTTCCGACAAGCCTTCCTGCGGCTCCAGTCGGAACGCGGCCTCTATCTGGAAGAGCCGACGGGAGTGACATTCCTGTCGCCGACGCTGTTTCGGGCGACCATACCCATTCCGGCCGAGTCGCCGGTCGGCAGCTATTCGGTCGAGGTCATGCTGTTCGCCGACGGCGCGATGATCACGCGCACGACCTCCGCGTTCGAGATTTTGAAAGTCGGCTTCGAGCGTTTCGTCGTCACTGCCGCCCACGACTATGGGCTGCTATACGGGCTCGCGACGGTCGCCATGGCGCTGATGACGGGCTGGTTCGCCTCCGTCATCTTCCGCAGGGATTAGCGCATGATCCCGAAAAGTCTGCCAACCTTTCGGGATCATGCTTCAGTCAGCAAGGCACCGCGTGGCCGGCAGCGCATAAATATCTTGGTCGCCGATCAGATGGGCGGTGAAGGCAAGACCACGAAACACTTTGCAGAATGCAGGATGGCGAATATTGAGGCCGCCGGTATAGGCGCCGAAGGCCGGCAGCACCGCGCGTTGATGGTTGGCGACGAAGCACCGCCGCCGCAACGTTCGTCCGCGCTGGTTCACGCGCGCGGAAGGATGCAGGTGGCCGGCGATCTCCCCCCGGTACCGGTCGGCGCGCGGCTCGTGGCGGAAATGGAGCTTTCCGCAAGCGAGCGATCGGACGAACTCGCCGCCGACGCCCCGAAGCGGAATGGGATCATGGTTTCCTGCAACCCATATCCACTCGCGGCCCTGCTGCAGCGAACCGAGGGCGGCGCGATCGGCTTCACCAAGGCGCGCCGCCCCACCGCCGTCGTGAAAGCTGTCGCCGAGCGCGATCACAATTTTAGGGTTGTAGAAGGCGATCACCCAGGCGAGCCGTTCGAGCGTCGAGGCGGTGTCATAGGGCGGGAGCAGCTCGCCATGCACGGCAAGGGCCGATCCTTTCTCAAGATGCAGGTCGGCGACGGCCAGAACGCCCTCTTCCGGCCAATAGAGAGCGCCGGATAGATCGGCCACCAATCCGATCCCTTCGATGACGATGGCGTACTCCGAGCGGCCGGCGCGTGCTTGCCGTCTTGCCGTTGCGGGAAAAGCGTCCGACTGACGGGCGTAAGTGCGCGACGATTCGGGTGATGGTTGCGCCCGTGTGTCCATCAGCGCGTCCCCTCGATTGGTCGTCGCAGGCGGGTTTCAACCTGAAGCGATCGCGCTCTTGTCCTGTTGGACGCGAAGGCCATCCCCGGGCGGTTATGCCATGGCTTCGCGCACCAATTCCTCTCGCGCTTCTGCGAGCAGTGCATCAGACGCCTCCCCCTCAATCGACTCGCGGCCGATCTCCAGCATGACCGGGAGGGCCAGCGGGGAGACGCGCGCGAGAGACAAATGGATGATTCGACCTTGGACCCGCGAGAGCAGCAAACCAAGGCGGCGAATGTCAAGCAGTCCGGTGGCCGCCTCCGCGCGCGCCGCCTGCAACAGCACGTGATCGCCCTGGTGGCGGCGCAGCACGTCGTACAGCAGATCGGTCGAGACGGTCATCTGCCGGCGGCTCTTTTTTTCGCGCCCCGAGCGCCGTTCGACGAGGCCGGCAACCATCGCGCATTGACGGAACGTGCGCTTCATCAGCGCCGATTCGGCAAGCCAAGCCTCGAGATCGTCGCCCAACATATCCTGATCGAACAGGACTGGCAGCGATGGCGCGCCGCGTTTGATCGCATCGGAAAGATCGCGCAGGGCCCAGACCGTGAGGGCATATTCGTTGGCAACAAAACCGAGCGGCCTGAGACCCGCGCGTTCGAGGCGCCGGGTCAGCAGCATGCCGAGCGTTTGATGGGCAAGCCGCCCCTCGAACGGGTAGCAGACGAGGTAGTATTTGTCGGCACGGGGGAAGGTCTCGACCAGGAGCTCGCCCGGTTGCGGCACGTGCGAGCGGATCTTCTGAAGGTCGAGCCATTCGCGCACTTGACCGGGCAGCCGCGTCCACGCCGCGGTTTCACCGAGCAGTCTGCGCACGCGCTCGGCAAGATAGGTCGAGAGCGGGAACTTGCCCCCGGCATAGGCCGGCACCTTGGGCGCCTCGGCGCTCGCACGCGAGACATAGGCGGCCTCCTCGGTCAGCGTCTCGTAGCGCAGCACTTCGCCGGCGAACAGGAAGGTATCGCCCGGAACCAGTATGTCGATGAACGACTCCTCGACCTCGCCGAGCACGCGCCCGCCGCGGCCGATCAATCCTGCGGGGCCGCCCTCCCGCGTGGTCGGTCGCCCTGCGGCACGCACCAGGCGCACCTTGATCATCGCATCCTCGACGATGGTGCCGACATTGAGCCGATAGCGCTCGGCAACGCGCGGATGGGTGATGCGCCAGCGCCCGTCGCGTCCCGGCCTGATCCGGGCGAAACGCTCATAGGCCCTCAGTGCATATCCACCGGTTGCAACGAAATCGACGACCCTGTCGAATTCGGTGCGGGACAGCCGGGCATAGGGCGCGGCCGAGCGCAGCTCGGCATAGAGCTCGTCGGGGTGGAACGGCCCGGCGCAGGCGGTGCCGAGCACGTGCTGGGCGAGCACGTCGAGCGCGCCGATGCGCGGGAGCGGCGTATCCTGGGCGTTCTCTGCGACCGCGTCGATTGCGGCACGGCACTCCAGCACCTCGAACCGGTTGGCCGGCACCAGCACGGCCTGCGAAGCTTCGTCGAGCCGGTGATTGGCGCGGCCGATACGCTGGGCAAGGCGCGAGGCGCCCTTCGGCGCGCCGACATTGATGACGAGATCGACATCGCCCCAGTCGATGCCGAGGTCGAGTGATGAGGTGCATACCACCGCACGCAGGCGTCCCGCCGTCATCGCCGCCTCGACTTTGCGGCGCTGGGTGACGTCGAGCGATCCGTGATGGAGTGCGATCGCGAGCGCATCCTCGTTGATGCGCCACAGCTCCTGGAACAGCAATTCGGCCTGGCTGCGGGTATTGACGAAGACCAGCGTCGTGCGGTGGCGCTGGATCAGGGCGTAGATTTCGCCGAGCGCATGGCGCGCCGAATGCCCGGCCCAGGGCACATGCTCGGCGCTGTCGAGCATGCCGACAATGGGCGCGGCGCCCGCCTCCGCGACGTGGAGGTCGGCATGCGCCGTTCCGCCGGGTGGCTCGCTCGGCTGCGGGACGAGGTAGCGGGCGAGTTCGCCGGGCTCTGCGACGGTGGCGGACAGGCCGACCGTGGTAAGCTGCGGCGCGAGGCGGAACAGCCGGGCAAGTCCGAGCGCGAGCAGGTCGCCGCGCTTGGAGACCACGAGCGCGTGCAGCTCGTCGAGCACGATGCGGCGCAGCGAGCCGAACAGGAACGGGGCATCGGCGCTCGCGAGCAGCAGCGCGAGCTGCTCGGGCGTCGTCAAAAGGATGTCGGGCGGATGGCGGCGCTGGCGGCTGCGCTTCGAAGCGGGGGTGTCGCCGGTGCGGGTCTCGATGCGGATCGGCAGTCCCATCTCGGCGACCGGCCGCTCCAGATTGCGGGCGATGTCGACCGCCAGCGCCTTGAGCGGCGAGATATAGAGGGTATCGAGACCGGCTCCGGCCGTCGGTCCGGCCGCATCCGTTCCGCCTGCCCGCTGCCGCACCATGTGCGGGGCGCACCGCCCGGCCAACTCGACCATTGTCGGCAGGAAACCGGCGAGGGTTTTGCCGGCGCCGGTCGGCGCGATCAACAGAACCGAGCGGCCTTTTTGCGTTGCCGCGATGAGATCGAGCTGATGCTGCCGCGGCCTCCATCCGCGCGCAGCAAACCACTGCGCGAAACGCTCGGGGAGAAGCGCCGGGTCGGCAGGATGGTCGGGTTGTGGCACGGCGTCGACATAGAGCATGATCTCGAAAAGTTGGCAGACTTTTCGGACAAGATCATGCGACAGAACAAAGACAAAGAGAGCGCGATCGCGCTCTCGGCGCCAGCGCGGTCTTTGTCATGCCTCGCCGTTTGTGCGCGATGGTTTTGCCTTGAATCAACCGCGCCCCAATTTCTCCTTGTCTGGTCGCATGTTCCAGAACCTGTAGGGTGGGCAAAGGCGCGCCAAAAAGCGCGCCGTGCCCACGCGGCCAAGGCCGCCGAGGATCAGTGGGTGGGCATGCTTCGCATGCCCACCCTACAGTTTTCTTCGATCGGCCAGTGCGTCGCCGGCCCAGCAAACGCGCGGTGTGGGAAATGTCCGGTCAGCTTACGACAAGGCTCAACGCCGCTTTGTCCAGCGACCGCAGCACGCGATCGAGCTCATGGCCGACTTGGACGATCAACCCGGTTGCGGAAACGATCCGGTAGACGCCCTGGCGGCGCGCGAGGCGCGGATTCTTCTCAATCCGATAGATGGGCGCCTCGGCGGAAGAGCGGAATACCGAAAACACCGCCCGGTCCTTGTCGAAATCGATCGCGTAATCGCGCCATTCACCCGATGCAACCTTGCGAACGTATAAGTTAAAAATTCGCTTAAGCTCGCGGCGATCAAAGGTGACGCGGGAGTTCTGGGGGGCGGCCATTGGCTTGCCAGAGGTCTCGCCCCCGGAATACTTGCTCGGGTCGGTATCGCCAAGCTCCAGGCTCATGCGGCGCTCCTCGTCATAGATACGTCATGATCGCCTCGATTAGCGGGGAGGGCAAGGGCAAGAATCGGGGCAAAACACAGGGCAACGATCCATATCGCCGCAGTGCACGATCACGCGTTCGTTAGGCGTTTCATAATGCTGCCCGATTTCGGCCGCGCGCAGGTCGATGTAAATTGCGATAAAACAACATTGCCACGGGGTCCGGTCTGCGTTGGGTACCGGATTCCTCAGCCCCCCAGCCCCCCGGGCTCGCAAAGGCCGGACCCTCTGGCAGTCCTGGACGTCAATCTCCCACGCTGAGGGCCGGCTAAGCCGGCCTTTTCTTTTTGTCGGCTTCATCGCCTGTCTCGGCGGGTTCCCTTCGCGGTATGAAGAGCTGAATGGCCTCTCGAGTGTTCCAGGCTGACGGTCCAGATCGGACCGTCAGAGTCGGAACACTAGAGTGCGATCCATTTAGGTTGAATCGATCGCACTCTATTTCTCCTTGTTTTGCCGCATGATCTTGTCCGAAAAGTCTGCAACTTTTCGGGATCATGCTCTAGGGCCTGTCGGGTGCTTCATCATCCCACCCGCCGGGTGGGGCTTTCGCCGTCATTGCCTCATCGGGCTGCGGCTTGGGAACGAAACCGGTTGCGGCAAGGCGGGCAGCGGCAAGCGAGGGCTGGTCCAGCCGCGCGGCGATGTCGTCGCGTTTGCTCGCCGCGTCCCTGTCGCCTTTCTCGGCCGCGATGGCGAACCACTTGAACCCTTCGATGAGATCCTGCTCCACTCCGATACCGCGGGCATAGAGGACGGCGACATTGTATTGGCTGTCCGCGACGCCTGATTTGGCGGCCTTCTTGAACCACTCGACGGCGGCGGGAAAATCGGGCCTTCCATCGATGCCTTCGGCGAGAAGCACCGCGACATTGTGCATGGCCTTGGCGTTGCCTTGGGCGGCGGCGGCAAGATAGAGCCGGCGCGCCTCCTTGAGGTCCTTCTTAACCCCCAGCCCCTTTTCGTACATGTTGCCGAGCCGGAACTGCGCCGGCGCCAGCCCGCGCTCGGCTGCACGCTTCAGCCACACGGCGGCCGCCGCGATGTCGACGCCAATTCCCCGCCCTTCGGCATAGCGCAACGCGATCTCATAGGCAGCGGCCGGGTTGCCGGCGGCGATGCCGGCAACAAGCGGCCCGGTCGCAAGCCTTTGCGGAAGCGTTTCGGACCAGGCGGGCCCAAAGCTTGGCGCCGCCTCTTCCGTTGGCTTCGGCGCGAGCGGCCGCGCCGGCTTGATCGATCCGGTGGTATCGATGGCCGCCATCCTGGCAGGATTACGCTTGCGCGACGGCGCATCGTCCAAGGCGGCGGGCGCCGGCGCCGCTGAAGCGGTCGCAAAACTGGCCGGTGGCTTAGCGGTTAAGGCCGGGGGACGCGTTCTGGGGGGCATGGAGCTCGAGAAGGGGGGCGGTAGACCGAGCGTAGCGCTGACTTTTGTCGCCGCGGGCGAGGCTTCCGCATCAGGAGTCGCGGTAGCATCGGCCTGCATGATCGAAAGCGGTGTCGTCTGCTCCGCCCTTCGGCTGCCGCGATCGCCCAACAGGTCGGCGGACGAAAGGGCCATTCCGGCAACGCCGAGGCCGATCAAGACCACGCTGGACGAAACGAACAGCGATCTGACGCGATCGGCGAGCTTCTTGGCCGTCCCATGCACGTTATCGGCAGTTGTCCCGGCGGATGCCACAGATTGGCTGTGCTGCTCGCTGGCGGCCTGGGCGGCACGGCGGGCTGCGACGATGAAGTTTGGTCGCGATGACGAAGGTTCGGCCTCGCCGGCGGAGGTCGCTTCGCGCGCGGTCCGCGAGGCAGCAATGTGATCGGCCATGCTACGCTTGGCAAAGCCATGCGGTGGTCCCGAGCCCGGTTCGATCGGCTGGTCGGGCGGCGGTTTCGCTTCGCCGGCGGCGGGTTCGCCAAGCGAGGACGGCGGGGCGGAGGGCGAATAGGCCGATGATGAGGCGGCGGCCTGCGCGGCGGGGACGACAGCGACGGATGTGCGCGGGTCGCCGAGCTCGGCTTCGGCTTTCTCATCGGACGCAGATTGTTCCGCATCGTCCGTAGGGCGCATCCCCGGTCCGGCTGTCGCCGCGGGCGCATCGGCCGACCTGTCGTTCACGGTGCGCGATTTGCGTTTCTCGTCGAGATGGGCCAGCAGGTCCGCGATGCCGCGCTCGATCGCCTGCAGCGTGCCGAGCCGGGCTTCTGAAGCGATGAGCCGTTCCGATAGTTGTGCAATCCGCTGCTCGAGCGGTCCGATATCGGGGCGTTCCCACTTGTGCTCGTCGAGCCGATCGAGCCTTTCGGCAAGACCGCGAAGGCGCTCTTCGATCCCCGTCAGGGCTTCGGACTGCGCCTCGGGCGGTCTCAAGCGCGTAATCGTATCGGCAAGGAAGTCGAGGCGCTGCTCCAGCGTGACCAAGGCCGATGGATCGGGCGACGATTGCAGGCGTTCGATCTTATCGCCGAGTTCGTCGATATGCTGTTTGATCGGTTCGAATACGGTTTCTTCAGTGGCCGAGAGGTCGAACCGGTCGAGTTTTTGCGAAAGCTGCTCGATCAGCGGTTCGATCGTCGGCGCGGGAGAATGATGCGGCACGGCCGGCCGGGTGCCGAGCGTGTCCGCGATCCCCTTGATCTGCTGTTCCAGAATGTGCAGGGCGTTGGGGTCGGTGGATACCGTTGCCGACTGCTCGATCTTGTCGCTGAGCGCCCGCACTTCCTTGACGAGCCCCGCGAGGGCTTCGCCGGAAGCGACTTGCGCGACGATGCCGCGCAGCGCTGCGACCGCGGCATCAAGCTGTTGAAACATCACCGGATCGGGCTCCGATTCGGTGATGTGGTCGATCTTGCGCAAGAGCGTGCGCACCGCCTGGTCGAGTTCGCCGGGGGCGAGCCCTCGCAAGGCGTCACGTATCTCGCCGAGGCCGTGTTCAAGCGCTAAGAAAGCATCGCCATCGGCAGTCGTGCTGCGGGTCTGATCGAGCCGGGCCCCGAGAGCCCGCACCTCGCCTTCCAGCGCTTCGAAGGCGCTGCGCGGCACGAAATTCTCAAGCACCGTCGAGATGCCCTTGAGCTGCTCCCGCAGCTCGGTGAGGATTTCGTCGGCCCGACTCGGCGAGCGCAGCAGTTCAAGCTGGGTCGTGATGAGCTTGAGCTGGTGTTCAAGGCCGCCGAGGTCGGGAGAAGGCGCAGTCGGCGCGGATGCCGGCGCCGGTCCCGGTGAACCCGGTGGCGGCGAGAACATGCCGGAGACGGCGCGCCCGCCGTCGTCGAGAACACGTTGCCGCGCCGCGATCTCGGCGATCGCGCTGGTGAGGGCATTCTCGCCTGCCGCGGCCGGCGTGCCAGGGGTAGATGGTTCGCCAGCCACATGCGCAACCAGCCGCCCCAGTCGACGCGTGATCATGTCCAGCCGACCGCAAAGCGCCGCCAGATCGTGATCGGCCGGGGTCGGGCTGTCGGCGGACGATGGATACGCCCGCTTCCGAGCCGCCGATGCGGACGGCGCTTGGTTTGCGCCGATTGCCTGGTTCCTATGATCGACCGGGGCATCGGCCGCCGCGTCGATGAGCGTCTCGGGCGCGCCTATGTTCGGAATGACCGTTTTGAGCCAGCTTCGAAATCCGGCCTCGCTCCGGCCCGGCACGGTGTCGGCCTCGGCCTCGGCCTGCACCTTGCGGTGCTCCCTTTTTGCCTGTGCTTGCGCCGCTGCCATGATGCTGACCCGGAATCGTGGACCGTCGTAACAGGCCGCCCAAACATCCGCCCCAAGCCGGTTTCGTTTAGGAACGATTGATCTAAGGCGAGCGCCACCGGCCCACTCCGACTTTCAACGAAACAAGGTAAAAAACCGGTTAAGTTTCATGTCTGTTCGCATCTTCTTGGCGCGAGAGTTGAGCGAACCTAATTTGTAATTGTAGACAGCGATTTTTTTTGATTTATGATAAAACCTACGGATTCGTAGAACAAGCTATGTAGCTGTATAGTATAACCTGTTCCAACTAAGACTAGTCGGTTCAGGCTATCGGGTATAGGTGTTTCGATAGGGTATGACCATGAAAACGGAGAGTTCCGACAATTCCGAACTCGGACTTATGGCGATCGAAAGGTCTACGGCTGATCTGGCTAGCCCAATGGAGGGGCGCTCTTACACGATCAGCGATCTTGCCCGTGAATACAGTCTTACACTGCGCACGCTGCGCTTCTATGAGAGCAAAGGTTTGCTCAGACCGATCCGAGCCGGCTCGTCCCGCACCTACAGCGAAGAGGATCGCCAACGGCTGAAACTGATCATGAAAGGGAAGCAGCTCGGTTTCACTCTGCGCGAAATCAGCGCCCTTCTCTCGGCCGGGCAAGAGGCCAGCGAGCCGCATGCGCTCAAACTCACCCGCGAGCAGTGCGTTGAGCAGATCAGGCTCTTGGAGCGGCAGAAAAGCGAAATCGAAGAAGCGATTGGCGAGTTGCGGCGCACCTATTCGGCGCTCTATGAGGGGGCCTGGACCGATCGAACCAAGTGGTGGAGCTGAACGGTACGGCCGTACCCTGAGCGCGATTTGTCTGAGCGCGATTTGCTTCCGGGTAAGTCGATCGCGCTCCGTTTCTTCTTTTTTACCGTCGCATGATCTTGTCCGAATAGTCTGCAGCTTTTCGGAGCAGCGCCGTTCTCGCGTGAGCTTGTCCGGACAGTCCGCAACTTTTCAGGAGGATTATGCGCTGCCTTGGTCGGCGGGCCACGGATTGCTGGCATTGCCGTGCGTGAGCGAGGTTAGTTCATCGCGCGCGCAGTGTCGGCGAACTGCTTGAGGACGGTTATCAAACCCATGCGGTCGGTGACGCGATGCGGAAAGGCAAGCCGCAGGGTTGAATCACCAAGCGCGAGATCGATTCCCTCGGGATCGACACTTGTCACGCGCCACGCGCCGGTCGTGCCGCCGAGCAGCTTGGTCGCATAGAGCAGGACGGCGTCGGCATGGTCCTCATTCATATGCTCAACGGCGCTAGCCTCCACCGCCACCAGTTCGTCCCCTCCGGCAAGGCTGGTAAGGAGTTCCTCGCCCGTAAGGTCGGCTGCCCGCGCAAACCCGCCATTGAGATGGGCCGAGACCACCGTCATGCGCCAGAACGAGAAATCGGCAAAGTCGGAATAGAGCTCCGACTTCACATGGCGGGCGAGAAAGCGCCGCGCCAAGCGCGGGTCATCGTCGCGTCGCTCGAAGCGACCCAGCACGGTCAGGCGCGGATGGGCGAGGGGATCGCCTTTGCCGCGTTCTGCCAGCAGGATGGAGGCGCGGGGATCGCGCTCCAGATTGGCGGTATGGGTCGTAAGGCGCGACACCAGGATCACCGGCGAGCCGTCGATATCCGTCGCCGTATTCACGAGCGAGGCAAACGGATACCCGCTGCGGTCGAGCGTCGCAAGCGTGCCGGCGCGGATCACACGCAGCAGATGCTTGGCAAGACTCAACGGATCGAAACTTTCGGGCGGCCGGGCGTCATCGGGGACGCGGCCGGGCATGAAGCCGGGCAAAGGGCGTGGTTCCTGTGTCATTGGCATCCTCCGCATGAACTGGTATCAAATGCATGGGCCTGCGCGCCTCTTGCCGGCGTTAGACGCCAAGACAAACCCTGCCTTGACCTCAGAACAGGTTCCGGCCGAGGCTGGGAACCATACACGTTGAAGACCTAATTGTTCTTGCGCATCGTCTTTTTTTGAACGATGCACCCGCCTGAGATAAACTGTCCGGAGCAGGCCGAACCCTGGCCTGGCTTGACGGGCCTGCAGGGGCTTACTATACGTCCGGCCTCCATTGATTCCTGTTTTCTGCCGACGGCGCGCGGCCGCCGGATGGCAAGCGTTTGAGGCTCTGATGTCGCGACGATGCGAATTGACCGGAAAAGGTGTGCTTGTGGGCCACAAGGTCAGCCATTCCAACATCAAGACCAAGCGCCGGTTCCTGCCCAATCTGGTCAATGTCACGCTGCGCTCCGAAGCGCTCGGGCGGGCGGTGCGGCTGCGTATCTCGGCGAATGCGCTAAAGAGCGTGGATCACCGCGGTGGTCTCGACGCCTTCCTGGTGAAGGCGCGCGATGTCGAGTTGTCGCCGCGCGCGCTGGTGCTCAAGCGCCAGGTCGTCAAGAAGCTCGCCCCGGCGAGCTGAGCTTTTCTTGTCATAGTCGCGCTGTGGTCCGCGCCCGACCTGCATCGATCAACTGCGGGACCTGCCCATACCCGGCGTTGACAGCTCCGATGCTCTCTTGCGCCCGGCGGCCGCCTCGACCGCGCAGGACAGAGCGATGTAAAGGCGGAAGGCGCCCATCGCTTCGTCGATGACTGCCGCCGCATCGGCCTCGCTTGCCACGCGATCGAGAGCCCGGCGATAGCCCACTTTGTAGCGGTCGGGATCGGGGATGGTGGAGAATTCGTAAAGCGTGAGCGAGGACGGCGGCAGCGCGAGCGTACGCCCAAGCAAGGTGCGCAGCACCCGGCCGCCGCTGAGATCGCCGAGATAGCGGGTATAGGCGTGCCCGATCAAGCGCACCGGCTCACCATCGGCGATGTCGGCGATGCGACGCGCATATTGCTCACCCTCCGGGAGAAACGGCAGACATTCGGCCTCGGCATTGAGATCGGCAAGATCATGCGCGATCGCCGTGGCGCGGCTGAGCTCGGGGCGGATGATGAGCCGGACGCCGGGCGTGTCGCGATGGCGTTCGAGCCCGTCCTCCAGCGCGCGGTAGACCGGCAAGAGGTTCTGCAACAGCGTAGCATAGGCCCGCCGCGTCGCGCCGCCCCGCAGGATTTGCAGCGTAACGCCTGAGCGCTCGGCACGATGATGCAGGGAACGGGTCGCCTCGCGCAGGGCGGCGGATAGGTTCGTGCGGGTACCGTCCGGCACCCCGCTTACGCTGCGCCCCGAGTCGGCTGCCTCACTTCTTGCGACCATAGATGTCGAGAGCCGAGCCACCTTGAACGATTGCGACCGCGGACCATCGTCCACGCTTCTGATTTAGAACGAATTGCGTTGCGATGGAATCGGAATCGGCAAGCGGTGAGCGCGTCGTCGTGCCGCCGAAGCGCGGTCGGCCGCACCATTCACGTGCCTCTTCGCTTGTCCTGCCGCATGATCCTGTGCCAGAGGACCGCAACCCATGGTGATCACGCACGAAAGCCGCGGGAAGGAACGATCGGCTGACAAGCCCTCTTAATCGAGCAACATTGCGTACATATTGTTCCAATCGTCGTATGAAAACCGCTTTGGAGAAGGGTCGTGGATCGGTCTGCGCGTTTAGTCCTGCTGGTGATCGTTGTCGTGCTCGGGGTGATGATCGCCCAGCCTTATTTTCGGCCGCTCTTCTATTCCGCGACCACGCCGCGTGCGGTCGAGCCGCGCGGTTCCCTCGCCGACTGGGAAAAGACGACGATCGAGATTTTCAACCGCACCTCGCCGTCGGTCGTGCATGTCGCCGGGCGGGCCGGCATGAGCGGCTTTTCATTTTCCGATGAGGAGCAGGGCGCTCAGGCCGGAACCGGTTTCATCTGGGACGATGCCGGCCATGTCGTCACCAATGCCCATGTGGTTCAAGGCGCACGAAGGATCGCCGTCCGTCTTGCCAATGGCGAGGTGGCGCGCGCCGATATCCGCGGGCTTGCGCCGAACTACGATCTCGCCGTGCTGCGCCTGTCCGGCCTGCGATCGCTGCCGCCGCCGATTCCGATCGGGACCTCGGCCGATCTGCAGGTCGGGCAGGCGGCATTCGCGATCGGCAACCCGTTCGGCCTCGATCAATCGCTGACGACCGGGGTCATCAGCGCGCTCAAACGCCGTCTTCCGACCGTCGGCGGGCGGGAGATCAGCAACGTGATCCAGACCGATGCGGCGATCAACCCGGGCAATTCGGGCGGGCCGCTGCTCGACTCCGCCGGGCGGCTGATCGGGGTCAACACCGCGATCTTCTCGCCGTCCGGCTCCAATGCCGGCATTGGGTTCGCCGTTCCGGTCGATACCGTGAACCGGGTTGTGCCCGACCTGATCCGCAATGGCCGCGTGCCGACGCCCGGCCTTGGGATTGTCTCGGCCGCCGAACCGGTGGCGGCGCGTCTCGGGGTTGAGGGCATCATCATCGTGCGCACCGTGCCCGGCTCGCCCGCCGAACGCGCGGGCCTGCAGGGCGTCGACATGGCGACCGGCACGCTCGGCGACGTTATCGTCGGCGCGAACGGTGCCCCGGTCCGCCGCCTCGCCGACTTGACCGACATGCTGCAGCAGATCGGCGTCGGCCGGCCGGTGGAGCTGACGATCGCGCGCGGGAACGACACCTTTGCGGTCTCGGTAACGGTCGCCGACATCGGCCGCGCGCGTTGAACGCCAAAGAGGAAGTGAGCGCGACTGATTAGATCTTAAATGATCGCGCTCTCTAGCGTTCCGACTCTGACGGTCCGACCCCGGACCGTCAGGTAAGGAACACTAGCTAATTTGATTCTTTGTGATGCGGCACCAACACAATGGGACGAGCCCAAGCGTTGGTGCCGCATCACTTGTCCGTTCGTCCCCGCGAAAGCGGGGAACCAGATGCACCGCCAAGGGGGATTCCCGCTTTCGCGGGAATGAACGGAATCTGGAATCCAGAGCATGATCCCCAAAAGTCTGCCAACGTTTGGGGATCGCGCTCTTAATCGTGCGCCCGGATGAAATCGTGCACGCGCGGGAGCACCTCCGAGCGGAAACGTGAACCGTGGAACACGCCGAAATGGCCGACGCCCGGCTGCACCCAATGCGCCCGGCGATGGTCGGGAATGCCGGGGCACATGTCATGCGCCGCGTGGGTTTGGCCGGGGCCTGCGATGTCGTCGAGCTCGCCCTCGATCGTCTTCAGGGCGACGCGCTTGATCGCGCCCGGATCGACGCGATAGCCGCGGTGCATCATCTCGCCTTTCGGCAACGAATGGCGCACGAACACGGTATCGACGGTCTGCAGATAGAACTCGGCGGTGAGGTCCATGACCGCAAGATACTCGTCATAGAACTCGCGATGGGCCGCTGCCGAATCGCCGTCGCCCTCGATCAGATGCATGAACAGCTTGCCGTGCGCCTCGATATGGCGGTCGAGATTCATCGTCATGAAGCCATTGAGATGCAGGAACCCCGGATAGACGTCGCGCATGACGCCGGGATTGGGGAACGGGACCTTGGTGATGACATTGTGGCGGAACCAGTCGGCTCCGCGCTTTTCCGCAAGCTGGTTGACCGCGGTGGGATTGACCCTTGTGTCCATCGGGCCGCCCATCAGCGTCATGCTTTCGGGGACGTGATCGTCGCCGTTCGCCTCCATCAGGGCGATCGCTGCCACAACGGGAACCGATGGTTGGCACACAGCCAATATATGCGTATCGCTGCCGAGCAGACGCAGTATCGCAATCAGATAATCGATATAGTCGTCGAGATCGAACGAGCCCTCGCTGATCGGGACCATGCGGGCATCGACCCATTCGGTGACGTAGACGTCGTGGTTGGGCAGCATCGCCTCCACGGTGCCGCGCAAGAGCGTTGCATAGTGCCCGGACATCGGCGCGACGACCAGCACGCGCGGATCCTGCCGATGGCTGAACTCGGTTTCGCGATGGAAGTGCAGCAACCGGCAGAACGGCCGCTCCCACATCGTCTCGATGCGGACCGGCACGGGCTTGCCGTTCACCACGGTTTCGTCGATCCGCCATTCGGGCTGGCCATAACGACGGGTCGTGCGCTCGAACAGCTCGCAGGCCGCGGCCATCGATTTACCGATCGGCGTATGCGCGAGCGGGTTGGCCGGATTGTTGAAGAAAAGTTTGGCCGCATCCGCCATCGCGCGGGAGGGGTTCAACGCCGCATGAGTCATCTCGTAGAACCAGTAAAGCGGCGAGGAGACGCCAAGGCCAAAGCCGTTATCGCTTGAGAATTGCGAAGGCTCCGTAGGGTCGACGACTGCCATGGCTTTTCTCCTATAAAAAATCAAAATAGCGCCATAGCCAGCCGCAATTTTTATTCTTTGTCAAATTTGCGACCAAATATTGCATCGCGCAACCGACATTGTGGCACTTCTCCGATGGCTTAGTAAACTCGATCTAGAGCATGATCCCGAAAAGTTGCAGACTTTTCGGGCAAGGTCATGCGACAAAAAAAAGAGAAACAGAGCGCGATCGATTCAACCTGAATGCATCGCGCTCTATGCGCGCGCGCGACAGAAAGCCGGGCGTCCGACCGCCGCGTCTTCGCTGACAAACCGAGCGGAAAAGGGGAGGGCTACTCGCCCGTATTCAGCAGCGAGCCGTGGCGGCGCGCGCTGTTGAGCAATTGCGCAAAGGCAACCGACCCGGCGACGAAGAAAACAATATTCAATGCAAAGGCCTGCACCATCAGATCGGCGCGGAACTGCTGGTCGATCAAGAGGGCCCGCATGCCCTCGAACACATAGGTCGGGGGCAGCGCCCAGGCCACATATTGAAGATAGGTCGGAAGGACCGTCACCGGGTAGTAGACGCACGTGAGCGGCAGGAAGATGAACATGACCGTCCAGGCGATGTTCTCCGCGCCAAGCCCATTGCGGAGCACGACGCCGGACACAAAAATCCCGACGGCCCAACTCGTTAAGATCAGATTGGCGAAGAACGCCGCAAGCGCGAAGCCAAGCTCGTAGAGGTTGAATCCGAAAAAGGCGATCGCCATAAGAGATACGGGCACCATGCCGATCGCGAGCCGGATGACGCTCATGATCATCAGCGCGATGATGAACTCGGCCGGCTTGAGCGGGCTCATCATCAGATTGGCGAGGTTGCGCGACCACATCTCCTCAAGAAACGAAATCGAAAAACCGAGCTGGCCGCGGAACAGAATGTCCCACAGCAGCACGGCGCCGAGAAAAGTGCCGCCGGCGCGGGCGAAGAAACTGTCGGCGTTCGCCAAATAGCTCTGCAGAAATCCCCACATGAACATCTGCACTGCCGGCCAATAGACGAGATCGAGCAGACGCGGCCAGGACGAACGCAGCAGATACCAATAGCGTTCGACCATCGCGGCAATGCGATAAATGGAAATGCTGGTTTCGGCTGAGCCTGCGCTCATTGCGCCGCCTCCTGCAGGTCCGGCCGGCCACGCGCCACGTCGAGGAACACCTCTTCGAGCGTCGTTCGCCCATAGCGCGCGAGCAGCGCCGCGGGCGTGTCTTCGTCCTCGATGATGCCCCGTTTCATGATGATCACGCGCTCGCACAGGCGCTCGACCTCGGTCATGTTGTGGGAGGCCAGCAGCACCGTCGCATTGTGTTCGCGGCGATAGCGTTCGAGGTGGCTGCGCACCCAGTCGGCGGTGTCGGGATCGAGCGAGGCGGTCGGCTCGTCGAGCAGCAGCACGTCCGGGTGGTTGAGCAGCGATTTTGCGAGCGACACCCGCGTCTTCTGGCCGGCGGAGAGCTTTCCGCTCGGCCGATCGAGGAAATCGGTGAGGTCGAGCTCGGCGGCGAGCTGCGCGATGCGCGCGCGGATATGCTCAACGCCGTAGAGCCGCCCGAAAACCGTCAGGTTCTGCCGCACCGTGAGCCGCATCGGCATCTCGACATAGGGGCTCTCGAAGTTCATCCGGTGCAATACGCGATAGCGCTGGTTCGGCATCTCGGCGCCGAGCACCTTGACGACGCCGGAGGTCGGGATGACGAGCCCCATGATCATCGCAATGGTGGTGGTCTTGCCGGCGCCATTGCCGCCAAGCAGGCCGGTGATCGAGCCGACCGGCAGCGCGAAGGAGATGCCTGCAACCGCCGTTCCGCCTTTGTAGACCTTGACGAGGCGATCGGCGACGATGGCTTGGGGCGTGTCGGTCATGATGGCGCTTATGGCGGGATGCGCCAGATGTATGCGCCCTCGCGCCTGAGGCAAGGGCATCACCGCAAATCAGAACGCGGACGACCTTGGAGCATGATCCCGAAAAGTTGGCAGACTTTTCGGACAAGATCATGCGACCAAACGAAGAGACAGCATGATCCCGAAAAGTTGGCAGACTTTTCGGACAAGATCATGCGACCAGACAAAGAGACAGCATGATCCCGAAAAGTTGGCAGACTTTTCGGACAAGATCATGCGACCAAACGAAAAGCAGCATGATCCCGAAAAGTTGGCAGACTTTTCGGACAAGATCATGCGACCAAACGAAGAGCAGCATGATCCCGAAAAGTTGGCAGGCTTTTCGGACAAGATCATGCGACAAAACAAAGAGAAATGGAGCGCGATCGCTTCGATCTGAATGGACGCGCTCTAGAGCTATGCGACAAAACACGAAGAGCAAAGAGGGCGCGATCGAAGCAATCGCGCTCCAAAGCCGCTCGGCGCGCGCTCAGCCCGCGGCGACGTCGGTCAGCGCCTCGACAATCCCGTCAACCACCTCCTCGACCAACTCCGGATCATCGCCTTCGCCGGTCACGCGGACCACCGGCTCGGTGCCGGAGGGGCGCACGATCAGGCGGCCCTGGCCGTTGAGGCGCAGCTCGGCGTCGGCGATCGCGTCACGCACACGTGCATGCTCGGTCGGCTGTACCTTGCCGGTGCGAAAGCGCACATTCTTGGTGAACTGCGGCAAGGGATCGAAGCGATGGCACACTTTTGAGACCGGCTGATCGAGTTTCTTGACGACGGCGAGCACCTGCAAGGCGGCGACAAAGCCGTCACCGGTCGTTGCGTAATCGGAGAGAATGATATGGCCGGAAGGCTCGCCGCCGAGATTGTAACCCTGCGAGCGCATCTCTTCGAGCACATAGCGATCGCCCACCGGCGTGCGCAGCAGCGACAGGCCGACCTCTTTCAGCCGCCGTTCGAGGCCGAGATTGCTCATGATGGTCGCGACGAGGCCGGGCTGAGCGAGCCGTCCGTCCTCTTTCCAGCTCTCGGCAATGACCGCCAGAAGCTGGTCGCCGTCGATGAGGTGGCCGCGCTCATCGACCAGGACAACGCGGTCTGCGTCGCCGTCGAGCGCGATGCCGACATCGGCGCGCATTTCGCGCACTTTTGCCATCAGCGCCTGCGGCGAGGTCGAGCCGCAGTCGCGATTGATATTGAACCCGTCCGGCTCGACGCCGATCGAGATGACCTCGGCACCAAGCTCCCACAAGGCTTCCGGGACGACGCGATAGGCCGCCCCATTGGCGCAGTCGACGACGACGCGCAGCCCTTCGAGCGAGAGCGCGCGCGGCAGCGTGCGCTTGGCAAACTCGATGTAGCGGTCATGCACGCCTTCGATCCGCTTCGCCCGTCCGAGCGCGGGTGATTTGGCGAGTTTCTTGGTGAGGTCGGCGTCGATAAGCTGCTCGATTTCCTCCTCCACCTCGTCGGACAGCTTGTAGCCGTCCGGAGCGAACAGCTTGATGCCATTGTCGGAGTATGGATTATGCGAGGCCGAGATCATCACCCCGACATCGGCGCGCATCGACCTCGTCAGCATGGCGACCGCTGGCGTCGGCATCGGCCCGAGCAGCAGCACGTCGAGGCCGACCGAGGTGAATCCCGCCACCAGCGCCGTCTCGATCATATAGCTGGAGAGCCTTGTGTCCTTGCCGATCACGACGCGGTTGCGGTGCTCGCCATGGCGGAAGACGAGGCCGGTCGCCTGGCCGGCCCGCAGCGCGAGTTCCGGCGTGATCACGTCATTGGCGCGGCCGCGAATGCCGTCCGTGCCGAAATATTTGCGCCCCATGGTCCCCCCTCATACGCTTTCCGAGTGATCGCCTTGGGCTCGAATTCGATCGGTTTCTCCTTTAGCGGGAGATCCGATCGCGCAGCAATCCCGCAAGGGCCGAAGGACAGTTTCCTACGGCTTAAATCGCCCCCTGCCCAGCCCTCCCGCGCGAGCCGGGAAAGGATGAACGGAATCATGCTCTAGGTGCCGGCCGGTCCACAATTTACGGCGTTGCGGGGCCGCGCGCCTTAAGAAAATAGTCTTATCCTTAACGCTCCGCCTCTCGCCCCACCTCGGGGGCGAGACAGCCGCACCATGAACAGAATACCCGTGCGGCGCTACTGTTCCGACTCTGACGGTCCGACCCCGAACCGTCAGGTAAGGAACACTAGCTAATCCGATGCTTTGTGATGCGGCACCAATAAAATGAGACGGGCTCAAGCGTTGGTGCCGCATCACTACCGCCGATCAATCAGGTCTCATCCTTGTCGTAGGGGCTCGGCGAGGGCTGGCACTCCGATGGCGGATCGGATGCCGGAAAACTCTCCTCCAGCGCCTCGTCGAGCCTTTCGTCGCTCGCCTCGGGCGTCTCGGTCGCCTTACGAGCCTCCGGCCTTGCCGCGGCATCACCTGTCTTGTCGTTGTGGTCCGGGGACTTTGGGGTGGAGCCCATGGACGTTCTCCTGGAGCGCGATGGCGTCTGGTTGATATGAGTCGATCGCGCTCTGTTTCTCTTTGTTTTGTCGCATGATCGTGTCCGAAAATGGTTGTAATTTTTCGGGATAACTCGCTATGATAGCGCGCAGGCCGGATCCTGCAAGGATCAACGCCGCAAAGCCCCAGGCCGTTCACCTCGGCCAACCCCCGATATCGGCCAAAGCCCGATATTGGAGCGTGATTGCTTCGCCTTAGACAATGGCGCCCTCCTTGTCCCTATCTGGTCGCCACTCTTAGAAAAGTGCTCTCATCCTGCCGTACAGAGGTGCTCTCATCCTCCAGCACAAGGCTTGCCCTTATCCTCCCCCGTTTCACGGGGGAGGATAGGATTATGTTCCCTCCACCGCGCCGTGCGTTGTTACAGCCCCGTTTCGCAGAAGTATGAGCTGTGCCCCCTCCAGCATGCTGCGCCGGATTACCGCCCGCGTTTCGCAGGAGGATGAGATTTGCCGCTCCACCTAGTGTTCCGACTCTGACGGTCCTACCCCGGACCGTCAGCCCGGAACATTAGCCAATCCGATGCTCTGTGATGCGGCACCAACACAATGAGACGAGCCCAAGCGTTGGTGCCGCATC